>CANEVO010000063.1 GCA_947442255.1 Opitutia bacterium
ATCACGCGAAGGCCTGAGGTCTTTTGGCCGACCCGCGCCGAAATCCGCGTGACTTCGATTGGCCCGCGACGGAATTCCGCGGTGCCCGCCTATGGTTGAGCGCGGAAAAGTTTTCGGGAAAAATTATTGAAACAGTCGCCGGATGAATGCGTCGAAGAGGGATGATTTCTCGCATTGTCCGAAGGCTGATCCTCGTGGCGGTGGCGGGCGGGGCGGTGTTCGGGCACGCGCGAGCCTCCGACAGCGTCGTGGCCGCGCGGGATACGCTGGTCTACAAGGACGGGGATCGGGTGCAGGGGACGCTGGTCGAAACCACCGGCGGAGTGGTGGTCTTTAAGTCGGAGCGCTTCGGCGAACTACGCGTGCCGGCGGCGGACGCGGTGGTGATCAAGGGCGAGGCGGCCGCCAAGGCCGCCGCCTCGCGGCTAGCGGCCCCGCCGGCGCCGACGCCGGCCGCGAAAGTACCGCTGTCGGACAAGGAGACCGCGGTGGCGCGTGAGAACGAGCGCGTGACGATCTGGGATCAATTCTCCTCCGGGGTGCTGACCGCGAAGGTGCGCGACTTCTTCGGGCCGCTGCACGGTCGCGTCGCCTTCTCGACCGAGATCGTCTCGGACAGTGCCGAGCGCAACAATCACTCGCTCGAGGGAAGGCTCAGCCGAAAATGGGAGCGCGACGAAGTCCAGGGCAATGCCCGTTATGAGTATGCCGAGATGAACGACGTGCTCACGACGGATGTGTTGAAGGCGTCCGGTTCTTGGCGGCATGAGTTCGGCGCGCGGCTGTTCACGCAGTACCGGCCGAGTGCGGAGTGGGATCGCGCGAGCCGGAAGAAGGGTGGCCCCACCGAATACCTTTTAATGCAGCAGGAACTGGGTGTCGGCTACAACGTGTTCACCGGCGCGGCACGCAAACTCCGGCTAGGCGTTTCGCTCAATCTCTTCGACACCTGGGCCCTCGAACCGGCGAGGGCGCACACTTCCCGCGGCGTGCCCTCGGCGTTCGAGGAAATCGAACTGCGCCTACCCTGGCAGATGGGTTTTACCCAGCGCGGCGTTTGGTATCCCGCCCAGAATCAATCCCAAGGCTGGGAGAACCGCGCCGAGTTGAACAAGAAGCTCACCGAGACGCTCAGCACTTCGATCCGGCACGAAATTCGGCGGGACAATCCTGACGGCAACGCGCAGGACTTTACCCGGATGAAGCTGCTCCTCGGTTTGGATTTCTAGGTTTTTGGCTGCGCCAAAAACCTGGGACCGGGCCGGCATCGGCCCGGGCAGACAAAATAAAACCCCGCGTCGATCGGAGTCGGTGCGGGGCTGGCCCTCCTGTCCATGTCAGCGTCTCATCCGGTCAATCCTGTCCAAGATCGGCCTGATCGAGCCGTACGGATCACTGGATCGGGATCCGATTCTTATTCGTCGCGACCCACTGGGCGAAGGTCTGCAGCTTTGGGTTGAGCGAGCGCGAGAACTCGACGCTGCGGGCGCCGCAGAACTCCTTTTCGAAGTCGTGCTTGAACTGGAACATGTTTCCGAGGTCGTCCGCGCCTGGGAAGCCGAGTTTGCGGTAGTCGTCGAACGGCATCGCGTAGTAGCCGACGGGCTGGCTCACGGCCTGACCGAGCGTCGCAGCCATCTGTGCGCCCGTGGGATGATCGCCGGCGATGCCGATCGATTTTCCGATCAAGTCGGGCCGCTGGAACACGCCATAGGCGCAACGGCCGATATCCTCGGCCCCGATGCCGGGCAGTTTGCGGTCCCCCATCGGGAGCGCGAAGACCAGCTTGCCGTCCGGCCCCTTGCGCGGGCCCATCCCGAAATAGATCAGGTTGTCCCAGTAGAGTGAGGTGTGGAGAAAGGTCGTCGGCACCCCGGCCTGGGTGAACTCCACGTTGGCCTCACCCTTGGCGTCGAAGTGCGGGACTTTATATTTCTCCTGCAGCGTCGGCATCCGATTGTCGGAAAGCGGCACCCATTTGCGGGTATCTTCCAAGGTCGACCAGATGACATGTTTGACTCCTGTGGCCTTGGCCGCGCGGGCCATGGCGGCCACCTCGGCTTTTTCGCGATCGGGCGAGAAGTGCGCCCAGAAAAAAGTGACGCAGTAGGCGCCGTAGGCACCCGCAAACGCGCGCTGGAGGCTGGCTTCGTCATCGACATCGCCGGCCACGACCTCGGCGCCGAGCGCCTGGAGGGCCTTCGCCTTGTCGGAGTTGATGTCGCGAGTGATGGCGCGGGTGGTGAAGCCGCCGCTGGGATCGCTGAGGATGGCGCGGACGAGGCCGCCGCCTTGCGCGCCGGTGGCGCCGAGAACCGTGATGATTTTCTTTTCAGCCATGGGAAGCAGGAGTTGGAGTTTGGGAGAAACCGGCGGCTGGGAAGCCGGCGGATGATCGGGGGATCGACACTCGGCATGCAGAATTTCGGACTTGTCAAATCTGCACTGCCCGGGGGCGGACGGCGCAGTTGGCCGGAATTCGAGGTAGGATCGCAGTCACGCCGCGATCGGAACGTTTCGCCGACCGACTCAGGGTTTCGCCGGCAGCACCTCGAGCACGGCCCGGGCGGCGGCGCGATCTTCCGAGGCATAGCTGAGGAAGATCGACGGACGCGGTTCGGGCGTGGGAGCGGTGCTGGACATGGAATCAGCCCTCGGATTTCAGGACATACACGACGCCCTTCTCGGACCCGATCGCCAGGTGGCGGTCGTCAGGCGACCAGGCGAGCCGCGTGGCGGCGACGGGCATCTTGATTGTCGCCCGCAGCGCCTGGCGGCGTTCTGGGCTCCAAAGTTGCACGACGCCGTCCTGCGACGCGGTGGCGAGCAGGCCGTGTGAATTTTGGAATGCGACGGCGCACACTGGCGCGGTGTGCGGCAGCATCGTGGGTTCGCGGCCTTCCGGGCCGGCGCCGGTGCAGTCCCAGATGCAGGCGTCACGTCCCCCGCTCGTGGCGAGCCAGCGCGAACCGTGATCGAACGAGAGATGTTTCACCTTGGTCTCGTAGCCGCTCATGTGGAGCTCGATGTCCTGCTCGGGAATCCAGAGGTGGACGGAAGGGTCCTGATTGCCGGAGACCAGCCAGCGTCCATCGGGCGACCAGGCGAGCGCATGAATGCCGTTGGCGTAGGCGAATTCCTTCTGCGCCCCGAAATCATCCGCATCCCATAGCACCACACCGCCGAAATACGCCACGGCGAAACAACCTCCGGCCGGTTCGGCTGCGAGCGCGGTGATGGTCTTCGGTGCGGGCTTGAAGCGATGCCGGACGGAGGCGTCGGGATTGAGGAGGACAAGGTCCCGGCCCGCGGCGACCGCGAGGAGGGGTGCGGCGGGGGAGTTGAGAGTTGCGGGTTGAACCTCAGGCGATGGGCGCCAGGCGAGGTGCTCGACCCAGGCTTTGCCGATGACGGCGGTGGCCGTGTGCTGGCCGGTCGTCGCATCCCAGAGTTTCACTGCGCCGTCCTGGCCGCCGGTGGCCAGGATTGATGACAAGGCCGCTTCCGTAGTCGGCTGCGCGGATTTCCAGGCGACGCAGTTCGTCCCGCCCAAGTGTCCCGGCAGCTCATGACACCGCCCCCCGTCGGACGTGGCCAGGAGCGATACGGGGCCGGCGGCGGAGGCGGCGGCGAGTTGCGCGCCATCGGGGGACCACGCCAGATCGATGACGTAGTCGTCGAGGGTGGCGGCCCAATGTTTGGTCAATTGCATCGGTGAGGTCGTAGTGGGGCTGGGTTCACGCGTCCATGACGGGAACATCGTAGCGAACGATTTCCGGATCGTTGGTCACAAGCATCAGGCCCTCCGTCAGGGCTTGGGCGATGAGGAGCCGATCGATCGGATCGGCGTGAAGCACGGGAAGCTGCGCCGCGCACGCGGCGTGAGCGACCGTGAAGGGCAACTCCTCGAAACCATCGGCGAGCAGCCGGGCGGCGAAGTTGGCCGGCAGCGAGAGCTTCTGCTTGGCAATCCGGAGATTGATGTCCCAGACGCTGGTTGCGCTGAGGAAAACCTCGTTGTCGGGCGACGCGATGGCGGCGCGGGTGTCGGCGCGCAGGCGCTCCGGGAACAACGACCACGACACGACGACCTCAGTATCGAGCAAGAGGCGCATCGGGTGTCAGCGAGTGGACTCGGTTCTGCGGAGGCTGTCTTGGGTCGAGGCCGCCGGCACGTCCGTAGTGGTACAAAAAAGCCCCGGAGTCCGGGGCTGGCGGGAGGTGAAAAACGGGATTAATCGAACCAGCGGTTTACCCGACTTTGCCAGGACCACGTCCTGACCCGCGACCACCTGGTCAACAATCCGTGAGAGGTGAGTCTTGGCAGCCTGAATGTTGATAAGCTTCATGATACAGAAGAACCAGACCAAGTCTGGTCTGATTGCTTAGCTCGTCAAGTCGGTCCGCACCAATCCTCTACAAGGGACAGGCTAAAATCGACCGACCGGAATCTGGATAGCTTAAAAGGGACAGGCGGAAAATGACGAACCGCTAGGCAAACGAGATCGCAAACGCCTAAAGGGACAGGCTGAAAACGATGAGACAGGCTAAATGGACAGATAGCAGGCAGGGGGAGCAGACGCCGCGTCTTCCTGATTCTCCCTGCCTCGGCCCCGTCGTCGAAAATCGACGTCGAAGGCACCGAGACGCGGCATGAACCCCCGCCTGCCCGAATGTGCCTCCATTGTGGGCTACCTTGAGGTGCTGGAGCGCCGAATTATGGGTCGATCGCTGGAGCGAATTCGGGTCGAAGCCCTTCGTTTTCCGCCCGGCGCTGCCCCCTGGTCGATTCGTTGGAAAGGCGCCGGGGCTACTTGGCGGCCGAGGGTTCGCGGAAGATCACGCGAATCCCGTCGGGGTCAATCGCACTGGTCTGCCGTCGTCCGTCCGGCGAAAGACTCAACGGCGCGGGTGCGGCCAGGCCGAGCGCTTTGGCGCGACTGGTTAGGATTTCCAAGGCCTTGGCCGCGTCAGGCACCTCGAGACAGTACTCAGGCGCGCGGCGCGCGGGCTCAGCGCCGGGTGCGCGTTGGTAAGGCACAAGCTCGAGATAGTCGGTGCTGTCCGACACCTGCACGCGTACAATCCCGGCGATGGCCAGTCCATGATGGTCGGCGTCGATGCGCTTTAAGCCGAGGATGTCGCGGTAAAAATGCATCGCGGCCGGCAAGTCGGCGACCGGGATGGTCGCCGAGCGCAGCCGATCGGAAATTCGGGTTGGCGACAGGCCCTTGCCCTGATGCTTCAGCAACTGACCCACGGGTTCGAGCTGGGTGACCTCATAATAGTTGTTGTCGGGATCGCGTACGCCGAGCAGCAGATCTCCGATCCGGCCACGGTTGACGGTGCCAACCTTGATCCCATGGGCGAGCAGATGCTCGCGCACGGCCGCATTGTTGTCGGTCTCGAATCCGAGGTGATCGAGATTGTCGCCACTCGGGAGGATCATCTTTGGATCGTTGAAGAGGAGGATGACCTGTCGCTCGTTCACCTTCATGATGACCATCTGGAGCGAACCGTCGGGCCGGTTGAGCACGTAGGGTTCATCGTAACCGAGAAAGTCGTGATAAAACTGCCGGGACTTCGCGATATCGCGGACCCAGTAGCCGACGTGGTACAGGGACTTCAGTTGAAACGACCGGGGCGATTCGGCGCCCCGAAGAGGCAACGCGATCGCGGCGATGAGCAGCAGGAGGGTGAGACGAATCATAACGAGTGATGCGGGCCGGGTTGAACCCCGGCGGTGGGTTGGGCTGGGGGTTAACGCCGCGAAACAGTCTCGGCGGTGGGAAAGTCGGCGGGCACAGGTTGGGTGACCCGGCCCGTCGCGGCCCATTCGGTGCCGCGCTGGAGGGTAACGATGAAGCCCACGCAATCGAGGGCCGGGTAAGGCGCCGTGTCTGCCGGAGCCACGTGGCCAAACGTGGTGTGGAAGACCCGCCCCTGACCGTAGCTGATTGTCATGAGTACCGGTTCGTTCTCGCCGGTCGCCGGAGGGGCCTTGGCGGGATCGGGCACGGCCGTCGCAAGCACGGTGACGTTCTTCGCCGGGCCGCGGAGCTGACTATAAATTTCATCACGGGCATGCATCCAGATTGGCGGCAGTCCCTTCATGATCGGGTGGTCGGGCGTGCGCACGGTGACCGGGTAATCGTACGGCGGTTTCGGGTGCTGCGCTTTGCCGGGCGTGTGATCGAGAACCATCCGGCCGTCGCGCCAGCGGATCTTCGGCCCCCACGTTTCGTCGCGCGCGCCGATGTTGCCGTCCGGCTTGAAGCCCCAGCCGCCGACGCCGATCATCTCGTTCCATTCCTTCCAATAAGGGAAGGCGTTGTCGGTGTCGTGAATCGAGACGAGCCCGCCGCCGTTGAGCATGTAGGTGTTGAAGGCATCCTTCGTGGCCGCCGGCCACTCCGAACCTTCGTAGGCCATGACCACGACGGCGTAGTCGGAAAATTTCGGGCGAAACACGGACATGTCCTCGCCGCGCGCGGGTGTCGTCGCCACGTCGACGGTGAACAGCCCGGTCTGCTCCAGATATTTTTTGATCAGCGGCGTGCTCTTCCTCCAGTCGTGGTAGGGATTCGTCTGACCGGTCACTATCAGGGCCCTGAGACCGGGTGCAGCCGCCAGGACGGAGCTGGTCAGGGCGAGCAGGATGAGAAGCGTGGAAGTCAGGAGTCGAAGCAAGGAGGGCATCGGTGGGTTCTGGATATTTCGAAACTACAGGCGGTATTTCGTCACCAGGTCCTCATTGAGCGCGACTCCGAAGCCGGGGCCGGTGGGCACCGCGATCTCGCCATGCACGTAGGTCTCCGGCGGCGTCAGGATTTCGCCGCGCCACGGCACCTCGCCCCATTGCAGTTCGAGCAGGCGGAAGTTGGGCATTCCAGCGCAGACCTGGATCGAGGCGGCTGAGCAAACCGGCCCGCTGGGACAATGAGGAGCGACCGCGACGCCGTGCAGTGCGGCGTGCGCGGCGATGTGCGTGAGCTCGAGCAGGCCGCCGCAGTGCTTCACGTCCGGCATGATCACCTCGACTCCCCGGCTTTCGCTCAGTGCCGCAAAGCCCCGCAGTTGAAACAGCGTCTCGCCGCCAGCCATCTCCTGGCGGATGCCGCGGCGGATCGCAACGGTCTCGGCCACGAGCTCCGGCGCGACCGGCTCTTCGTACCATGAAAGCTGGTACGGCAACAGCCGGTGAGCCACCTCGATTGAGAGCGGGACGTCGAACAGGCTGTGGGCATCGACCATGACTTGGACGTCCGCTCCCACGGCGTCCCGCACGGCCGCAATGCAGTCGATCCCCTCGAGCACGGGCCGGGCCTGGGAGGGCCGGGGAAAGTCAGCCCGCTTGAAACCGTCGAAAGGGGCGAGCTTCAGGGCGCGAAAGCCGTCCGCCACGGCGCGGCGCGCGGAGGCGGCGAAACCGGCGGGGGTGCGCGGCTTCGTGGCGCGATTGATGTTGGCGTAGACCGGGAGCCGATCGCGCACCTTGCCGCCGAGGAGATTGTAGGTCGGCTGCCCCGCGAGCTGGCCGGCGAGATCCCAAAGTGCCTGCTCGATCGCGCTGTAGGCCGTGGCGGCGAACAATCCGCCGGCCTTGGCGCGGGCCAGCCCGGCGCTCCGGTAGAACGCGATGTCGAGTGGCGAACGTCCTTCCACGAGCGAGAAATAGGCGTTCAACTCGGCCTGCATCCGGGCGGCATCCGCCCGCGAGGTGCCCGCATAGCCGAAGGCATCCGAAGCCTCGCCGAGACCGGAGAGTCCGGAGGCGGTGTGCAGGCGGACGAAGAGCCAGACCGTTCGCTCGGTGGCGCGGATCGGGAGCAATTCGATCCGGGTCAGCCGATCCGCGCGGCCCGGCGAGGCGGCAGCCAGCAGTGACAAAGGGACAGTCGCGGCGAGCAGCCCGGTGCCGGCGGCGGTGAGAAAATGGCGGCGGGAAACGGGAGGGGTCATGGGGAGCGTTACCTTTCTGGCGGCGAGCCTGCGGGCCTTTTCGCGGGACGGAAGCGGAAAGGTCCGTTGCCCCGGCCGCGCTGATCGCGCCGCCGGATCGGACGACAGGTAACCGATGGCGTTTCAACCTGCTCGGTCCACGTCCGGCGAGCCCGGTTTGGATTTAACGTAAAGCGGGGAGGGTGGTCGAGGCCTGTGGCCCTTCGCGCGAGGGTCAGGGACTTCCCGCCGTCCGTCGCCACGAGCGCCAGCGAGTGGAACGACGGGCGTTTCATCCACTCGCGGGCGCTCGTGGCGACAGCGGCACCGCAGTGAGAGAAGTCACCTTTTTTAGACGCTCGCTAAGAAATGTCGCGCAGCCGCTCGCTCACGCTCGCAGCGACGGAAAGGCAGTTGCTTCACCCGTTGGGCTCCGGCTTACGCAAAACAGGACTTGAACGCCTCGGTGAGCCCCGTGCGATCCAGGTTCTTGCCGATGAAGACGAGGGTGTTGGTCCGCGTTTCGCCAGTCTTCCATTCGCGATCGAACTTCGCGTCAAACAGCATGTGGACCCCTTGGAAGACGAGCCGCTTGTTCGATCCCTTGACCGTGAGCACGCCCTTCATCCGATAGATGTCGCCGCCCTTCACGCGCAGCAAAGTGCTGATCCAATCGTTGAGCTTCTTGCCGTCGAGATCGCCGGGCGTGCTGATGCCGACGGAGCTCACGCCCTCCGTGTGCTCATGGGCGACATGGAAATCCTCCTGCCAGACTGGCTTCACGGTGTCGCCGGCGACGTGGATGTGCAGCGGGTCATGCCCGCACTGCTCGAACACGAGAAACTGGCCGGGCTCCTTGATCTGCAACTTGAAGTGGCCGTGGCCGTCCGCGAGCAACAGCCGGTGCAGTGTCGCACCCGGCGCGATGCTTTGGCCGGCCGGCGTGCGTGACTCCCAGTCGGAAAAGATCAGCGTCGCGGCATCACGCGCCGCCGCAAGGTCCGCGGCGTCGAGGGACTTGACCGGCAGCACGACGACATCGAGCTCGTTGGGATTGCCATGGTGATGATGGTGGTGATCGCCGTCACCGTGATCGTGCCCATGCTCAGGCCCGTGACCGTGGCCGTCGTCGTCATGCCCGATGACCAGTTCGTGCGTGCCGGCGGGCAGAGGATAAGCGCCGGCCCACTCGAACGGATACTCCGGTTCGAGAAACTTGGGATCGAGCTCGGTCGCACGGCTCAAGTTGAAGCCGCCGACATCGAGCACTTGATCGAGCGGGACATTGGAATTCTGGGTGCGATGGACCCGGGCGACGGCGTTGATCGACTTGATTCGCGCCTCGATGGCATCGAGCTCGGCGGGGGTGACAAGGTCGGTCTTGTTGAGGAGGATGACGTCGGCGAAGGCGATCTGCTTCACGGACTCATCGTCCTGATCGAGGTGCTGTCCGACATGCCGCGCATCGACGACCGTGACAATCGCATCGAGTTGGAAGCTTTGCTTCATTTCCTCGTCGGTGAAGAACGTCTGCGCCACCGGTGCGGGATTCGCGAGTCCGGTGGTCTCGATCAGGATGCCGTCGAGCTTGTCCTTGCGCTTCAGCAGCCGGCCGAGAATGCGGATGAGATCGCCGCGCACGCTGCAGCAGATGCAGCCGTTGTTCATCTCGAAAAGTTCCTCGTCGCTGGAGATTACGAGCTGGTGATCGACGCCGACCTCGCCGAACTCGTTCTCGATCACCGCCAGCTTCTTGCCGTGGTGCTCGGTGAGGATGCGGTTTAGCAGGGTGGTTTTACCGGCGCCGAGGAAGCCGGTGAGGACGGTGACAGGAATCATGGGCAAAAGGCGTGAAGCGAAGAATGGAAACGAAGAGCCTGCGGCGGGGCGGGAGGAAGGCAAACGCTCTGGCGGGTGGCCGGGAGGTCCAGGGAACGGCGGATCGATTAACGCAGGGCAGGTCGCCGAACGGGATCAGGGACCCGGAGGTGAGACGGAGGAACATTGGGCTGCTCCGTCATGTTCCGCACGGGTCGGGAGACCCGTGCCACTTTCTGCGACGCTAGGAGCGAAAGTAGAACGCGACCTTTTCGAACTTCGTCTCGCGAAGATCGAGGCCGAGAATCTCGCCGGGGAAACTGTCGATTTTCTTCAACCAGTCCGCCTGTCCGTCGAACTGCGAGGTGTCGCCGACCGTTTCTCCCGTGGCGGAGTTGGCGACGGCCCGCAGGGTGAGCGGGCGCCGTTCGCCGCCGGCAATCGCGACGAGCTCGATTGTCGGCGCGGTGATGCGGATGAAATTCTCGGCGTGCCCATCGAGGACATAAAGGGAAAGGCGGCCGGTGTCGGCATCGCGGACCAGTTCCAGATTGTAAGCGTGTTCGCCGAGAGGCACGAGCGTGCCGCCGTGGAGGGCGACATGGATGTGGCTGCCAGGGGCGGACGCGGGCAGATGGGCATCGGGGGCCTTGCCGCATCCGGCGAAGGCGCCGAGGACGATCCACAGGCAGGCGAGGGCGAGATGAGATTTCATCGGATGATCCTAGCAGGGGCGGGACCGCCGCGGGAAGCGAAACTGGTTGGGCGCAGGTACCGTGCGGCAGATCGTCGTTTGAAACGCAGGCCCCCAATCCACGAGGTAACACGGGCCTGTCACAAGCGACGGCTCTGCCGCCAAATGTCGGATTACGGCGCTTTGTTCCCGGCCGGGAAGGGGAAGCTGACCCTTAGAAAAGTCGTGTTGAGCAGTTTGATGGACGGCAGCACGGCGTCGAAGCGCGACTCGCTCTTCAGCCATTCGTCCTCGGCGGCAAAGCACGCGGTGTCGCCCACCGTTTCATGGCGCGCCGCGTTGGCCACGGGTACGAAGGTCAAGGAGCGTGATTCACCGCCCACGGTTGCGAGCAGTTCGAAGCCGGGGGCACGACTGCGCACGGGAATGCTCAGCGAGCTGTCGTACAGATAGACAGTGAGCCGACCCGCGGCCACATCGCGGACGAACTCGAGGTGAAATTCTTCGCGGCCAAGAGTCACGAGGGTGCCGCCATGTGGGGCGGCGACGTTGCGCGTGGGCGGGTTGGCCGTGTCGATGGCGTGGCGCTGGCCGCAGGCGGCGAGGGTCAGGCCGAACAGTACGATCAAAAGCGGGGTGAGGAATTTTCCCACGCCCGCACCGTAGCAAGCCGGGCGCGGCCTGCCAGCCAAAGCGTGAGGGAGTGCACGGCCGAAGCTTCGTCACCCCGGGATCACCGCATCCTGTTACAACCACGCCAGGCCGACGACGAAGAAGCCGCAGACGAGACAGCCGGCGGCAAGTGCGAGGCTGGCGCCGAACCACCGGGCGCGGCGCTGCCACGCCAGGATCAGGCTGGTGACGACTAGACCGATCAGCCCGAGGGCGAGCGCATCCATGCAGAGCGTCCAAAGCTGCGTGAGCGACCAATCGCGCTGGGCCCGCACGGCGTTGGCGCCGACGCCGTTGAAGGTATGGAGGGAGCGTAGGATGCCCCATCCGTTTACGCGCACCTCCTGGACCGAGGCGGTGCCGAGGGTGAGGTCAGTCTTCACGTCGACGACGTGGCCGGGCCGCGAGACACGGAAATCAAGCCGCTGCGCGGTCGGCCGGCTGTTCGTCCACTCCAGTTCGCCGACCAGTCCGATTTGCTGCATCACCTCGGCGGCGCGGTCGGGGTCGGACTGGGTGGTGAGCGGGACGAGGCGATGCTCGTTCGTGGATTGGCGGCGCTTCGTCCAGAACTCCGTGAAGTCCCAATGATGGTTGAGCAGCAACCCGGATGCGGAAAACAGCCAGAGGAAGATCAGGAAATAAAGCCCGAGGTAGATGTGGATCCTTTGGGGCCAGGTTTTCATGGGGGCCGGGTTCAGGCCAGGGTGATGGCCGTGACAAGCCCGCCGACGGTGAGCGTGCCGGCGGCCAGCAGGATCCAGCCGAACGTGCGCTCGGCCTTGAAAAACCACCACAGGTAAAGCCCCGAGGCGGTCAGGAACAACGTCCCATAGACGACGGCATCGGCGAGGAGGGACCAGGCGGCCATGTAACCCCAGTTGCCGCGAAATTTAATGAGATGCGGCCCCGGCCGTTTATGGAGATAGACCAGCGCGGCGGCCATCCCGTTGGCCTGACGTTGGACGGTTGCGACTCCGGAGTTCAGGTCCACCTGCACGGTGGTGAGTTCACCCGGCTTTGACACCGGGATCGTCAGCCGGCCGGCCTTGGTATTGTGCATCACGTTGTCGATCTCGCCCGTCAGCTCGAGCTGCCGCAGGAGGCTCCGCGCGTGATCGAGCGTGCCGAGGCCGCTGGTTGCAACGGTGACGGATTGGGTCCGGCTGGCCGCGGTGGCTGGCGCCGTCTCTTCGCGGACGGGATGATTCAGCGCCAGCGTGCTGAAGGCGAAGACGAGAATGAATGGGGACAGAAAAAGCCCAGCATAGAGGTGCAGATCCCGGGTCCAGCGATGCATGTTCCTTGAGGCCGAGGGCGATATGCTCACGCCGGGAAGGGGGTGCGCTTAGTGGTGCTTGTGATCGGAGGGCGCGTCTTTCGCCTTCGCGGGCGTTCCACCTTTGGCCGCGTCGTCCAATTTCTTCACATACTTGGCCGGGTCGAGTTTGACGTCCTGGATGCAGTGCTCGCAGCAGAGCATCATCACGCGGTCTGGCTTGCCGGCCTCTTGATGGATGTACTCGATGGGTTTGCCCATCTCGCCGAGTTTGTCGTCGCTCACGACGCAGGTCGTCAGAGGGTAACCAGCCGGCACGACGGCGTCGGGCTTGGCGGAAGCTTTCTTTTCCTGGGCCAAGGCGGGCAAGGAAAATACCAGAAGTGCACTGGACAAAAGGAGGGTGATTTTGGTCATGATTAAGGGGTGTCAGCGGGGAATACACCAAGGCCCGTGCAATCCCTTGAAGATTTTGTGCGGGATTCTGGCCCGACCGGGTTATAGCTTGGAACAACCTGCCATGAAGACTCCCCCTGATCCCTTTTCCCGGCTGCTCGCGGTCTGGTGCATCGAGCCCGCGCGGGACCCCGGGTTTCGCACGCAGGTCTGGCACCGGATCGAGTCGCTTCGGCGGGCCTCCACCTGGTCGCACTTTGCCCGAACCCATCCTGCGGCCGTCGCCGGCGCGCTATCGATCGCCGTTGTACTCGGGGCCGTCTCTGGCCGCGAGCAGGCGAGAGCGAGCGCCGCCGCGGAGAGCAGCCGGATGGCCTCGGATTATGTGCAGAAGCTGGATGCCCGGACGATGACGATGCCGTGAAGCCGGCGGACCTTGTTAATTCGCGCATGAACTCTGCCCAACTGAAGAACTTTTTCCTGACCCTTGGCGTTGCGTTGGCGGCGTGTGCGGTGACCTATGGCGTATTCTTTGTGATGAATCGCGACTCTGCCATGCACCGCGCGGCGCGCGAAGGGGATGCGATGGCGTGGCTGCAGGCGGAATTTCAGCTCGATGCCGGGCAGTTTGCAGCGATCAAGCAGCTGCACGACGACTACGGCGTGGTCTGTGCCGAGCATTGCGCGCTAATCACCAAGGCCCGGAATGAAGCGGCTGCGGCCGGCGAGCAGGCTCGGCTGGAGAAACTTTGCGTGGATGCCATGACGGCGCACTTCCGCCGCGTCGCGGCGCTGATGCCACCGGCGCAGGGTGAACGTTATCTCGCCACCGTGTTGCCGCGGATTTCCAGTTACCCGCATGCCGGTGCACCGAGCGTGCAACTGTCGCATTGAGCGCGGTGAGCGAGGCGGCCCCTTTTGACCCGCGGCCGAAGGAGCCCCGGAACCAGCCCGCGTCTGACGCCGGGGCGGACCATGAATTTATGCGGCGGTTGCAGGCGGGGGATCAGGCAGCGCTCGCCGGGCTGATGGACCGCTGGGAATTGCCGGTGAAGCGGGTCATTGGCCGGATGATCTTCAATGCGACAGAGGCGGGTGATCTGGCACAGGAGACCTTCGTCCGCGTGTGGCAGCAGCGCGAAAAGTTCAAGGCTGGTGCCGAGTTTCGTCCCTGGGTGTTTGCCATGGCGGTGAACCTGGCGCGCAACCGCCTGCGCTGGTGGCGGCGGCGCCCGGAGGTCGCCTTGGAGGAGTGGAGCGAAACGCAGACGGCGGAGGAGGGAGGAAGGCGGACGGAGCCGGCGATGGGGAGCGCGGCGATGGAGCGCGAGGAGCGCGCGGTTGCGGTCCGTGAAGCGATCACGGCACTGCCGATGGATTTGCGCGAGGCGCTGGTGCTTTTCGAGTATGAGGAAATGTCGCATGCTGAAATCGCGGAGGCGGTCGGTGCGACGCCCAAAGCCGTAGAAACCCGCATCGCGCGGGCGCGGGAAAAACTGCGTGGCGCGCTGAAGCGCTGGACGTAAGCCATCGCAAAAGGGACAGGTCAATTACCCGTAGATTGGGGTGTCTGCCGCGTCGCGAACGGGAGGAGTGGGTGCAGCGTGGGTTGCGGTGAGACAGCCGCGAATCAAAATTCCGTCACGGGAGGGTGAGGCAACCTACCATTGCATCAGCCGCACGGTAAACGGCGAGTGGTTGCTCGACGATGTGGCAAAGGAGGTCCTGCGTCGCCAGCTCTGGCAGGTGGCTGACTACTGCGGTGTCCAAGTACTGACGTACAGTATCCTCTCGAATCACTTTCATGTCTTGGTGCGCGTTCTTCAGCAGCAGGCCCTTGCCGATGGCGAGTTGTTGCGCCGCTATCGGGTTCTGTATCCCAAGCCGACGCGATACCAGGCCTCTTGCCTCGCGGTCATCGAGACCGGATTGGCCCGAAATGACCCTGAGGCCATGGCGTGGCGACAACGCCAGTTCGCGCTGATGGGCGATGTATCGCAGTTCATGAAGCTCTTAAAGCAGCGGTTTTCGATCTGGTTCAACCGAACGCACCAACGTTTCGGTACACTTTGGGCTGAACGCTTCAAAAGCGTATTGGTCGAAACGGCGACAGGCGCCCTTCAAACGATGGCCGCCTACATTGACTTGAACAGCGTACGCGCAGGCCTCGTTACGGACCCG
The DNA here is from genome assembly GCA_947442255.1 of Opitutia bacterium. Next base: position 14,982 of record CANEVO010000063.1, read on the forward strand.
AAAGACTACCGTTTCTGTGGCTACGCCGAGGCGGTCGCAGGGAACCGAGAGGCCCAAGAGGGCATTGGCGCGGTGCTGACGGGGCGAGGGTGGTCTGAGGTGCAGTCGCAGTACCGTGAACTGCTCTTCGGCGTCGGAAGCAGCGCACGCGCGAGGAAGGCAAGTCTCATGGCAGTGAACGTTCAACGGGTCATGGCTGAAGGTGGGAAGATCCCGCTGGCGGTCGTGCTCCGCTGTCGAATCCGCTATTTTACTGATGGGGCGGTGCTCGGAAGCAGGGGCTTCGTGGAAATCCACCTTGCAAGATACCAAGAGAAGACCGGCCGTTGCGAACGCACTCGAACCCGTCCGATGCCGTCCTGGGTCGATTGGGGTGATCTGGCGACACTTCGTGGGCTGAGGCAGCAGGCGATCACGTAGCGCTGCGAAGGGGCGACTATCGCAGCGGCGGGTCGGCGCTTCTGGCATTCACCAGTGACGCGAAGTCTCGCTTTCAGTTGAGCCGGCAACCAGCCGGCCATCCCCGCCCGACCGTTGTCGGCCGTAGCCCCCCGAATCGCGATCCTGCAAGCTACGCTCTCTCATCCTCGGCAGGTGCAGCTGTAATTGACCTGTCCCTTCTCGAAAGCGCGAAAGAAAGGACCGAACATAATTCGCCTGTCCCTTTTGATTACGGTTTCACCTTCGGAGCGCCGCAGCGGAGCATCGACTTGCCGTAGTAGGGGTTCGCGACCGGACCGGTGGGCTGGACCCAGCTCGCGCGTGCCATCGGGCAGTGCATTACGGTGACGTTCTTTTCGGTAACAGTCAGGGGCTCGATGTCGTCGCTCAGCGCCTTGAACACGGTGCGGGCCTTCGTGATGTCCGGGGCCGCGACGAACTCCTTCGCCCGAGCCACAATCCCGGTCATGCCATCCGCCTCGGCCAGCTTCGCCAACTCCACTCCGGCGGTCTGGGCCGTCTTTAGATCGTCTGCCGCGAGGGCCGTGGCCATCGGCACGTACGCGGTAAGCAACTCGCAGCCATACTTCGGTGCGGCGTCACTGGCGGCGAGCAGAACGGTTGCTCCACCCAGAATCAGGCCGACGGTGAGAAAACGAAAGAGGCGCGTCATCATGGCGAGAGAGTAGTCGCACCCGGTCGGGAATCAACCCGGTTGAAAGAGAAAACCCGGAGGCCGCCGAAGCCCCGATCGTCGGGAGATTCAGCCTGAAGCCAGGAAGCCATGAGAACTTCCCTCCGAGCCCAGCGGATTCAGCGGGGCCGGGAGTCAACGGCTCGATCGCCGGCGACAGCCTAGCGTCAGGCGTTCCTAGTCTCGGCTCGGTTCGAGCTTGGGTAAGTCGGGCAAGCTTCGCTTAAAACGATCGTCACGGAGCGAGCATCGCATCGTCCGCGGTAAACTGCTTTCGATCCGGGCCGGCACTGCGGATCTCCATTCGCGTCGCACTTTCCGCGTGAAAAAAATAGGGCGTGCCCCAGCGGTCACAAAGTTCGCCCTCCGGATTTAACGCCGGATGTCCCTCGGGAATAAAGACCAGCCGAAGCGGGTTCCCGCCGCAGAGGACTGCCGTGATTTCGGCATTGTTGCCGACGGGGTTTCCCTCCCGGAGATAGTTCGAGCGATAGGTCTCGAGGATAGCGGCGACAAGGCGGAGGTCCGCAGCGACGCCGGCCGAAGCGTTCAGATCATCTGCCAGCGCAGTCGCATCCACGGGAGGGATTCTCGATTTTTGATTTTTGATTTTCGGCTGGGCGGCCGGCGTAGAATCGCCGGTTCCCCGGCGATCCGCAGGGCGTTCATTGACTCGCCACAGCAGCAAGGCGAAGAGGAGCACCGCGGTGACGGCGGCGTATTGAAGCGGGCGTTTCATGGTCGCAGCCCCGAGGGAACGCCGGTCCGAGACCGACATCACTCACTCAGAGGAACCCGAGGTTCGGGTTGGCGAAGCGGCCGATGTTGGGGAAGGCCACGCTGAGATTGGTGGCGCTGACCCCGAACCACCGGGCGAGGGTGGCGCTGGTCGCGCCGGAGACGGCGGCGCCATTGGCAAGAGCGCTGCCGTTAAACTGCCATTGGTATGACAGCGAGCCGGCGCCGGTGGCCGCGACGGTGAACGTCGCCTTGGCGCCAGCGGTGGCGTTTTGGCTCTGCGACGCGGTCGAAATCACCTGCGCGTGAAGCACCGGAGCCAGAAAGGAGGCCAGCGTCAGGCACAGCGCGACGGTAAAGGGGTAAAGTCGAAAGAGGGTCATGCCACGCGGAAGATTCGGTTGAGCAAGGCGAGGGCTGGTTTCGATGACGCCAATGACCACCGTGAAGTAACTCAACGACGAGAAAATTACGGCAGATTAGCGAGATGGGACGAATCTTTTACCGCGGGCGTCGGGTCGCGCTTAAAGGGACAGGCCCATAACGAACCTCTTAAAGGGACAGGCTCATAACGAACCTCCAGTGGCACAAATCTTCTGACCCGTGGAGTGCTCGCTGATCCTGGTTCACGGGCCGGGCGGCCCGTGCCACGGCTACTCGCGCACGCTGGCAGCCACGGTGTCGGATGCGATCGGACGACCCTAAAACCTACCGGACAGTCCGCAGCTGTACGCTGTCCACCAAGCGATCCATCGCCACGATATCGGTTGCGACGACGAGCTTGTCGCCGACGGCGAGCCGGCCCTCGCGGCGCAGGAGGGTGATGGCGTGCTCGATCGTCTCGTTGGGATCCGAAGCGAGCGGCATCAGATAGGGTTCGACCGCGCGGAGCAGGCGGAGGTGACGGAAAACATCGAGGGAAGGCGTGAACGCGAGAATGGACGACCGGGCGGGCCGGAGGAGCGCCAGGCCCTGGGCCATGAAACCGTGGCGCGTGAACGTGAGCAGCTTCGAGCGCGGCAGTTCGTTTGCGAGCACGACCGCGGAGTGCAGCACCTTCATCCGCTCGGCGGTGAAGACGGCGGGAAAACTGTTCTGAGGCGTTTCCTCCAACTCGATGCGGCGGGCGATGATGTCGAGCATCTGCACGCACTCGAGCGGGTACTTCCCGGTGGTGGTTTCACCGGAGAGCATCACGCAGTCGGCCGATTCAAACACGGCGTTGGCGACGTCAGTGATTTCCGCGCGGGTCGGAACTGGCTGCGAGATCATCGACTCGAGCATGTGGGTGGCCACGATGACCGGCCGACCCTGGGCCAGACAGGCGCGGACGGCGCGGCGCTGGATGATCGGGAGTTCCTCGAACGGGCACTCAATGCCAAGATCGCCGCGGGCCACCATCAGGCCGTCGCAAGCGGTGACGATCTGATCAAGATTGGTGATGGCGGTTTGATCCTCGATTTTCGCGATGATGCGGACCTTGGACTTCCGTTCGGCGAGGAAGGTGCGGAGCACCTCGATGTCGGCGGCGGTGCGGACGAACGACAGCGCGAGGTAGTCGATGCCCTCCTCGAGGCCCACGATGGAGTCGGCCCGGTCCTTCTCCGTGAAGGGCGGAAGGTTCACCTTCACGCCGGGCAGATTGATATGCCGGCGGGACTTGAGCTCGCCGGCGATGACAACGCGGCAGCGGATCCGGGCCGCGTCCTTGGCGAGGACCTCAAGCCGGAGGAGGCCGTTGTCGACGAGGACCTCGTCCCCCACCTTGATGTCGTTGACGAGGTCCTTGTAGTTGACGTCGACCGAGCGGATTTCCTCATCGCCGGCTCCGCGTTCGGCGGACATGGCGGGCTTGACGGTGAAGTCGAAAATTTCGCCGACCTTCAATTCGATCGGGACGGTGACATCGCCGGTCCGGATTTCCGGACCCTTGATGTCCATCATGATGGCGACTTCGCGGTTGCAGCGCTGGCTGACCAGCCGGATCCGGCGGATCGCCTTCCGCGTCCACTCGTGCGAGGCGTGCGCCATGTTGAGGCGGATGACGTCCGCGCCGGCGCGGATGAGTTTCTCAAGCATCTCCTCACTCTCGCTGGCCGGTCCGAGTGTGATGATGATTTTGGTGCGGCGAAAGGAATCAGGCGCGCTCATGGAGGGGCACTTGGTTGCAGGAATCACGCCGTCGCGCAAGAGCCGCAGCCCGCGGGAACCAACTGAGTCTGTCATGAGAGGGGGCGCGGGGAGAATTCACTGGGTTTCCTGGCTTCGGGCTCCCCCGGCTCGGATCGATTATTCCAAATCGTAGAATGGCGTGCCGCTCCCCGGTTCCACTACGGAAAACTGGCAACCGCTGAGAGCGGACCGAATCCCGGCCAGCGCCAATTCCACGGCGGCGCGGGTGTTGCAGTCGCGGGAGAGGTGGGTGAGATAGACGTGCCGCCAGTGAGGACTGGCGACAGCGGCGAGCAGTTCGCGCGCGCCCTCGTTCGAGAGGTGGCCGTGGCGTCCGCTGATGCGCTGTTTGGTCGACCACGGCCGGCGGGAGTCGGCTTGGAGCATCTGCGGGCAATGGTTCGACTCGACCACGACGACATCGCAGCCATGGATGCACTCGCGGACGTTCTGCGGGGCGTGGCCGAGATCGGTGAGCCAGGCGAGCGAGCGCCGCGGACTGAAGAGGTCTCCCTCGCGGCCGTTGGTGAAGCGGAAGCCAACCGGCTCCTGTGCGTCGTGGGGCACGGCGAAGCTCTCGACCTCGAGATCGCGGAAGACGAAACGCGCCCCCGTCTGGAAGATCTGCCAGTCCGGCCGGTGTTGGAGGCCGGATTGCACCGCCCGGGCGGTGGGATCGTTGGCGAACACGCGGATGTGCGGGAATTTCTTCAGGCCCTCGATCCCGGCGGCGTGATCACCGTGCTCGTGGGTGAGGAACACGGCATCGATTCGATCCAGCGATTCGCCCAAGGGGGCCAGCAGCGCGCCCAGCCGCCGGGCCGAGAACCCCGCATCGACCAGGACCCGCGCCTGCTCCGTGACGAGGAGCGCCGCATTGCCCGAGCTGCCGCTGCCGAGGATGGAGAAGCGCATGATTTTTTGCTCCGCAAAAAACCTAGGCTGTTTTCCGGCGGGGGTGGAAAACAGCGGGAGCGGGTGGGCAGGCCATGATTCGGGTGGATGGGCTTCGCGGCATGCGTGTTTCCATGCGGGCGGCGCGGCGGTGGCAAGCCCGCAGACCTCCGTAATTCGGGGAGCGGGGGCGGCGAAAGATATCCGCGACGGGCCAGTGCCAGGCGCGGGGAGGTGCGTGTCCCGCGGGCGCGAGGACTGCGAACTCTATGGCCGGCGCGAGGGCGAGGTCTGGTCGCTGGGGCTGGTGCCCCGCGATCCGGGGGTGCGCCGGGCGATCGGGAGTATCCTGGTGTCGGGTGAGGACGACGCGGTGCGGCGAATCGAGCTGCGGCGCAGCGCGAAGCAGCACATCGACATGGCCACTGCGCCGCCGCGCCGACCGGCAAGAGCCGTTCAGCACACCAGCGATCCGAAATCCATGAAGTCGGCCTTCAGGCCGCCGGGCACGCCCTTGCAGATGACGCTGACGGCGTCGTGGGAGTGGAGCGACTCGAGGTGCGAGCAGGCGATCTGGAAGTCGCGGATGCGTTTGTCGGCATCGAACTCGCGATAGAGCAGCCGGGCGGCGTCCTCGACGAACTTGAGGTGCGCGCCATTGAGCTCGGCAAAGGCCTGCTCGTCCTCGCGCTTCACCATCACCTGCGTCTCGGTCTGCAGGGCACGCAGGCAGAGGGCCTGGACGTCCTCAATCCAGATTCGCTTCCCGGGCACTTCCTCGAGGACGATCCGGGCCTTGCTCCGCTGCGAGTGTGGCACCGTGTAGACGCCCCGTTGATCGCGGGCGTGCTCCGATAGTTCCGCCGAGCAGGGACAGGCGGATGAATACACAAAATCGAAATGGATGAACCGGCGCCAGTCGCCGGCGCGGGTCATGACGCCCTCGAAGGCGGCCTCGTAGTACTGATATCCCTTGAGTCCGCTGCGCAGGCTCTGGTGCAGCATCGGATAGGAGAAGCCCACCTTCAGCCGGGCGTCCTTGCTCTTCACGTTCTTCAGGTACGAGCGCAAGATGCGGCCCATCCACTCGCCGGTAAAAACGTTGTCCTTGTGCTCGTAGAAGGAGCGCACGATCCGGCTCATGTTGATCCCCTTCAGATCGGCTTCGAGCGACACCGTGCCGGTGACTCGTGCCTCGAGGGTCAGCAGGTCGCGCTGCTTGGTCCGGAATTTCAACGGGAGCCGGAAATTATGCACCCCGACCTGTTGGATGGGTACGAGGGCACCCTGAATGGCGTCATGCGCCGCCTCCATCATGTCGGGGAGCGTGCGCCGGTAGGCCGGGGTGGCCTTGAATTTCCGGTCGTAGCCCCGTGTGATGCTCGGTTCCGCGCCGCTCGCGGAGCGGTGCAGGTACATTGAAGTCTTCTTGCTCATGGCTGGCTTTTGCTCCGCAAGACCTAATCGCGGTCCCCCGGACCTCGATACTCGGCGAAGTTCCGCGGCGTTTCATAGAGCCGCACGCAATGCAGTTCGCCCGCGGGGAGCGCCGGCGCAATTCGATCCCAGAACGCGATCACCAGGTTCTCGGTGGAGGGAATGATCCCATGCAGGAAATCGACGTCGGTGTTCAGGTTCCGGTGATCGCAGTGGTCCACCACGGTGGCGTGCAGGATCCGCTTGAGCGCGGCCAGATCGAGGACGTAGCCGGTCTCGGGATCCGGCTGACCCCGGACGGTGACCTCAAGGACGTAATTGTGGCCATGCCAGTGCGGGTTGGTGCACAGGCCATAGGTCGCCACGTTCCACTCCTGGCTCTTCGACGGGTTGTGGAGTCGGTGCGCCGAATTGAAGTGTACCTGCCGGGTGATGTAGACGGTTCCCGACAGCGGACGGACGGCGCCGGCCTTGGTTTCCGCCTGGGTGGCGACACCCTTGGCCGGCCGGGTGCCCGGCTTGGGCCGGGCCGTAGTGGCGGACGGAGCGACGGTTCGGCGATTGGATGAGGCCGGCATGGAGGGTTCACGGTTAGCACAAAACCGGCCATGGTCAATCGCCCCGCCGGGCAGCCGTGTCCTAACGGCTGCGCCCCGCCGCCCTCCGCCGCGTTGGGGCGCCCCGAAAGAAAAGTTGAGCGCAGACGCCGCGAAACTGACAAATGAATGGTTGCCGCCACCATCCGGGCTTCGCCTTCCGTGTTTATTCCGCCCCCGCCGTGCAGGCTCCGTGCCGGATTCGGTAGGGGGCGCGGGCCGCGAGCACGGTCCAACCGACGAGACGACGAACCAGAAAGTCGTGCGAAGCGGATTACATGCCCCCGGGGGCGGCCCGATAACCGAACATCGAGTGGCGCATGGATTTTACGCGCCGGGTAAGCTGGCTCGCCATCGAGACCCGGGCGCTGGCAGAATGGTTCGAATTTCCCGTGGCCCGTCTCCGGGCTAAATTCGAGCTGTATGAAGTCTTCGCGTATCTCCTCCTCCACTTCGACCCAGGGCGGTCCCGTGGTCTTGATCACGGGCGCCTCCCAAGGCATCGGGGCGTCGATTGCCCGGTTGTTCGCGGCGGAGATTCCGGGCGTTCGGCTCGCACTCGTCGCGCGCAACGCGGCGAACCTGAAGGCCGTGGCCCAGGAGTGTCGGGCGGCCTCCGAGCGTGGCACGGGTCTCCCGACCCGTGAAAGCCGTGACGTTAAAGGAAGCAAGGGAGCTCAAAAAATCACGGGTCGGGAGTCCCGTGCCACCCAGGCGGCGGAGGTCGCGGTGTTCGCCTGTGACGTGAGCAGCGAGCGCGCGGTCGCCGCGCTGGGCAAGGCGGTCGCGAAGCGGTTCGGGTCCGTGGATGTGTTGATCAACAACGCGGGATCCTTTGCGGGCGCACCGCTGACCAAGATGAGCGTCGCGGACTTCGATCGGATGATCGCGGCGAACCTGCGCAGCGTGTTCCTGGTGTCGCGGGCGTTCCTGCCGGCGATGATCGCGCAGCGGCGCGGCGACGTATTCAACATGAGCTCAATCGCGGGACGAATCGCGTATCCGGGCGGCACGGGCTATTCCTCCGCCAAGTTTGGCGTCAGCGGGCTGAGCCAGGTGATGCGCGCCGAACTACGCGACCAGGGCGTGCGCGTGTGCTGCGTTTATCCCGGTGCCACCGTTTCTCCCTCCTGGGCCGGCAGCGGCGTGCCCGAGGAACGCCTGATGCCGGCCGAGGATGTGGCGCGGGCGTTTCTCGACATCTACCGGCTCTCCCGCCGCACCGTGGTCGAGGAGATTGTCCTGCGGCCGCAGTTGGGGGATATGTAGGGCCGGCGCTCACCGCCGGGCCTGCGGATGTTGGACGAATTCCTGAGATAGGCCCGGCGGCGAGAGCCGCACGGCGGCTTCGGAATTCAGCGCCGCTGAATTCCTAGGGCAGCGCGAAGCAGTAGTACGCGTTGCCCGGCTTGGTCTCGGGCTTGCCGCCCCCGCCGGCGGCGATGAGGACGTATTGTTTGCCGTTGATTTCGTAGGTGGCGGGGAGCGCGTAACCGCCAGCATCCATCTGGAATTCCCACAGCGTCTTGCCGGTGTCTTGATCGATCGCGCGGAAGCGTTCGTCCATCGCCGCGCCGGTGAAGACGAGTCCGCCGGCGGTGACGATGCAGCCGCCCATGTTGAAAGTGCCGGTCGGCGGTTCGCCGCGCTTTTCCAACACGGGATAGGTGCCCAGCGGCACCTGCCACTTGAACGCGCCGGTATCGAGGTTGATGGCGGTCACGGTGCCCCACGGGCGCTTGTTCACCGGGAAACCCTCCGGATCGCGAAATTCGTTGTGGCCGGTGGCGACCCAGGGGATCCCGCCCGCCCAGCTGGCCTTTAGCTCCGACGCCGGCACCCGCTCGTCCGCGCCCTGATCGAAGAGGAAGGCCGTGACGGCGCGCTTCTCGATGGCGCTGAACGACGCGAACGCCGGCATCTGGTTGCGGCCGGTATCCAGCAACGCCATCACCTGCGCGGGCGTCAGCCGTTCGCGCACCGACTTCAGCGAGGTGAACGAAGGCGCATTCGGATTCGCCGCGCGCTCGGCGCCGTGACACGCGGAACAGACCGAGCCGTAGATCATCCGTCCCATTTCCTG
>CANEVO010000064.1 GCA_947442255.1 Opitutia bacterium
CTTTGCCCCCGGCAGATTCCGTCTGCCGATCGGCGGAGGAAAAACAGATCACCATTTCCGCGGGGACGCCATCCAGGGCCCGTGCGTTGTGCCACTCACCTGCAGGAATCGAAATCGCGTCACCCGGATTCATGATGTACTTGGCGGTGCCGAGCGTGTGCTCGATCCGGCCGCTCAGGACATGCAACACTTCATCGCAGTTCGGGTGGCGGTGAACCGGATTGCCGTGACCGGCATTGATGACCACGCGGCCCACGGTCATGGTCTCTGAATTATGCAATGAACGACCGACGAGCCATGTGATATGGCCCCAGGGTAGCGGGAGGAGTTCACCGGTATTGAGAGTAATCGGGTTGTTTGAAGCATTCATTGATCAAAGGGGACTTGGATCGCGACCGCGGAGGCGGGCGCACCCAGCGCATCTCTGCGTGGCGAAGAAACCGTTGGAGTACCGTCCAACAAGTTGAATGGAGAGCAACAACATTTGTGAACAGTATGGTCCGCGGCGAACAAATCGGGCTGGCGCATGGGCCCGCTTGCGACAGCCACTTCGCCTGCCGTCAATGCCGTCGCCCCGGGGAAGGGCTTGACGACGACACGGGAATTCCTCGCAAGACACGGGAATCGGGGTGCCGATTCAGTTTTATTCTTGTCGACGGGCACCCGATTCTAAAGAGTTGAATCCAGTTCAACACAGTTTCACCCGTTTCCCCCTCCCCTTCGTGAAGCCTCTCATCGCCCTGCTCGGTGCCTTTGACAGCAAGGGGCCGGAATATGCCTTTCTGCGCGACGCGATCCTGGCCCAAGGAGCACGCGTCTTCACCATCAACACCGGAATCCTGGGCACCACGATACTATTCCCGGTGGATGTTGAGGCCGCCGAGGTGATCGCGGCGGGCGGCGGCAGACTAGAAGAGTTGCGTCAGAAAAAGGATCGTGGCGCTGCTATGAAAGCGGCCGCGCAGGGGGCGGCGGTGTTGCTGCCCCGGTTGGTCGACGCCCATGGGCTGGCAGGCGTGATTGGGATGGGTGGCACGGGCGGCACCTCGGTCGTCACCACGGCGATGCAGGCGCTGCCGATCGGGTTTCCCAAAGTGTGCGTCTCCACGGCGGCTGCCGGCAATGTCGCCCCGTATGTGGGCACCAAGGACGTGACGATGATGCCTTCGATTGTGGATGTTGCCGGAATCAATCGCATATCTCGGCTGGTGCTCTCGCGCGCGGCGGGAGCGATTTGCGGGATGGCGTCAGTCCGGATTGGCCGCGCCGAAACCGACCGGCCGATTATTGCGGCAAGTATGTTCGGCAATACCACGGCCTGCGTCAACGCCTGTGCCGAGGCGCTGACGAAGCAGGGCTATGAAATATTGGTGTTTCACGCGACGGGCAGCGGCGGGCGTACGATGGAAAGTCTGGTGGATGACAGACTGATCGACGCGGTGCTGGATCTCACCACTACCGAGTGGGCTGACACCATCGCTGGGGGGGTGTTTGATGCCGGCGAGGACCGCCTTTCGGCGCCCGGCCGCCGTGGGGTGCCGCATTTAATCGGCAACGGCTGCATCGATATGGTGAATTTCGGCCCGCGCAATACGGTGCCAGCCCGATACGCCCAGCGGAAATTTTATGAATGGAATCCGTCGGTCACTTTGATGCGGACCGACGTGGACGAAAACCGCCGGATGGGTCGGATTTTCGCGGAAAAGGCCAACGCGGCCAAAGGGCCGGTCGCGTTCCTCTTGGCGCAGAAAGGCGTCTCGATTCTTGACGGGGACGGCCAGCCGTTCTGTGACCGCGCGGCGGACGCAGCCTTCACGGAAGAACTCAAAAAGCACCTGAATCCCACGATTCCCCTGGTCGAGTTGGACGTGAACATCAACGATCCGCTTTTTTCGGCCAAGGCGGTCGAAATGCTCCTGGCCCTCATCGCTCGTCGCCCGATTTGAAACCGGTTAACGTTCTTCCTTCATGCCCGCGAAATCATCGATGTCCCGCGCGTCAATCCTACGCCGATTTCGCCGGCAAATCGCCGCTCGCATTCCCATTATTGGAGGTGGCGCCGGCACCGGCATAAGTGCCAAATGCGAGGAGGCGGGCGGGATCGACCTCGTCGTCATCTACAACAGCGGCCGGTATCGCATGGCCGGCCGTGGATCGCTTGCCGGCTGCATGCCGTACGGCGACGCGAACGGCATCGTGATGGAAATGGCCCGTGAAGTGCTCACGGTCGTGGAGCACACGCCGGTGCTGGCCGGGGTCTGCGGCACCGATCCGTTTCGGGACATGGCTCGTTTTTTGGGTGAAGTGCGGCAGGCAGGCTTCGCCGGGGTACAGAACTTTCCGACGGTTGGCCTTTGCGACGGGTTGTTCCGCGCAAACCTTGAGGAGACGGGCATGGGATTTGGCCTGGAAGTGGAGATGATTCGACTGGCCCGGCAGCTCGACCTTTTGACCACCCCCTACGCCTTCAATGAGGCCGAGGCGACAGCCATGGCCCGGGCCGGCGTAGACATCCTCGTTGTGCATCTCGGCCTGACGGCCAGCGGCACCATCGGAGCCCAATCCACCCTGGCGCTCGCTGATGCGCCGGCCCGCGCCCAGGCGATTGCCGACGCGGCGCGGCGGGTGCGGCGCGACATAATTGTGCTGGTCCACGGCGGGCCGGTGGCTTCACCGACCGACGCGCAGTATGTTCTCAATCGCACGCGGCATGTGCACGGATTTTACGGCGCTTCCAGCATGGAGCGGCTGCCCGTTGAGACTGCGATTACCGATCAGACTCTCGCCTTCAAGAAATTGCGTTGGCAGCGCGGAGTCGGGGCGGCCGGGCGCTAGGTGCGCGTCACCGTGTTGGCACTTTCAATGGCTGCCCGTATTCCCAGAATCAGGCCGATGACCGCAGGTCCGTGGATGCCGTCGATCCTGGTGCCGGGGCTAATGCTGGGAAGTCGATGGTAGCGGACGTTCTGACGCGGAAGGCCCCGGACGTGTAACGATGTATTGCCGGCATTTCCCATGAATTTGACGACACCTCTCGGCACTCCTGCCCGACAGAGGATGGCGGTGCTCGCAGCCAGCGCGATGCTATTCATGTTGGTCGATACCGGCTTCAACGTCGTTGGGCCGTTGTGGACCACGGGCGAACTTGGCATGGCGAACTCCGGGTGGGCCTACCTCCGTGCTTCCCGATTTACGGGTACGTTGGTGGGGATTCTTGTCTTTGGCCTCGTGGTTGAGCGAATTGGCTCTCGACGCATGAGTGCGTACGTGCTGGGCGGCGCCGCGCTGGCTTTTGCCGGGATGGCCGCTGGCGTTCCGGTTGCATGGGTGATCCCATTTTATGGCGCGTTCACCTGCGCTCTCTACGTCAACTTGAATGTGCTTACCCAGCGGGTATCGGCCCATCGGCAGGGACTGGCTAATGTAATCTACCGTGCCGTCGGTGGCACCGCCGCCGTCATCGCTCCGATCATGGCCACCCAAGGAGGTAAGGCAGCCGGCTCGTATGCCCCGGTGATCATGGTTGGGGCCATCCTGCTAGGAATTGGCGGCCTTGCTATCCTGCTCTATCCCGAGGTGCCTGCCTCCGGTGCGCCGAGGGCGCTCGGCGGCGTGCTGACGGCGTATCGTAAGAGCTTCGCGTTGCGCCCACTGTTGGCCCTCCTCCTCCTCGGTCAGTCCTTTGCCTGCACGGCCGCGCCTGTCGTGGCCTATGCCGCCATACGTTTCACCCGGCAGCTGAATCTGAGTGAACCGGGTTTCGGACTCGTTTCCACCGCGATCGCCGTGTGGGGTCTCGTGGTTATTCTGGCGAGCGGCTGGCTCATGGAACGCCTGAGCCCGAACAATGTGCTCGGCCTTGCTTGGCTGGGTTGCAGTATTGCCGGTGTGGCGATGGGCCTGAGCGACTCGCTGATGGTCGCCATCGTGGCCTACGCAGTCCACGTTCCTCTAATGGCCATGCGTTCTGTGCCGGAGTCTTTTTGGGTCAGCCGCATAGCTGATGCCGCTGGACCGGACGGCCCGAGCCAGGCGATGGTTTTCACGGTCCAGAAGATTTGGCAGGCGGGCACCAACGTACTGATGATGACGATCGTCGGCGCCCTCGAACCCCATTTCGGAATTCAGAAGCTGATGTTGTTCGGCGGCTTAATCGGATTGCCGCTCTCGTTTGCCGTGATGCGCCTGGGCCGGATCCAGGCGCAGAGCAAAGAGGTCAGGTTCTAGCCCGCCAGGCGCCCACCGTTTCCGCCGGCCGCGGTCGGTTTCCCTCTGACTCTGATCTGCCTTCGGATGCATTTCGTCCCCGGGACTCTCCCGGGGCCCGGCCATGCAGATGAGCCAGGCGGTGCGCCAAGGTCTTACCGCGCGGCTGGGGCCCGCGGGATTGGGCAAAAAAAGCCCCAGTTGCGCCACAGCGGCCCAACTGGAGCACGAACCAAACAGCGATGTCAGAACTTGACCACGTGGGTGAAATTGTAAACGCGACCGCGTGCCGCGAAAGCGCCGCCCAAGACGGTTCCGGCCTGTGACCACGGCAGGATGTAGTACTTGTTCAACAGGTTTTCCACCCCGATGGAGAAGTCACCCCACCGCGTGGAATAGCCGGTTGTGAGGTGAAACAGCGTCTGACCACTGGTGCTCTCTGCGCCGCCCGCCGGGTTTCCGATATTGACCTGGCGGGGTCTCAGAGTGTCCATCTCAAGCGTCACGCTGGCCTTGGGCATGAATCTCCATGAAGTCGATAGATTTATCTTATCTGGGGTGACATTCCCATTGCCCAATTCGCGGTTCAGCGGCCCCGTCTCACCCGTCCGTGTCATGCCCGTGATATGTGCATAGACCGCAGTGAATTTGAGAGTCTTCGTCAGGAGCAACTCCCCGGAAAACTCGTAACCCTTGATCTCGACGGGCCGGCGCTGCAGGATGAAATCAAATCTTTGATTGGGAGGCGTCCCCACCAGAACAGAAGTCAAGGCGGCGCCCAGTTCCGAGTAAGAGTGATAGTAGGAAGTGCCAAAGCTACCCCTTTTCCCCTGCCAGGTAATCCCACCTTCCTTGTTATCAAACACAACGGCCTGCAGATCCAGGATTCCAGCCACGGTCTGGCCTGGGCGATTGATATTGCGCAGCGGAATACCAACATTCGGGAGCGTAAATCCCTTGCTATATGATCCGAAGGCCGACCAGCCCCGGGGCAGCCGCACGATTATCCCGACATTGGGCATATTTTCTTTGTAGGCCAGGTCCCCGCCCTTAACAAAAGTGTTACCGGCAAAGTAGACGGTGGTATAGTCATCCACTTGGAGATTGCCATCCTCATGCCGCGCCCCGGCGCTAATCGTAACCGGACCACGTGTGAACGAGGTCTGAAAAAACGGCGCTTTGCTGGTGTAGTTCATTGGGGGCACCCACAGCCGGTTGGTGAGGGCCAGCCGCTGCTGCGACGTCTCAAACATGTAGTCAAAACCGACATTCATTTCCAGCCCCTCGACCGCAAACAGGTTCTCGCGGGTCCAGTTGCTCCGCACTCCCTCCTTGAGTGAATGGATCTCCGACTGCTCATAAAAGGTACTCAGCGGCCCGTACTTTGGATCCCACTTGTCGAGGCCAGCGCTTTCGGACACGAACCTCATGGCTTGGTCGGCCTTGTACCCCATGATGTTCAACTTTCCTCCTAGGACCGCGGTATGATTGTAGGCCAGGGAATACTGGCTGAAGTCGTTGAACACCGACTTGCCTCCAGGGGGCGAACCGCGCTTTGACGATGCGGTTATGCCCAAGTCGGTATTGCCGGGATCCTCTTGGTATTTTCCCTGACCTTCGATGCGAAACTGGCTGACGGTCAGGGTCAGGCGCTGGGCGTCGCCATGGCCAAAATTGTGGCCGGCCTTGATGAACATGTTTCTCTGAAAGGAGTCGTTTGTCGTGCCAGACCCGGTCTGCCCCATGCGCCTTCCGTGGGCATCCCAAAACATGCCCCGCTTCAGGAAGGAAGTGCCAAAAAGCAGGTCACTGTTCCCCTTCTTGACCGCGTAGTTTAGGCCAACCTTCCAGCCTTCGCTGTCTTCGTAGCCCTGTCCGAAAAACTTCGTGCGCAGCGTGGTTTCGCTCCCTTCCTTCGTCGGGCTCTTTGAAATGTAGTGGATAATGCCGCCGGCGGCCCCGATGCCTTCTGCGGCGGACGGGCCGTTGATCACTTCGATGTTTGCCACGATGTCCATGTCGGTGAAGGTCCCGTTTCGGCTGCCTTCACGCAGCGGGGTCGTTTGGGATATGCCATCAAACAGACGCAGAGCAACCCGCCCCCGCAAAGTCTCACCTCTGTTTTCCAGGGCTTGCGTGGCGGGGGAGTAGCCTGGAATCAATCTTGTCAGTACTGCAGTCGCGTCCTCCGTGAGAAACTGCGCGTTGGCGATCTCAGCAAAACTGACCACCTTGATCGCCCCCGGGATCAGCTCGATAGCCTTGGGTGACCGGAAGCCAGTGGTGACTGTGTATTTTTCCAATTTGATTGGAGCCGAATCTTCTTGGTTCGCACTGATTGAGGCTGGTGCAACCGTTTGGGCGTCGCTGGAAATGACGAAGGCGGCGAACAGCAGCAATGCCTTCATCGCGGCGGCGGATCTTGCGGGGTTGGGATATGTAATCATGCCTAGAATGGGAGCACATCTACACTACACTCGGTGCGGGGTTTCGAAATTGAGCGGGACCGGGGACTAAGATAGCGGAGCAGAAATACTTTCGCCCGGAAGGTCTGGACCAAATCAATCTGGCGCCGGACAACAGTAGAAAATTTTGAAAATGAATGGACGGAAGCACGTCCGGGCCTGAGGGGTTGGCTGGCCACCGCTTGGGTGCCAAGCAAGGGTTTTCCAGGTGAGACATTCATATTTACTTTATCGTGTCAACTGGTAAGTGTCCTGTCATTCAACTAGGTTCAACTAACGCAGCCCGCGTTGACTTTCCCGACAAACTGCAAATGGATGGCCTAGAGTGCCAGACCGACAGTGGCTAAGTTTGGTCGAAGATCGGGAATCGGAACTCTGGCCACCCTAAGAACCCCAGCATCAGAACACTATGCAAACTAGGAACGACCTGTTGAAAAACAAGACCCTGCTGCATGATAGAGCCCGGGCGAGCCTCGTTGGCCACGCGATCGGTGATTCATTCGGTGATGTAGCCCGTTCACCCGACTATCACCTGCAATATGGAATCACGATGGATTTTTCGGACAAGCCGGCGCCTGGAACGGATGACACTGAGTTTGCGTTGTTGACGGCGCAGACGCTGATCAAGGCTGGGGGCAATCTGACCGATGCGATTGTCCTGCAAGGCTGGCGGACGCATGTTCTGCCCCTGCCGGAACTGAGACGCGGCGGGGCGAGCGAGCGGGAAGCGGCGGCCAACATCCGGCGCGGGATTTTGGCCCCGCTTGCCGGCATTTATAACTCCTATGGCCTGAGTGATGGCGCGGCCATGCGGGTTACGCCGATTGGCATCGCCTGTGCAGGCGACCCCAGGCGGGCCGCGGCACTGGCGGAGATTGACGCCCGCATCAGTCATTCCCGGGATGGGCTGTGGGGCGCGCAAGCCGTGGCCGTAGCGGTGGCCGTGGCGATGGCCGGCGCAACGGCCGATGAGGCTTTCCAGGCGGCGATCGACGTGACGCCTCCGGATTCATGGATCCGATACACCCTAACAAAAGCGCTGGGCATCATCGAGGAGCGGCAAACGCTGGAGGCCGCATGGAAGCCGCTCCACGACGCCTTGTGGACCGAGTACAAGGCCGTTGCCCCAGAAGCCGTCGCTTCTGCGTTAGCCATCGTGAAACTGACCAATGGAGACTTCAAGCGGGGCATTATATACAGCGGCAATTTCGGCCGCGATGCCGATACCATTTCGGCGATAGTCGGGGCAATCAGCGGCGCAATGAGTGGCATGAGCAGCATTCCGCCGCATTGGATCGATAAGGTTCGTCTTACCACGGGCGTATGCCTGCCTTTCACCAAGGGGATGGATCTTTTTGCCGTTTCTGCTCAATTGGCAGATTTAGCCAGTTGACCAGGGACGGCGAAAGTCTCCCCGTCCAACGGTCCACGCTGGGAGCTACTACGCGTGGGTCCAGCGGACTCCAGCGCCAGCCGAAGCAGCGAGCGGAAGCTCGGTGGTGACGCTGGGCCGGCGCTTATACCAACCGCCGTTAGCAATTAGACTTTAGGCTGGAGCGCCAGCGCTTATACAAAAGCCCCTAGCCTATAGACTTTAGATTGGAACGCCAAAGTTTACCTGATCCCTGAGCCAGTGGTGGATAAGATCGGCGATTTTGGCCGGTTGGGTCCATTCGTGGGAGGCAGCGAAGAGATGGTCTTCCAAGCGGCGCAAGGTGGGGTAAAGACGGTTGATGACGCGGGCCTTGAGCAGGCCGCCGAAGCGCTCCACGGGATTGAGCTCCGGGCTGTAGGGCGGCAAGGGCAGCAGCCGGAGATTCTTCGGTAGACGTGGATCGTTGGTCGGCAGGTGAAAGCCGGCTTGGTCCTGGATGACCACGTGCAGGGCTTGCGGATCGGAGGCGGCGATTTGCGCGAGGAAGAGGGCGTGGATGTCCTGGTCGATGGCCGGGGTGAAGAGCAACTCGATGCGATGCGCGCCGTCCACTTCCAGCCACCTCATGACCATTGATGGAGTTGATAAGTGAAAGTATGATAAATATTAATTTCGACGGTCTTTCTTGGTAGACGCCACTTGAAGCAAGAAATCTTTTTGTTCATCCGTTTCAGGTGAGGAGCCTGCATTTTTTATTAGGCGAATAGCCTCCTCTACGCTATTTCCCAGCTTCACAAGCAATAGAGTAGCAACCATGCCTGTCCTGCCGATTCCGCCAGCGCAATGAATGAGCACAACTTCTTCGGCTATCAACGAACGTTGGATCACCTCTAGAATATTGGCTAACCTAGGAATCGCGGCCTCAGAGGGAATGCCATAGTCCTGTATGGGAAAGTGAAATATTTTGAAGGGTATGGCCCCTTCGGTTAAGGCCTGATAGTAGTCAGGTGATTTCTTTTTAATTTCTTCCTCTGGGGTGAGACACAAAATATGAGTTACGCCCAAAGCGTTCGCAGCTTTGATAAAATCTAACCATCCTTCATATCGCCCAGGCATCGAGTGAAGATAGAGGCGGCCTCGGATATTTTTATTAATAGTAACTGGTCGCAACATATTTTTATTTAGCAATATTTATGGAAATACACGCGTGTTTTTAAGGGATATCACGGCTGTCCAGTTAAGGGCTTGATTTGATTTGTAAGCAACGTTCAGGAGATGAGTAACGCACCGATTGGGATGTCTTCGTGCGGTGATCCCCCGAAATCCGGTCCACTTGTCAGGTTAGTCTGCAGCCCTAAAAAGAGCCCAGACCATGAAAGGCAAGAGACACACGACGGAACAGAAGATCCGCATTTTACGGGAAGCCGATGGCGGCAAAGTCATCACATCAACCCAAGCCAAAGACTAACACTTCACCTGCCCAGTTTTCGGGACCCGCTCAGGGCCTTAGCTAGGTCGGTCTTGGCGAATTCATAGGCGGCCACCCTCCGCCAGTGCCCCATCAGCCCCTGAAGGGGCCGCTACGGGCCATTCCCAGCCCCTTGACGGTCGGAGCCTGTCATCCCGCGAAGCCCCCCGGGCGTGCTAAGGGCCGGGGGCTTCATGGTCCGTGATTTGGCCTTAACCCGACAGACCAGCAGTACTGGCCGAGGGGCTACTTCAAAAAAAGGTTATTGGGGGTGAATCTATCATAGTAGCGACAGGGCCGCCCAGCTGGACCCCCTCCCCCCTAGGGACGACTGGATGCCCCCCGTCCCCTGCTCACCGCCCTCAAAACATCCTGAAACATCCGTGCATCTGTTGCCACTACGGTTGCCACTAGCCGCTTATGCGATTGCTGGTATTTCTCTAAAAGTCTCTATATCTGCGCATTAAAGTTTTGGAGGCGCGGGTCGGAATTGAACCGACGCATAGAGGTTTTGCAGACCTCGGCCTTACCACTTGGCTACCGCGCCGTACTCCCAGAGCGGCGGACGTTGCAGGAAACAATTCCTGCCCGCAAGAACTGAAATGCGATCCACGGAGCCGGCGGCGACCAGGCCCGCGTCCGCGCCGGCTACAAACAATTTGCTGTCGAATATCCTGTTGCCCCGGATTGCGGGCGTGGCTCTCTCGCCCGGATGAGTGCCGCTCCTTCGACCCTGCCGGCCCCCGATCTTGCCGGGGTGGGGCGGGCCTTCGCCGGAGCCGGGGACTTTATCTCGGCCGTACCGCACGGCGGCGGTCACATCAACGACACCTTTCTTGCGACCTACGCCGGCGCGGCGGGCCCGATCCGCCGCGTGCTGCAGCGGATCAACGAAACCGTCTTCCGCCATGTCCCCGCGTTGATGGAGAACGTCGCCCGCGTGACGGCCCACGCCACGGACCGGCTGTCCGGATCCGCCGGCCAGCGATCGCTCCGCCTGATCCCGGCGCAGGCGGGCGGGTTCAGTCATCGCGACGTCACGGGCGGCTGGTGGCGTTGCTACGAGTTTATGGCGGGGGCGCACACGGAGGATCACATCCAGCGCCCCGATCAGGCGCGGGCGGCTGCGCGCGCTTTCGGCGAGTTCCAACGGGTGCTCAGCGATCTCCCCGGAGCGCGGCTGCATGAAACCATCCCGGACTTTCACCATACGCGCCGCCGGTTCGAGGCGTTGCAGCGCGCCGTGACGGCGGATCCGCTGCGACGGGTGGCCGCGGCGCGCGAGGACATCGCCCAGGCCTTCGGGCGGGAGCCGCTGGTCGACACCATGCTCGCGCTGCATCGGCGCGGCGTGATCCCGGAGCGGGTCACTCACAACGACGCGAAGCTCGGCAACGTGCTGCTCGACGATGTCACGGGCGCGGCCGTATGCGTGATCGATCTCGACACCGTGATGCCTGGGTTCGCGCCGTTCGATTTCGGCGAACTCGTCCGCTCCGGCACGAGCACCGCGCCCGAGGACGAACGCGACCTCAGTCGCATTTGCGCGCGGCGCGACATCTTCGAGGCGCTGGTCGAGGGTTACCTCTCGGCGGCGGGCGCATTCCTCAATGCGGCCGAGATCGCGAACCTCGCCTTCGCCGGACGGGTGATGACCTACGAGAACGGGATTCGGTTTCTTGCCGATCACCTCAAAGGCGACGTCTATTACAAGATCACGCGGCCGGGCCAGAACCTGGATCGCGCCCGCAGCCAGTTCGCGCTCCTGCGCAGCCTCGAGGCGCAGCAGACGGACTTCGAGGACATCGTCCGGAAGTACGCGGGGTCTCTGGCCGAAGGGGACGCAATCGCCTAGTCTGGGTATTTCACAGCCCGCGCACGCGCTTTCAGCCCGTAGCGCCAGTCTCCGACCACAGCCGTCCCATCGGACCGACAAAAGTTTAGTCTCCAAGTCGGTGCGTCGAGGCGGTAGATTATGCGGGAAGGACGAGGGCAATGCAGGATTTTTCGGAGTGTGCACCGACGCTGAGGCAACCAGCCCCAGCCCGCACACCCCGGCGCTGCGCGCCACCCCTCTCCAGAGGGGATCTTGGGCCCGTGCTGCTTCAGGATTCCCTCTCGGAGAGGGGTGCCCGAAGGGCGGGGTGTGTGGCTTGATGCACTCTCCTATGGGACGGCTGTGGTCTCCGACTGGCGCCCCTACCGGAAGCCCCTACCGCGACTACCGCGGCACAGGGACATATGCCCGGGTCGGGCGGACCATCAGTTCCTCGACCAGCGCGCGAGCGGGGAGGCTGACGACGAAGACGACGCACGCGGCGACGTCCTCGGCCTGCAGCATCAACGGACGCGCCTCCGGCGGCGGCGGAATGGGGCGCTTGTCGAGAATCGGCGTGTTGATGTCACCGGGGAAGATGCAGCAGCCGCGAATCCCGTTCTGTCGTTCCTCCTCGTTGATCGACTGGGTGAGGCCCGTCATCCCGAACTTGGAAATCACATATGCCGCGCCGGCCTTGGGCGACGCCTTCTTGCCGGCATCGGAGCAGACGTTGACGATCGTCCCGGCGCCCCGGGCGCGCATGCCGGGCAGGAAGGCCTGCACCGCAAAGAGCGCGCCGTTGATGTTGGCGCTCATCACGGCCGCGTAGTCTGCGCGCGACAGCACGCTGAGCGAACGCTGCGGGATGTTGATGCCGGCGCCGTTCACGAGGACATCAACGTGGCCGAACTTCTTGAGCACTGCCGCGGCTATCGCGTCGATGGCCGTCGCGGCGCCGACGTCGCAGGGGAACGCCGTCAGCCGTTTCCGGGCACCCGCGGGCGCGAGCTGGATCGTTTCCTTCAAGGCTTCGGCCCGGCGGCCCACGAGGGCGACGGTCCAGCCCAGGGCGGCAAGTTGATGGACGGTGGCGCGGCCGACGCCGGAACCGGCCCCGGTGACGACGGCGACGCGGGCGGAGTATTTTTTATTCGGAGCCATGGGAGCGAAGGTTGAGAGAGAAAGGGAAGTGACGCGCCGAATTCATGCGCCCCGGCAATTCGCTGGCGAGCCGCAATCCGGAAGGATTGCGGCCGGCGTGGCACGGGTTTCCTGCCCCGTGAAAGACCGTCGGACTGATCGTTTTTATCTAAGGGCCGGGAGGCCCGTGCTACGTGCTGAAGCGGACCGCTGGATTACGGCGTCAGGATTACCTTCATGTACTTGCCGCCGTCCTTCGCGCTGAGCTTGGAGAACCAGGTTGCGCCTTCGGACAGCGGGGCCACGGCCTCGATCATCGGCTTCACGTTGATGATGCCGCGGGCGATGAGATCGAGGCAGAGCGGGTATTCGCCGGCGCTGCCGCAGGTGCCGGTGAGCGTGATCTCCTTGGTGACGACGGCCTGCAGCGGGAAGTCCTGCGTCTTGGGCGAGAGGTTGCCGACGAGGACGCAGGAACCGCCGCGCTTGAGCACGCCGATGGCGAGATTGACGGTGGCCGTCAGCCCGACGACTTCGAGCGAGACATCGGCCCCGAGACCGTCGGTCAACTTGGCGACCTCCGCCACGACATCGACGTTACCTGAGTTCAAAGTATGCGTGGCGCCCAGCTGCTTTGCGAGGGCGAGGCGGTTGTCGGCGAGGTCGACGGCAATGATCTGACGCGCGCCGGCCCACTTGAGGGCCTGCACGACGAGCAGCCCAATCATGCCGCTGCCGATGACGACGGCGGTGTCCTTCTTCGCGGACTTGATCCGCTGCACGGCGTGGACGGCGATCGAAACGGGCTCGACCATCGCGGCTTCATCGAACGGCAGTGCGTCGGGCAGGCGGTAGAGGATGCGGGCGGGGAGGGCGAGCTGCTCGGCGAACGCGCCGTGCTGCTTGTACTCGGTCGGGGAAACGCCGACGACGCGGCGGTTCTCGCAGAGGTTGATCTGGCCTTCGCGGCAGAAACGGCAGACGCCGCAGTAGATGGTGGAGTCGAAGGTCACGCGATCGCCCGCGCGCCACTTTTCGACCTTGGGGCCGGCCGCGATGATCTCGCCGGACGCCTCATGCCCCATGATCAGCGGCGGGTGCCGCCGGCCGGAGGATCCATCCCAGCCATGAATGTCACTGCCGCAGATGCCGCAGGCGCGGATGCGGAGCAGAACCTCGTCGTCCGCGAGCTGAGGCGCGGGAAAATCGACGAGATCGAGTTGAGAGGGAGCGGTGAGGAGGAGGGCTTTCATCGAAAGGGGAACGTTCAACTTTCAACGCCGAACGCTCAACGCTCAAGTTGGAGCAAGTAGCGCCGGATCTCCGACCGGCGCTACGGGAGGACCTTGAGCGTTGCCGGGATCAGCGCCCGGCCAGCTTCGCGGTGATCGAGTCCGCATCGTACACGCAGCCGCCCCAGGTGCCGCCGCTGGCCTGCTGCAAGGCGGCCCACAGTTTGGTGTCGTCGGGCAGGTTCGGATCCGGCGCGAGATCGGGATGGATCGGGCGCGCGGCGAGGACCCGCGCTCCCTCCTCGGGAGAAATCACGGCCTGGCCGTCGCCGACGAAATCCAGCGATCCGGTGAGCTTCACCCGATCGACGATGATGCGCACGCGGTCGCCGCTGCGGAGCTTGCCGATCGGTCCGCCGGCCAGCGCCTCGGGTCCGACATGGCCGATGCAGGCGCCGGTCGAGACGCCCGAGAAGCGCGCGTCGGTGACGAGGGCGACATGCTTGCCGAAGGGCAGAAACTTCAGGGCCGACGTGAGCTGATAGGTTTCCTCCATGCCGCTGCCCATCGGTCCGCGGCCGGCGAGGACGAGCACATCCCCGGCGGCGATGCCGCCATTCTTGATCGCGGCGATCGCGTCGGGTTCGCGGTAGAAGAACTTCACGGGGCCTTCGTGACGATAGACGCCATCCGCTCCGACAACGTCCGGCGAAA
The DNA here is from genome assembly GCA_947442255.1 of Opitutia bacterium. The sequence continues at coordinate 14,420 of CANEVO010000064.1, forward strand.
TCGAGGTGGCCTTGATGACTGCACCCTCGGGCGCGAGATTACCGCGGGGAAACACCACCGTGCTGGTCAGCCCGCGCGAGCGCGCGAGCGGCGGCGGCATGATGACGTCGTCGGGGTTGACCTTGTCCTGGGCAGTAAGCAGTTCGCGGAACCGGCGGCGGCGCTCGGAGTTTTCCCACGTTTCCAATTCCTCTCCCCAGGTTCGTCCGGTCGCGGTGAGCGCCTCGAGGTGGAGCACGCCCATCGTGCGCAGGTGGAGCATGACTTCCGGGACGCCGCCGGCGAGGAAGACGCGAATCGTGGGATGATGCTGGGGGCCGTTGGGGAGTGCGTCGACGAGCCGCGAGACCTTTTGGTTCACTGCGATCCAATCGTCGACGGTGGGGCGGCGCAGACCGGCCGCGTGCGCAATCGCGGGAATGTGGAGCAGCAGGTTGGTCGATCCGCCGAACGCGGCGTGCACGACCATGGCGTTGGCGATGGACGCATCGGTCAGCAGATCGCGGCCGGTGAGGCCTCGTTTTTCAAGCGAAAGCAGCGCCGCGGCGGAACGCCGGGCCATGTCGACCCACACGGGCTGGCCGGAAGGAGCGAGGGCGGTGTGCGGTAGCGCGAGGCCCAGCGCCTCGGCCACAACCTGGGCCGTCGCGGCGGTTCCGAGGAACTGGCAGCCGCCGCCGGGCGAGGCGCACGCACGGCAGCCGAGATCCGCGGCCTCCTGCAGGGTCACCATCTTGTGCGCATAGCGGGCACCGAGCGTCTGTACCGCGCCGGCGTCCTCGCCGTTCTCTGGCGGCAGGGTGACGCCGCCGGGGACCAGGACGACTGGCAGATCGCGGAGGCCGGCGAGGGCCATCATCATGGCGGGAAGACCCTTGTCGCAGGTGGCAACGCCGAGCACGCCACGCCGGGTGGGTAGCGAGCGCGCGAGCCGCCGGAAGATCGTGGCCGCGTCGTTGCGGAAGGGGAGCGAGTCGAACATCCCCGTCGTGCCCTGCGACCGGCCGTCACACGGGTCGGAGCAATAGCCGGCGAACGGAATTCCGCCTCGCGCACGAATCTCCTCGGCGGCCGCCTTCACCAGTTCGCCGATTTCCCAGTGGCCGGTGTGGTACCCGAGCGCGATGGGCGAACCGTCGGGCGCGCGGAGTCCGCCTTGGGTCGAAAGGATCAGATACTGCTTTCGCCACAGTTCCTCGGGCTTCCAGCCCATCCCCGCGTTCTGGGTCAGGCCGAAGAGATCGCCGCTCGGACGGTTGAGGAGCATGTCCTCCGTCAGCGGCAGGGAACCGGTCGGGCCGGCGGCTCGGGTCGTAATGCGGAAAAGGTCGTCGCTCAAGTGCGCGACTCAGGCGATGCTAGGCGAAGTCGTCAATGTGGGGCTGGGATGCGGACGCGAAAGCGGATTCGTTGCCGCGCCTAATGGGACGTGCCGGTCGTGCTGATTTCACCGATCGTATCGGAGGGGCGTAGCCCGCTTCGCCCTTACGCTGGAGCCCCCGCTGAATGTCGCCCTTAAGCCGGGATCGTGCACCTGCTGTCGGGCCGGCGCTGGTCGACCGGCCTGTTCTACCTCGTGAGTTTGGGCCTGCCGACGAGCGGCAGCCTCAGATTAATCGGTTTCGACCCGCTCGCGGTTGAAATACCTCCGACTGCACGATGCCGGCTGCGATCCCCGGTCCGTACCTACCTGCGCGCGGCCTGCTTGATCGCCAGGAGATTCTTCATCACGCGCGAGAGATCCGCGCTGCGCTGGAGCCCGCCGAAGGCATCGTGCACCTGCCGGTAGAGTCGGTACAGCTCATCGTACGCCTGTCGGTTCGCCGCGATGGGCCCGTAGGCTTTGGGTTTCACGGACGTCATCGCCTGCTGCGCCGCGGGAAAATCCGCATGCGCCCCGGCGAGAACGGCGGCGGACACGGCGGATCCCAGCGCGCAGGTCTGCGACGAACTCGAGATCTGCATCGTGCAGCCCGTGACGTCCGCGTAGATCTGCATCAGCAGTGGATTCTTCTCCGCGATCCCGCCGGCGCAGACGATCCGCTTTACCGGCACGCCGTATTCCTGGAGGCGTTCGAGAATGGCCCGGGCGCCGAAAGCGGTGGCCTCGATCAGCGCGCGGTAGATTTCGGCGGAACTGGTGTAGAGCGTCTGGCCCAGAAGGAGGCCGGTGAGCTGGGGATCGACGAGGATGGTGCGGTTGCCGTTGTTCCAATCGAGGGCGAGCAGGCCCGAGGCGCCCGGCTGCTGGCGCGCCGCCTCGCGAGTGTAGCGCTCATGCCGCGCGGCGTCGCCGCCGCACACGACCTCGATCCACCATTTGAAGATGTCGCCGACAGCGGACTGGCCGGCCTCGATGCCGTAACACCCCGGGAGAATCGAACCGCGCACGATGCCGCAGATCCCGGGGATGTCGCGCACACGCCGGGCGGCGGACACCACTCCGCAGTCGCAGGTCGAGGTCCCGATGATTTTCACGAGCACGCCCTCGGCCACGCCGCAGCCGATGGCTCCGTAGTGAACGTCGATCTCGCCGATAGCGATCGGGATGCCTTCGCGCAACCCCAGCGTCTTCGCCCACTGTGCGCACAGGGCACCGGCGGGCACAGTGGCGTCGTGGGCCCGCTCAAACAGCCGGTCGCGCAGCGCGGCGAGCCTGGGATCGAGCCGGGCGAGGAATTCCTTGTCGGGGAGGCCGCCCCATTCGTCGCTGTACATGGCCTTGTGCCCCGCGGCGCAAACGCCGCGCACGATCCGCGCCGGCAGGTTGGCCCCCGCGAGCACCGAGGGAATCCAGTCGGTCAGTTCGACCCACGAATCGGCGGCGGCGAAGACGTCGGGCGCCACGTTCAGGCAGTGCCAGATCTTGGACCAAAACCACTCGGAGGAATAGGTGTTGCCGCACTTCGCGATGAATTGCGGCCGATGCCGTGCGGCGACTTCGGTGATGCGCGCCGCTTCCTGTACGCTCGTATGATCCTTCCACAGCCAGCACTGGGCGTTGAGATTTCGTCGCCACCTGGCACTCAGCGCGAGGGGCCGGTTGGAGCGATCCACGGGAATGGGGCTCGAGCCGGTCGCATCAACCCCAATGCCGATAATTTGCCTCGCCTGGAATCCCCGGCGTTTCCCGGCGGCGGCGAGCGCTCCGCGAACGGAGTGCTCGAGCCCGTGGAGGAAATCGCCGGGATGTTGCCGGGCGAGACTGTGGTCGCGCGGGTCGAGCAGCACGCCCTCGCGTCCCGATGGATACGCGACCGTGCACGTGCCAAATTCCGCGCCGTCGGAGCAGCGGACAATCAGCGCCCGGACGGAGTTGGTGCCGTAGTCGAGGCCGAGGGTGAACATGGCTTCACCCAATATTTTCCGCCGCGACGGGTCACTGCTGAAATGGCGAGGTTCCTTGGTTTCGTAGGGGCGCAGTCTTGCTGCATCCTCCAACGTCATCCTGATCCGCATTCAAGGCGCAGTCCCTCGACAAGCTCGGGACCCTGAGCTCGTCGAACGGGCAAGACTGCGCCCCGACAGTCGCTGGGGCGTGCACCGATGAGACGTATGGCGTCACGCTGTGCCGCCGGATTCCCCGCCGCCTGCCTGCCCCGACCGCCTCTCGGCGCTCTCCTCCGTCCGCGCCCCCCCGACTCCGGGGTGCGCCACCGATCCGACGTGTAACGCATTACGTTACTTTTCCTGGGTCTCGCTCTCATTTTTGGCACCGTCACTCGACTTCTCTCCCGACGATTGCCGCGAGCGAGACTCGGGCAGGCCGCCTTCGACACGTGCGAACGTGTAACGTAATACGTTACACGTCGGACCGGTCGGACCGGGTGGTGCAGGTGCGACGGGAGTCGGGCGGCTACCGCTGGTTCTTCAGGAATTCGCGCCAGCGATCCATCAGGCCGTGACGGGCGAGGATCGCGTGAAAGTGATCGACGTCGAGCGCGTCGGTCGCGGCGAATTCGAGGACTCGTGCGTTGGCCCGGCCGGACTGGAAGGCGATGGCGGCGAGATGATCGGCGGTGACGACCCGGGCCGAATGGCCTTCGATCTCACGCACGGTAGCGTCGCGCAGAGCCTCCTCAAGGAGCGGTGTCGAAGGCGGCACGAAGAGGGTCTTGGTGTCCCCGATCCGCATGAAATGCCCCTCGAAGATGGCGCCCTGACCGAGGAGGTATTCGAAGATTTTCGTCGGGCTGACGATGAGCTGGCCCGGCTGGGGAGGAATCGGCACGACGACCTCGAGGTGACGCGGTGTAACGGCTTCGAGGTAAAGACTGGTCGCGGCGTCGCCGCCGATGGCGTAGCGCTCAATCACGCCGCCGGCCTGCATCTGGTTGATGACGGGGATGGCATCCTGGAAGTTCACGTGCGGAAGGAGTCAGGCTAGCGCGGCCGGCGCAAACAAGGAAAAGCGCCGGCGAATGCGCTGCCCCTCCGCCTCCGGGCCGTCCGTTTCGTCACACCGCCATGCACCTTGCCCAACTAAGCGATCGTTCGATGGAAATTCGGCGCCGGTTCGCGGCGCGGGAAAAGGCCGCGGGTGGTCGCGAGTGGACCCGCGAGGAGATCATGCAGGGTTTTTTCCTCCACGTGGGCGACCTGATGAAACTGGTCATGGCCAAGGCCGGAGCGCGGAACGTGGCGGACGTGGATCGGAAACTGGCGCCTGAACTGTCCGACTGCCTGTGGAGCGTGCTGGTGCTCGCCCGCAGCTGCGGGCTCGATCTCGAGCGCGAATTCCTGACGACCATGGCGGAACCCGACGGAGCGCGTCGGCTCGGTGCCCGGCGGGCGGCAGCGGCCCCGCGAACGAAGCCGACGCGGCCTTAGTTTGCTGGCAGTCGAAGGGTGGCCGCCGTTGCGGCGAATGGGGCAGCGAACGAACGGGTGCGTGCAAATCGATGTCACACGTGTGACATCGATTTGCACGGCCCTCGAATCGCGTCTTTGCGACGCAGGCGATCGCCGCCCCATCGGTCGCGGCAACGACCACGACCCTCCCGGGCTGCGCTGGGACGCCCGCGTCGTGGCGAATGCCGAAGCCGACGCAACGCCGCCGGATCAGGGCCGCGAGGCCTTGCGCTTCTCGTACGCCTCCGCCGTGGGTGAGCGGCTGACGCCGGGCATTTCCACCATGTCCATCCGCAGTGCGCGAGGATCGGCGATGATCTGCGCCTTCAGGCGATCGAGATCCGATAATTCCATCCACCAGGCGATGTTTCGGCCCGTCAGGCCAGCAGAGCGATCCGAGGCGAGCCAGAGGCAGACCTCGGCATTCTGCTCCGGAGTCGGCTCGCCGTCCTGCAAGCGCTGGCGAAACCGGGCAGCGAGCGCCGGATCCCGGTCATCCCACGTGGCCATTTCACGGACCATGTCAGTCGTGGCCCGGGCGTCGAACGCGTTCACCTCGATGCCGAACTCGGCCAACTGCCCGGCGAGCGTGGTCGTCATCCGCAGCAGGGCGGCTTTGGAAACGCGGTAGGGCAGGAGGTTGCCGCCGCCCCCGCGATTGGCGGCGGAGTTGACGTCGATCACCTTGCCCCGTCGGGCCGTCTTCATCAGCGGCACCACGGCGCGCGTCATCAAAAAGGGGCCGAGCACATTGATGCGCAGCGTGTCCATCCACTGGTCTACATCCTCTTCGCCGAGGATCTCGACCGGACCAATCACGGCGGCGTTGTTGACCAGGATGTCGATGCGACTCCAGCGATCCGCCGCGGTCCCGGCGATCCGCTCGGCCACGTCGGATCGGCCGACATCTCCCGTGACGGCGATGGCTTCCCCGCCTTGCCGGGTGATGAGCTGCACCGTCTCTGCGATCGTGGCCGCGGTGCGGCCGTTCACGACGACGCGCGCTCCTTCCGCCGCGTAGCGCAGCGCCACGGCCTGGCCGATGCCGCGCCCGGCACCAGTGACGATCGCGACCCGGCCTTCGAGCTGGCGCATGGGAGACGGATCGGACGCGCCGCGATTACTTCGCTGGCTGCCCGAAGACCTCGACCTCGCAGTAATGGTTCAACTCGTCGGACGTGTTGCCATTGCTGTAGAGGCGGACGTAGCGACCGGTCGCGCCCTTGGCGTCGATCAAGCGACCTTGGAAGGTCTCAATGTAGGCCGGATCGACGCCGACGCCGAGCTTGGTCGAGTTGTTCTCGTCGTTATTATACACGGTCCGGACGTTCTGCTTGAACTCGGCATCGTCGGACACCTGCACGATGACGTCGTGATAGACGCGAGCCTGCGAATGGAAGTGCCAGAGGACGAGGACTGCGATCGAGGCGCGGGATCCGAGATCAATTTGGACCCACTGGAGGTTCGGCCCGAGTTCCACGAAGCTGCCGTCGATGCCGCTCTTGTCGCCATCCGTGAGGAACGACAGCTCCCCGATCACGGGCAGCGAGTCGCTGCTCGTGACGGTCTTGCCCTTGGACAGCAGCGTCGTGCCAGCTGGAACCATGAAGTCCGGCCGGCGGCCGGTGGGCGTCTTCTCGAGGTTCGGCAGCTGGATCGGTCGAGGCGTGCCGGAGAACAACGGCCGCGGCAGTTCAAGCTTCAACGGCATTTTCTCGTCGGCGGCGAAAGCCGGACGGGTCAGGCCGGCGAGCGCCAGCAGGAGACAGCCAAGGCGAAACGTGTGAGGGCGAAAGGAGATGGACATTAGATCGATAAACGGGGGGATTCTGCCCGCGTCAGGCCACGAAGTCCGCCGGGGTGAACGTGAGCATCTTCCGCGCGGCCACGGCGTCGTTCACCTTGAGCACGGTGACGGCGGTGGCGAAGGCGGAATCGGCGGGGCAGGTGAGCGGTGTGTTGTTTCGGATCGCCGCGAAGAAATTCTCGAGGTGCGGCTGGTGGATCGCCTTGTCGAGCGTGATCGGAATGTCCCAGGCGGAAAGCTCCGCGGTTTCGCGGACATCGACGGTGGTGGATCGCGCGGGCCCGCCGAACTTCGGCCGCGGCTTTTCCCAGGGCTTCAACGCGGCGGGCGCGCCTTCGCCCGAGCCCGGGCGGGAAATCAGGGCACGGGTGACGAACGGCTCCCAGTCGGGCGCGCGCGCCTCGCGGTAGAGTTTCGTGTAGTTGGGATTCTCGGACATCTTGAGCGCACCCTCGTCGCCCATGAAATATTCGTGGTAGCCGCCGCCGGCGCTCGTGGTCGTCAGCACCTGGTAGAGCGCGCGGACGGTGCCGTCGGGCGTCGGGAATTCATAGATCGCCATCACGTTGTCGTACCATTCGTGGGTGCGGTAATAATCGGCGCCGCCGCCCGCGATGACCGAGCTGGGATTAGTCCCGAGCATCCAGTTGAAGACGTCGATCTGGTGCGCCCCGAGATCGGAGATCGGTCCGCCGGCATAGCGCTTGAACCAGCGCCAATTCCGGAACTCGTGCATGTTGGTGTAGCCGTACTGCTGCAGCCTGGCCTCGGGCAGGGCCTGGCTGGCGGGGAAGCCCAGGTCGTCGGCCACCGCGCGGTTCCACTGGCCGCTCGCGTTGTTGATCCGACCGAGCAGCTTCGCCTCGCGGACGAGCTGGTCGCGGGCGTGAATATATCGCGGGTTGCTGCGCCGCTGATGGCCGATCTGCAGCAGTTTGCCCGTCTCGCGGGCGGTATGGACCATCGAGCGCGCGCCCTCGACGGTGTTGGACATCAGCTTCTCGCAGTACACATGGCGGCCGGCGCGCAGGGCGGCATTGGTGTGCTCCGCGTGCATGAAGTCCGGCGTGGCGATCAGGACCGCGTCGAGATCGGGCAGCGCCGCGAGCATTTCCCGGTAGTCGTCGAAGGGCCGGGCATCGTGGCTGAACTTCTTCAGCAGGCGCTCCGCATAAGTGCGGTTGTAGGGCCAGATGTCGCAGACGCCGCGGAAACGCAGATCGGGAATCTTCAGCGCGGCGTTGATCAGCACCCGGCCCTGCTCGCCGCAGCCGATGAGGGCGACATTGAGCGTGTCGCCAGCGCTCGCGGCGCGCGACACGTACGGCGCGGCGACGAGCACGGCCCCGAGTTTCGCACTCGTGCTGAGAAAGTCCCGGCGGCTGAGCAAAGGAGAGGAGACAGGCTCGGGCATGGGAGTGGGTGCGCTCACGATGGCACAGGAAGCCGGAAAGGAAAATCAGTCCGCCCAGAGGGCGAAGCGGTTGTGCCGGGAGAGAACGAGCGCGCCCGCGATCAGGCCGACGTGGATCGCGAGCCAGGCCACGCCCTCGCTTTCCTGCACGGCCATGAGGCCGAAAGACAGGCTCACGTACACGAGGCCCGCGAGGAAAAGGGCCGTGCGGGTGCGAATCCCGAGGAGGATGGCGGCGCCGAGAATCACCAGGGCATAGCCGAGCGAATGGGCGAAGCTGCGCGACATCCAGAGCGGGATGAACGAAGCGCTCGTGATGCCCTGCGCCATCCGGCCCATGTTCTCGTAATAATTTCCGAAGGAGTAGATGCCCTTGAGTTCGAATTTCTCGATCCCGGCGAACAGCGTGCGGAGTCCGAGGAAAAGTCGGAGGAGGAGAAAAGCTGCGGTGAACTCGCCGCGGATCACGGCTTGGGCGCGGGAGGCGTCGATCATGGAAAATTTTGGGCGGGATTCGGAGTCAAACCCCGAAGCCGGGGCGATAGGACTTGGTCAGCAGGGCGTTGGCGGCGGCGTGGTTGGTGAAGCGCATGGCCTTGGAATCCCAATCGAGCCGGCGCCGCGCACGGACCGCGACATTGCTGAGGAGGCAAAGCTCGGTCAGCCGGGAAGAGACGTCGAAGTTCGAGCCCGCCGCCGGGCCGCCCTTGCAGGCGCGGATCCATTCGGCGAAGTGGCCGCCGGTGACGCGAGGGATCGTCTTCGCCGGGAACGAGGGCGCAATCTCCTGCATCTTCGTGTCTGGGATGATCCGCACGCTCTGGTAGTACAGGGTGGCGAGGACGGTCGCCTTCGAGCCGACGATCAGGGTGCCGTTGTCGGGCAGCACGCCGTTCTCGCCCAACTCGGCCGGGGGTGGCGGCATCAATCCGCCGTCGTACCACGTCAACTTTAGCGGCGGCAGCGATCCGCGTGCGGGAAAATCAAAGGCCACGATCGAGGCGCTCGGTCCGGTGAGGGTGTTGTGCAACGCGCTGATCGTTTCGATGTGCGACGGCGCATCGAGGTTCAGCGCCCAGTGCACGCCGTCGAGCAGGTGGCATCCCATGTCGCCGAGGGCGCCCGTGCCGAAATCCCAATAGCCGCGCCACGCGAACGGCACGTAGGCAGGATCGTAGTCCCGTGGCTGCGCGACGCCGAGCCAGGTGTCCCAGTCGAGGGTCGGCGCAGCGACGGGAATAAATTTCGAATGATCCGGGGGCTTGAGTCCGCCCTGCGGCCACCAGCGGCCGGGCCGATCGGTCCAACTATGGACTTCACGGACTTCGCCGAGGACGCCGGCGTCGATCCATTCCTTCAACAGCCGCACACCCTCGCCGGCGTGGCCCTGGTTGCCCATTTGCGTGGCGACCTTCTTGTCGCGGGCGAGTTGGGCGAGCCGGC
>CANEVO010000065.1 GCA_947442255.1 Opitutia bacterium
AATACATCGCTTGCGGTGCGCCGCAACACGGGGCCTCACAAAAGCGGCGGAGCGGGTAGTGTCCGAGCCTTGCCCCCGCCCCCCAACGTCCATCCCATCGAAGGGCGGAACTGCCGATGCTCGACCTGCAGTCCGCGGTCGAGCTGGACGAATTCTGGTGGGCCACCAAGCGGCTGCTCGCGAGCGCGATGCCGCATCATTCGTACAGCTTGATGTTGGGCATTGTGGACTACCAGCCGTTGGCAAGCCGGCACCACGTCGCCGTGATCAAGGAGCAGGACAACCGCCCGCTCAACAGCCTCAGCATTGCGCAACCGTATCTGGCCGCCCACCCGCGGCTCAAACTTCATACCGCCGGTGTCAGCCAGCGATCATAGACCGCGGTGTGGCCGCAGTCGCTGAGTCCGAGTGAACGCCGGGTCGCGTTACTGGTCGCGCCCGGGCAGCGCAATCGGTGGCTAACCGAACCGGGGGTGGGGGCAGGCCTCGATTCCGGCTGACCGCCGGGAACGACGAGCCAAAGGGCGGGCGGGCGTTGTCAAGAGTCAAGACGTGTCCCGGATGGCTGCGGCATTGCCTAATCCACTCAGTCGAACCACTCGTCCGCCGGGTCGAACGCCGGCACCGGCACATTGAGAATCTTCAGCTTGCCGATCGCGCGATGCCGGCAGCCGGGCTTGATGAAGATCGAGGTCATTGGCTTCACAGGGTGCCGCACTCCGTCGAGTTCGATGAAGCCGGTGCCCTCGAGGACGACGTACATTTCCGTCATCTTCCTGTGATAGTGCACCTGCGCGTCCTCCTGGATGTCCACCAGGTGCAGGGTCGCGACCGCATTGTCCGGCGTCGCGAACGCGCGCCGGGCAAAGCCACACGGACAACGCGTCGGCGGGACCTCGTCGAGCTGCGCGATGATGAAATTCGGGCCCTTGATCTGGGCCGCCGCCGGGGTCGGCGCGGGCGCGGAGGACGTTGTCATGGGCCCGGAACTAACGGCCGGCCGCCACCGGTGTCAAAAAGATCGACCGCGTGAGTTGCGCCGGTCTCCGACCGGTGAAGCTCAGTTCCCCTCCGTTCGACACCGGTCGGGCCCGAGTGGCATGAGTCTCCCGACCCATGATCAGTGGGGCGAAAGTCATTCCACGGGTCGGGAGACCCGGGCCACGGGGAATGCGCACCGGTCGGAGACCGCGCCACTCCCCGGTCCGCGAGTTACTCGAACTTCCGGCGACCGCGGGAGCGGCTTGGCTTCTTGTCGCCACTCTTCCCGTCGGTCTCGCCTTCGCCCGCGCTACTTCGGGACTTCGCTTCGCCTGCGGGCGCGGGCTTGGCGTTGAGCCAGAGTTCGCCCTTGGCGTTGCGCGCCAGCCAGAAAACGTCACCCGCGTACTCCACCGTCACCGGTTTCTCGCGCGGCTTCTCCGGCAGCTTCAAGCCGGCCGCCACGAGATGATGGACGAGTTCGTCGAGCGCGGTTCCGCGTTCCTCGGCGATCCCCTCGACCTTCGCCGCGAGGGCGTCGGTCCGGGTCGGCTTCAACAAAGAACGCACGACGGCAAAGATGTTATCGCCGGCCGGCTTGGTTTCGATCCCGGCCGCGGTGGCGAGAGGCTGCTCGGCGCTTTCAACCGGAATAGACGATTCACCACCGAGTTCGGGGGCGACCGAGGCTTCATTCGCACTGGCAACGGTCTCCCCGGGCTCCTTGTCGCGACCGTTGATCCAGAGTCCACCGCGCGAGTCGAGATTCAGCCACCAAAGTTGATCCTCGATTTCGACGTACACGGGCTTGTCAGCCGGGCCGGCCGGCATCACGAGGCCGAGGCCGGCAAAAGCCGTCTTCAAGTCGCCTTCGCTGCATTTCAGCGCCCGCGAAAGGAAACTGCCGCTGCCTGAACCGCCGGGACCGCGTCGATTCCGGCGCATCAGCGGCCGGATTTTTTCCAAAAAGGCCGAACCATCCGGCAGCGGCGCGCCCGGCGCGCGTGGCGCCGCTTCGGACGTACGACCCGCGGAGACCTCTAGGGAGGGCGCGGAATCCGGCTGGCGTTCGCCGCCCTCGGACCGCGGCGCGCGCTCGGCACGCGGTTCACGCTCTTCCGGACGCGGACGCTCGGGCTTCGGCTCCTCTTCGACGGTGACCCGCTCGGCTTTCACCGAACGGAAAACAGGACGGGGCTTTTCCTTGGTGTTGATCCAAAGCTCGCCGCGGCGGTTCTCGTTCAGCCAATAAAGATCGCCGTCGTACTCGAGATGCACCGGTTTGTCGTCCTCGCTCTCGGGAATAACGAAGCCGCACTCGATCAGCGCGCCCTTGATGTCGTCCTCTGACTGGTCCCATTTGCGCGCCAGATAATCCGCGCCCACTGACATGCCCGGACCGCGTTGATTACGGCGCATGTGCGGACGCATCGCCTCGAAAAAGGTCGGGAGTTCATCCTCCTCGGCGGCCGTCAGCTTGTCCCAATCATCGACCTTCGCCTCATCCTCGTCCGCATCGGCGTCCGCGTCACGCGACGTGTCGACGAGACTGCGCAGGCCATCCTCCGGGGCGACCTTCTCATCGATGAAACTCGCCGGCGGCTCTTCGCCAGTACCCGAGCGGGCGGCGACTTCCTTGAACTTGGCCTCGAACTCGGCGCGCAGCTTGTCCGCCTCGGCCTTGGCCGCCGCGCTGGCCGCACCCTCGAGGGTCCAGTCCCGCTGCGTGGAGCGGCGGGCGAGGCCGGAAAAAGCCAGAGCGTTGTCCGGCAGGGTCTGGTAATGAATGATCTCCCATTCATCACGGCCCAGGTCGCCAAGAAATTTTTCGAGCAACGCCGGTGAGGCGAATCCTCCCTTGCCGCTGCTGATGACCTTGTATTCCCAGACGGACATGTTGATTTCGTTTTTGCGCTGAACCTGAAAGCCATCCCAAATGCCGGTGCACTTGCCCAGCCAAATCGCGCAGGCTCCTCACCGACGTGCGGGCTGGTCCCACGGCGGGGCGGCGGCCCGGCTGGCGTTCGTCCTTCTCCTTTTCCATGAAACTCTCCGTCACCCTTCCCATTCTAACCGGCTGGCTGCTCGCCGGAGCGCTCCTGCCGGCTTTTGGCCAGCCCGCCGCCGCACCGGAGAAACTGGACACCCTCGTGGTGACCGCCGCCCGGGCGCCGCAGCCGATCGACCAAGTGGCCTACTCGGTCAAGGCACTCGACGCCGGGACCCTGCGTGACATCCCCGCGATCACCCTGGACGGCGCCCTGCGCTCGGTACCCGGCTTTAGTCTCTTTCGCCGCAGTGATAGCCTGACGGCCCAGCCGACGACTCAGGGCGTTTCGCTCCGCGGGCTCGGGCCGAGCGGCGCGAGCCGATCGCTGATCGTGCTCGATGGCGTGCCGCTCAACGATCCCTTTGGCGGCTGGGTGGCCTGGACCAAGATCCCGCGGGCCGGACTATCCCGTGCGGAGCTCGTCCCCGGCGGCGGCGCGACGGCGTGGGGCAATGCCGCCCTCGGCGGCGTCGTGCAACTGATCACCGAGCCCGTTTCTGGCTCCTCCACGCAGGCCACGCTGCTGGGCGGCGACTACACGACCCGGAGCTTCGAGATCGCGACCACGCAGACGGCGGGCCGCGGCTCGGTCCAGTTACTCGGCCGGATGTTTGCCACCAATGGATTCCGACTCCTCAGCCGGGAACGCCGCGGCCCGATCGACATCGCCGCCTCGAGCCGCCACAATTGGATCGCCCTCCGCGCCCGGCAGCCGTTCGGCGCGAATCTCGAACTCAGCGTGACCGGGCGGGCATTCGAGGAGGAACGAGGCAATGGCACGCCTTTCCAGAACAACTCGTCCCGCGAGAAATTCGCCTCGATCGGCCTCGGTGGTCAGCCGGGCGGCAGCTTCAGTTGGAACGCCGTCGGCTACGTCCAGGATCAGTCGTTCGCGGCGACCTTCAGCGCGGTCAACGCGACGCGCACCGCCGAAACCCCGGCCAGCGACCAGTTCGCCGTGCCCGCGAAGGCGGGCGGCGTGGCGTGGACCGGATCGTGGCAGCATGGCAATGGCGCTCGCACCAACGCCGGTGCCGACTGGCGCACGGTTCGCGGTGAAACGCGCGAGCACTTCACCTTCACGGCGGGGAACTTCACGCGGCTCCGCGTCGCGGGCGGACAGCAGGCGGTCGGCGGCGTGTTCGCCCTCCACGAGCAGCCCATTGCCGGCGCCCTCCGCGGCACGATCGGAGCCCGGGTCGACTGGTGGAAGGACACTGATGGTCATCGCCGCGAAAGCGATCGCGCCACCGGTGTCGCGTCGCGCAACGATGTTTTCGCCGATCTCGACGACACCGAGTTCAGCCCGACCGCCGGGCTCGTCTGGACCTCCGGCCGCACGTGGCGGGTCCGTGCCAATGCCCAGCAGGCATTCCGCCGTCCCACCCTGAACGAACTCCACCGTCCGTTCCGCGTCGGACCCAACGTCACCGAGGCCAACGCGAATCTCCGCACCGAGCGCGTCACCAGCGGCGAGGCCGGTATCGAGTGGTCGTGGTTCCGGCCCGGCGCGCCCACGGGCACGGCGCCGACACTGCAACTTGGAGCCACGGGGTTCACCAACGATCTGCGCGACGCCGTGGGCAACGTGACCATCGCCCGCGGTCCCGGTGTTTTCCCGATCGTCGGCTTTGTCGCCGCCGGCGGCGTGGGTCGCCAGCGCCAGAACCTCGAGAAGATCCGCGTCCAGGGCGTCGAGCTTTCCGCCATGTGGCAGGTCGCGAAATCCCTCAGCGTCACCGCGGACTATATCTTCAACGATGCCCGGGTCCGGCGCGCGTTGTCCGCTCCCGCGATCGTCGGCAACCGGGTCGCGCAGGTGCCGCGCGCCAGTGCCTCGCTGGGTGCCTCCTGGCGCGGGCCGGCCGGGATCACGTTCACGCTCCGGGTGCGCTGGATCGGGCGGCAGTTCGAGGACGACGAGAACCAACTCACCCTGGGCGAGGTCACCGTGCTCGATCTTGGGGTGTCGAAGCGGCTGACCGAACACGTGGATCTTTTCGTGAACATCGAGAATTTCGGCGATGCCCGGATTGAAACCGGCCGCACGGCCGACGGTCTCGTCAACACCGGCACCCCACGGCTCGCCCTCGCCGGGTTGCGCGGCAGTTGGTAACGCGGCTTGGTCCCGTGGCGCGGGCCTCCCGACCCGTCTCGGGCAGCTCGGAAGCACTGCACGGGTCGGGAGAACTGTGCCACCCGGCCCACCGCTCTCCCCTTTCGGAATAAACTCGGCGGTCCGCCGCTCTGACCTCACATTCCGGGAACTGACCCCGCTAACGGCCCTCCAACGGCCAAGGAGAATCCATCATGCTTATCCGCACACCGAAAGACTGGGAACTGCCCGAATCCGTTGTCACCCCCGAGAGCGCCTACGAACTCCGTCCCCGCCGTGACTTCCTCAAGACGATCGGTCTCGGACTCGCGGGCGCGACCCTGGGCGGACGCGATCTGCTCGGCGCGACCGGCGGATTTCCCTCCAAGGAAAATCCCGACTACCCCGCGAGCGCGCTCAAGCCGACGGCCTACGAGTACATCACGGGCTACAATAATTTCTACGAGTTCGGCACCGACAAGGCCGAGCCCAGGGTCGCCGCCGGCAAGTGGCAGCCCGAGCCGTGGACCGTCGAACTCGCCGGGTTGATCCGGAACCCGGCCAAGATCGACGTCAACGATTTGATCAAGCAGGTCGGCGGACTCGAGCAGCGCGTCTATCGAATGCGCTGCGTCGAGGCGTGGTCGATGGTCATTCCGTGGGATGGCTTTCAACTCTCGAAGCTCGTCGCCCTCGCCGACCCGTTGCCCGAGGCGAAGTTCGTCAAGCTGACGACCCTCCTCGATCCGAAGAACATGCCCGGCCAGCGCCAGCGGTCGCTCGACTGGCCCTATGTCGAGGGCCTGCGCCTCGACGAGGCAAACCACGAACTGGCGTTCATCGCCACCGGCATTTACGGCAAGCCGATCCCGAACCAGAACGGCGCGCCGCTGCGCCTCGTCGTGCCGTGGAAGTACGGCTTCAAGGGCGTGAAATCGATCGTGAAGATCGAGTTCGTCGCCAAGCAGCCGATGAACACCTGGCGTCAGATGCAGGCGAGCGAGTACGGCTTCCTGGCGAACGTGAACCCGAACGTCGATCATCCCCGCTGGTCCCAGGCCAGCGAGCGCATCATCGGCGCCGGCGGCGTGCTGGGCGCCCGGCAAAAGACCCTCATGTTTAACGGCTATGAGAAGCAGGTGGCCGCGCTCTACCAGGGCGTCGACCTGCGGAAGTTTTATTGAGCCGGTGACCGCCCGCGTGGGTTGTTAGTCCCGCCTTCAGGCGGCCACCGTGGCATAATTCCGCCTCAAGGCGGGACTACCAACCCAGAGACGCCGGCCACTTCACTCTTGCCGACGCCCCCCGCGTGCCTCTCCTCGAAAAGCTTCTCCGGTCCAAGGTCGTCATCTGGATCCTGATCGTCCTCCCCGGGCTCTGGCCCGCGTGGCCGATCTTTCGCCAGGACTTCACCGTTCTCGCGGATCCGCTGAAGTACGTCCTGCACCATCTCGGCTTCGTCGCGTGCCTGCTGCTCGCGATTGTCCTGACCTTCACGCCGCTGCGGATCCTTTTTCCCAAATCCGGTGTCGCCCTCGCTTTGAACCGCCACCGCCGGCTCGTGGGCGTGAGCGCGTTCGCCTACGCCACACTGCATTTCACGACGCACATTCTCTACGTTTACGATGGCGCCTTCGCGACCTTGCGCAGCGAGCTGCAGAAGCCGTTTCAACTTACCGGGCTCGCGACGCTCGCCATTCTGCTGGTGCTCGCCATCACGAGCCTGCCCGCGGCCATCCGCTGGCTCGGCGGGAAACGGTGGAAGAACCTGCACCGGCTCGCCTATGTCGCCGCCGGACTCGTCGCCTACCACCAGGCCATCGCCCGCAAAATCTTTCCGCTCCAGGTCCTCTGGATCTTCGTGCCCCTCCTGCTGCTCGAGATCGCCCGGATCGTGAAGCAGCGGAGAAACAGCGCCGGTCTCCGGACGGCGGCCCGGCCCGCGCCGTAGAGCCTTCAAAGTTGAAGTGTCGCCTGACTAGACGTCGTGGGCGCGCACGAGGCGCGCCCCTACGAAATGCGCGAAGGGGAGCTCGGCCACCTGCGCTACGTGTAGGGGCGTGGCTCGTCCACGCCCGGGTGGCTACAGGGGCCTCACCGCGTCACCGCGGCGAGAAACCATTCGATCGCATAGGTCGTCAACTGGCCGCCGGGCCCGTGCCGATTGACCTCGAAGGCATGCGTCGCCCACGGCAGCGACACGAAGACATGCCGGACGACGCACTCCGTGAGCCGCGCGGCCAGCCGCTCGCTATGCCGGTGCCAGACGAGGCCGTCGAGCTGGCCATGCATCAGCAGCGTCGGAGGCGAGCCGGCCTCCACTTGTTGCAGAGCGCTCGCCCCATCGTAGTTGGCCTGCGCCTTTTCCGGCGGACCACCGAGGTATTGGCGCATCAGCGTCGGCGACTTGATCGCGTCGTCCTCCCAGGCATGCGCGTAGCCGAAATTTAAATCCGACGGCGCATACAATCCGATCAGTCCGCGAATTGCGGGATCGCGCGCCGTGTAGGCCACGACCTCGGCAATCTGCCCACCGGCGGATCGCCCCAGGAGCACGAGCCGGCCGGGATCGAGCCCGAGTTCGCCGGCGTGCGCCTTGAGGTAGGCGATCGCGGCCAGCGTGTCATCGCGCGGGGCCGGCCATTGAAACGCCGGCGCGAGGCGATACGAGATCGCCGCGACCGCATAACCCCGCGAGGCCAGCCAGTGATTGAATCCCGCGAGCTGCTTCCGATCGCCGCTGTCCCAGCCGCCGCCATGGACAACCACGACACAGGGCGCCGGGCGCGATCCCGCTCCGGCCGGACGATAGTAATCGAGCATCAGCCCCTCCGCGAAGGCCCGCGTCTCGACCGCCGCACGCGGCACCGAACCGCCCACGAGCTCCGTCAACGCAAACGCCGGCCGGCCGACCTCCACGCGATCGAAGGCGGCGGCGAGTCGATCCGGCAGATCCCTCGCAATCCGCGTCGCCTCGATCACGGGTTTCAAGAAGAGGCCCAAGGCGATGGCGGAGATCAGCAGCGTCGCGATCGCCGGCAGCGGGTGTGAACCGCGCGTCGACCAGGCGAGCGCTGCGAGTCCGAGCGGGACGAACGCGAGGGCATAACCATATTCTCCCGCGAGCACGGCCAGGCGCCATTGCGACCAGTCCGGCGACCGGACCACGGTCAACAGCCCCATGGCCAGCACGAGCAGGGCGAACGAGAGAAGAGACCAACGCAGCATCGGCTCAGGTATGGTCGAATGCGCCCGCGGGCGGCGAGCGGTGTTTTGCCTTCGAGCCCAAGCCCGTTGAACCACCGGCACCCAGGAGTTTCGAATCTTCGTGTTGGCGGTTCATTCTGAAACTCCGCAGATTGTTCTTCGCGCCCTTCGCGGTTTCGCGTGAACACTGAATCGGACACAGACCATTTGAACCACCGAGACACCG
The DNA here is from genome assembly GCA_947442255.1 of Opitutia bacterium. Next base: position 8,560 of record CANEVO010000065.1, read on the forward strand.
AGGCACCGAGGGAAAACCCGCGCTCTTTGTGCCTTTGTGGTTAAGTCCGAGGTTGGTGGTTTGAGCCTGAAGCCAGAACGCCAGGAATCTCCACGACACGAGGGCACAAACGGCGTTGCGGAGGCGATGTCCCCGCGCTCATTCATTTCCGGATGCGCCGGATCGATCAGTTTCTCGCCAACCTCGGCTACTGCAGCCGGCGCGAGGCGCGCGGCTGGGTCGAGGACGGACGCGTGACGGTGGGCGGCGGGGCGATCGACGACTCCGGCACCAAGGCCGCCGCCCCGGATGTCCGCGTGGATGGGGAACCCCTCGATCATCCGGACGGGTTGCTCCTGCTCTTTCACAAGCCCGTCGGACTCGTCTGCTCGCATGACGCACGCGAGGGCCTGAATGTGTATTCCGTGCTCCCACCGCGCTGGCAGCGCCGGAACCCGGCCATCACCAGCGTCGGTCGGCTCGACAAGGACACCAGCGGCCTGCTGCTCCTCACGGATCAATCACCGCTGGTCCACCAACTCACCTCGCCGAAGCACAAGGTTCCGAAAGTCTACCGGGCCACGGTCGATGCCGATCTCTCCCCCGACCTCGTGGCACAGTTTGCGAGCGGCACGCTCCTGCTCGCAGGCGAAACCGAACCCTGTGCCCCGGCGAGCCTCACGCTGATTGGGCTCCGCGAAGCGGAGTTAACCCTCACCGAGGGCCGGTATCACCAGGTCCGGCGAATGTTCTCCGCGGTCGGCGCCACGGTGCTGACGCTGCACCGCGCGCGCTTCGGCCACCTCGATCTCGCCGAGGTGCCTTCCGGCCAGTGGCGGGAACTGCCTTTGGATGCCTTCGGGGTGTGAATGCCGAGTGCCGAATTCCGAGTGGTAAATTTTGTCGTCCGGATGGTGGAGCCCGTCGTCCGCAGCCCATCGTCCGCAGTCCATCGTCCGTCCGCCATTTTGCTTCTTCCCATCGGACGCAAAGGCCGGCATTCGCGATCCATGTACGAATTTCCACTTACCGGCGCCCAGCGTTCGTTTCTGCGCAGCCAGGGCCAGACGCTCGAGCCGGTGTTGAAGATTGGGCGCAGCGGGCTGACGCCGGCCTTCTTCAACGAACTGCAGCGACTTCTCCGCAGCCAGGAGTTGGTCAAGCTGCGCTTCCTCGGCGCGAATCGCGACGAGCGGGAGAAACTCGGCGAACAGATTGCCGATGAAGGCCGGTGCGTGCTGGTCGGCGCGATCGGCAACACCGCTCTCTTCTACCGGCAAAATCCAGATCCGTAGGAGAGGCGCGTTGCGCTGCCCTGAGCCGGAATCCAGGAAGCCAGGGATCGGCCCAACCTCCCTTCCAGCCCGACCCCGGCCGACGGCTTGGAATTGATACGCGATGATCGAGTCCGTGCCCTTGAAGCGGAAGGCCCGGTTCATCGGCTCGTCGGCCATGTAGTCGGGCTCTTGTTCCTTCAGCACCCGTTCGCGGTTGGTCTCGCCGCTCGTCAGGTTGACGCCGGCGCCGCCGATCTCCTTCTCCCCATTGGTGAGGATATAGGTGTAGGCCTGCGTGGACTTGGAGCCACCGATCCGGGCCGCGCGCTTCTCGGTTTAGTTGTTATGGCGGCCGAGATTGCTGCCACTCGTATTGCCCGGAAGCTTCGTGGTCCAGAGTTGCGGCGCACCGGCGCCAAAGGCGAGTGAGGTCGCGCCAAACACGGCCGCGCAGAACGTGCGACGGACCCAGCGGGGGGAGTAGGTATTCGTGATCATCGTGGGTAGGGTTGAAACCGGACCCTCCGGTCCTACCCAGCCGCGCCTCACCCCCGAACGGAATGTCGCCGTCCCCGTATCCATGCGCAGGCTGATCGCAGAGCCACGAGCGCCCGCCTGCTTCCGCTTAAGGTAGCGGGCGGATCGCGAGTTCCTTGAAGTGCGTGGTGCTCTTGGGGTCGTGCCCTTGGATCGCGATTGTTCCCGTGCCGAGCTTCCGGCCCGGCATGTTGGTCAGTGTCTTCGCCGGATCCCAGTCCATCGGCTCCGTCCAATCTGCCGTGGTCCGCCCATCGATTTGAATGACGATCCGCCGGCCCTCGACCTTGATGGAGTAGTCGCACCACACGTTGTCCTTGCTCGGGGCGTTATGCATCACATCCGCCACCGCATAGAGTCCACCGGTCTTCTTGGCGTCGGAGTGGCTGGTGTTGACCTGACACTCGTAGCCCTTGATCGGCCAGCCCGACGCCTGGTACTCGGTGTGAACGTAGAGCCCGGAGTTCGAACCCGGCGTCGTCATCACCTTCGCCCGGAACTCGAAATTCCGGAAGGTCGCCTTCCCGTCCGCGCCGACATAGAAAAGATGCGCGCGGCCGCCGCTCACCTTCAGGACGTCGTTCTCGACCGTAAACACGCCGGGCGTTTCCTCGTTCGACTTCCAGCCCGCGAGGTCGCGGCCATTGAACATCGGGATCCAACCCTCCGCCGCCTGACCGACTTCACCAACCGCCAGGAACGCCAGGGCCATACCCAAGATGAATTTCATGGACGGGATCTAATTGCGTTGGCGCGTGCTGTCCAGTGCGCGGGCTGAGTGTGAAGTAGCACCGGTCTCCGACCGGTGGATCGCCCAATGCCGGTCGGAGACCGGCACTACGCTGAGACCAGCCCGGAATTGACACCGGCCCGCACCGCGACTCGCTGCTTTTCCCCGCCTCGCGAGAGGCCCACCTCAACCGCCAACCCTCTCCCGAATATGAACGAGTTTGTCCTTTCCCTGACATCGCTCGCGGCGGTTGGCCCCGACGTGCGTCGCTGACGCCCGTCCGGGCGGCCATCGCTTGCGTCGCATGGGTCGCGCGACCCATGTCACGTCTCGCCGCGGACGTTGACGCGTTCGCAGGCCCGGTGTTCGTTAGCGCGATGTTCACCATCATCGGGGGCGACGGCCGCGAGTACGGGCCGGTGAGCGCGGATCAGATCCGGAACTGGATCAATTCGGGCCGGGCCAATCTCGACACGCAGGCCAAGGTCCTCGGGTCCGAGGAGTGGCGCCGCCTCGCCGATTATGCGGAATTCGCCCCTCCGGGATCGCTGCCGCCGGTGATGGGACCACCGCTGACGGGCCAGCCGGTCGCGGCAGGGGAGACGGACCTCGCCCTCGTGAGTCTTGGGCAGCGCTTCGGCGCGGCCCTGATCGACGGAGTCCTGAAAATGCTCTGCTGGCTTCCCACCGCGAGCGCGCTCTGGGCGGTGCTGGGCGATCAGATTCGGTCAGGCGAACAACCCTCGACCGCCGAGCTCATGGTCGCGATGGAAGGCGTGCTGTCCAAGTCCCTCCCCTTCCTCGCGGTGCTTGCGGTCGTGCAATGCCTCCTGCTTAGCCGGCGGGGGCAGTCGATTGGCAAGGCCCTGCTCGGCCTGCGCATCGTCCGGCTCGCGAACAACCACCAGGCCGGGTTTCTGCATGCCTTTGTGCTGCGGGGTATGATCCCGTGGGCGATCGAGCAGATCCCCTTTCTGGGCGGACTTTTCTGGCTGATCGATGTCAGCTTCATCTTCGGCGCCGAACGCCGCTGCCTGCACGACTACATCGCCACGACGAAGGTCGTGAAGATCTAGCTTTTGGACAGGGCTGGCAGGATACCTGGAGGGCCGAGCTCCGCCGAGGCCGTTCCCCGTCCTACACGATCCGGTCCACCATCGGTTTCCCGTGAATGAACGCGTCGAGATTGCCCAGGAAATGGGCGACAATTGCCTCGTCCTGATCGTGCCGCCCGCCGCCGGTGTGCGGCGTGACGTAGCAGTTCGGCGCGGTCCAGAACGGGCTGTCCGCCGGTAGCGGCTCGGTCTCGAACACATCGAGATACGCCTCGGCGATCCGGCCGGAACGCAGGGCCTCGAGCAGCGCGGGTTCGTCCACGGTCGTGCCGCGGCCCACGTTGTAGAACCGGGCCCCGGGCTTGCAGCAGGAGAGCCGGCGCGCGTTCACGTACTGTCGCGTGCTGTCGTTGTCGGGGAGAATGTTCACCACGTGATCGGCCTCCGCCAGCGCGCTGCTGACACTTTCCTCGGAAATAATCCGCACGTTCTGCTCGCTGCGTGTCTGCCGGCGCACCGCGCTGATCTTCATGCCGAACGGCGCGAGCAGGTCGGCCAGCCGGCGGCCGATCGCCCCGAAGCCCAGGAGCAAAACCGTCTGGCCTGTGAGCAGCCGCGAATCGTACCGACGGCGCGTGTACTCCCAGCCACGGGTCGTGAGTTGATCCTGGTAGGACGGCAGCAGCCGCCGCCCGAACGCGAGCATCTGCGCGAGGAGGTGTTGCGCACAGGGATCGGCAAAGACCTTCGAGACGTTCGAGAACGCGGACCCGCGGGCCCGGAAGCCTTCGCGGAACGCCGGCGTGTCATAACGGGTGTAGCCCGCCGTCGTCACCTCCGCCCAGCGCAGTTTGCCCGAGGCCAGGCACTGGGCCGGATCGGGCTGGCCGAATGCGATGTCGGCGGAGGCCAGCGCCGGGTCCGCCTGCCCCGGGACGAGGACCAACGCCGAGGCGTGCCCGGAAAAAACCAGCGTGTGACCCCGCGTGCCCGCGACGAGCATCTCGGTGACGGGATCGGTAAACTTCGCATTACTCCAAATGGTGAGACTCATGGGCAAAAGGGTCGCCGATGAGGACCGACCGCGCCGGGACCGGCAAGGAAAACGTGCCCACGGTCCCGTGACGCGTGAAAGCTGGAGCGGAGCGGGCGCCGCCGTGACATTCTGCTTGCGACACGGGGAGCCGCGGCAAAATTATCACGTGCCGCGTCTGCGGTTTGCCCCTGTTCTTGCTCCCCGCTATGCCAAGACCCGTCACCCTCTTCACCGGCCAGTGGGCCGACCTTCCCCTCGAGAAACTCGCCCCCCTGGTTCGCCAGATGGGCTACGATGGCGTCGAACTGGCCTGTTGGGGCGACCATTTCGACGTCGATGCCGCGGCCTCGAGCAAGAAGTACCTCGCGGCGAAGTGGGCGCTGCTGAAGGACCACGGACTGGAATGCCATGCCATTTCCAACCACCTCGTCGGCCAGGCCATCTGCGACCGGATCGACGAACGCCACCAGGCGATTGTCCCGCCGGATGTCTGGGGCAACGGCGAACCCGAAGGCGTCCGCCAGCGCGCCGCCCGGAAGATGATCCTGTCCGCCAAGGCCGCGCGGGCGTTCTTCGACGCGAAGCCCGGCCGCCGGCAGCGGGATGATTTTCCGGTCGTCGTCAACGGGTTCACCGGTTCGAGCATCTGGCATTCGCTTTATGCCTTTCCGCCCACGTCGCAGGCGTATTGGGATGCTGGCTACGCCGATTTTGGGAAGCGTTTCGGCCCGATTCTCGAGGCCTTCGACAAGGCGAACGTGAACTTTGGCCTCGAGGTCCATCCGACCGAGATCGCTTTCGACATCTCGAGCGCCGAGCGGGCCATCGCCGCCGTGAAGGGGCACAAGCGTTTTGGCTTCAACTACGATCCCTCGCACCTCGGGTACCAGGGAGTGGATTACGTGAAGTTCCTCCGCCAGTTTGCCGGCCGGATCTTCCACACCCACATGAAGGATGTCTGGTGGGGTCACGGCGACGGCTCCGCCGGCGTCTTCGGCGGACACACGAACTTCGGTCATCCGGGCCGCTATTGGGATTTCCGCTCGCTCGGGCACGGTGACATCAAGTTCGAGGACATCATCGTCGCGCTGAACGACACCGGTTATCGTGGCCCGCTCAGTGTTGAGTGGGAGGACATCCGGATGGATCGGATCCATGGCGCCACCGAGGCCGCGGCCTTCGTGCGAAAGCTCGACTTTCCGTCCAGCGCCCTCGCGTTCGACGCGGCCTTCGACAAGAAGAATCAGTGACCGGAAGTAGCGGGTAGTGAGCATCGCAGTCACGAGCGTTTGCCTACTCGCTACTCGCTGCCCGGCTACTCACTACTTTTATGAACAGAAAGCTTCGTTTTGGGATGGTCGGCGGCGGGCGCGGTGCCTTCATCGGCGGCGTGCATCGGATCGCCGCGGCGATGGACGGCCGCGCCGAGCTGGTGGCTGGCGCGTTTTCGTCCGACCCTGCCCGTTCGAAAGCGTCCGGCGAAGATCTCTTCCTCGATCCGGCCCGCACCTACGGCAGCTATGTCGAGATGGCAAAAGCCGAGGCGGCCAGGCCCGCGTCGGAGCGGCTCGATTTCATCGTCATCGTCACTCCGAATCACCAGCACTTCCCGCCGGCGAAGCTGTTTCTCGAGGCCGGCTTCAACGTCGTGTGCGACAAGCCCGTCACCTTCAACCTGGCCGAGGCGCGCGCGCTCAAGAAGATTGTCGCGAAGTCGAAGAAGGTCTTCGTCCTCACCCACAATTACACGGGCAATGTCATGGTGAAGCAGGCCCGCGACCTGGTGCGCGCCGGCGAGCTCGGCGAGATTCGCAAGGTCGTGGTCGAGTACCCCCAGGGCTGGCTTTCGACCTTCCTCGAAGGCAGCGGCCAGAAGCAGGCCGCCTGGCGCACCGACCCGAAACGCAGCGGCGCGGCGGGAAGCATCGGCGACATCGGCACGCACGCGGAAAACCTGGCGCGGTACATCACGGGGCTCGAAATCAGCGAGCTCTGCGCCGACCTCACGACCTTCGTGAAGGGCCGGAAGCTCGACGACGACGGCAACATTCTCCTCCGCTTCAAGGGCGGCGCCAAGGGCATCCTCCATGCCTCGCAGATCTGCGTCGGCGATGAAAACGATCTCAACATTCGGGTCTATGGCACCAAGGCCGGGCTCGCGTGGAGCCAGGAGCATCCCAACGAGCTGACGGTGAAGTTCCCGGACCAGCCCCGCCAAATCTGGCGTCGTGGCAATGGCTACATCGGCGCCCGCGCCGGCAGCTTCACCCGCATTCCCTCCGGCCATCCCGAGGGTTACCTCGAGGCCTTTGGCAACATCTACCGCGAAGCCTTCCGCGCCATCGCCGCCGAGGTCGAAGGCCAGCCGCTGCCCAAGGATCTCGACTTCCCCACGATCGACGACGGCATCGACGGCATGGCCTTCATCGAAACCGCCGTGAAGAGCTCCCGGCTCGGGGCGAAGTGGGTGAAGTTTCCCAAGGTTTAGGTCAATCTAGGTCCTGTCGGACTGATATGACCTATGCCGATCCCGTACCGATCCACGTTAGATACTCCTCCCGTGGCAGGAAGCGCAGCGAGGCGCTGTTGATGCAGTAGCGCAGGCCGCCGTGCTCGCGGGGTCCGTCCGGGAAGACATGCCCGAGGTGCGCGCCGTCGACATTGCAGTGCGCCTCCACGCGCCGCATGCCGTAACTCGAATCGACGTGCTCGCCCACGAATGCGGGCTCAATCGGTTTCGTGAAACTCGGCCAGCCCGTGCCGCTCTCAAATTTGTCGCGGCTGTCGAAGAGCGGCGTGTCGCTGCAGACAGAGAGATACACACCGTCCTCGTGATGATCCCAGAATTCGTTGCGGAACGCCGGCTCCGTGCCCTGCTCGCGCGTCACCTGAAATTGCCGCACCGAAAGCTTCGCGCGCCACTCCTCCTCCGTGTGCTGCACGCGGGTCTTCGCGAGGTCGACCACGACGTTCGAAGGCAGTCCGCACGCGGAGAGGACAGGAACGCCGGAAGCCGGGGGAGTTTTGTTGGTCTGCATCTTGGTAGAGAAAGTACCGTCCGAGGTTTGCTCCCCCCATCCTGAGCATCCTGAACCTCCTGTCCAATGTTTGGGCGCTTTCACTTTGGACCGAGTCGGATTTGACCACCGAGACACCGAGCCAGTCCAACTAGAGCGGATCTGGAAACACCTTAGCCATTCGGGCGTGGACGGCGGGACGGACTGGCTTGCTGACGTAGTCGGTTCATCCCCGCGGCGAGGCAGGCCCCGCGGTCGCCCTGCATAGCGTTCGCGGGCGGCCCGGAAATAAAGGCCCGTGCAGAGTGCGAGGGCGAAGCCACTGGCGATCAGCCAAGTCAGCAGCCTGCTAAGCCGGGCCGAGCGAAGATTGTTTCTCCCCATGCGATCAGGGCTTGGCGGCGAGTAATGTAGAAGGCCTCCGCAGCATTTGATCCTGCTTGCCCGCGAATGTCCCGCTGATCCAGCTAGATATCCTGGGCCGATTGCCCCGTGGCTGCCGAAAACGCCGGACGAGTTGCCGACGTGACTTCCCGCGTTAGGGTAAAGAGGCTCGCGGAAACTCGGGACATTGCGATCAAAGGCCTCGACCCTCCCTGCGCCATGCCTTTAAAACTCAGGCCGCACTGTTAACCCCGGACGCCGATGTTTTCCCTCCTTGCCGTTGAGTCGTTTCTGAAAAGTGCTGCGCGCGTGGCGGCTGGTTCGAGTCGGAGGGTGTTCCTTGGGATGATCGGCGCCGCGGCGTTCGGTGCCGCTCAGGCCGGGCATGCCGCGGCCGCCTTCGCCGAGGCCGAGGCCCAGGCGTTCACCGACCGTTATTGCACGAGTTGTCACAACGACGTCGACAAGGAGGGCGGGCTCGATCTCACGACGCTGGCCCTCACCCCCGGCGATGCCGCGAATTTTCTCACCTGGGTCAAGATTCACGATCGGGTGCAGGCCGGTGAAATGCCGCCGAAGGAAAAGAAACGGCCCGATGCCGGCGAGATGACCAGTTTCGTGAAGGGCCTCACCACCTCGCTGACCGTCGCCGAACGGGATCAGGTCGCAAAGACTGGCCGGGCCACGCGCCGCCGGCTCAACCGCGCCGAGTACGAGTTTGCGCTGCGCGATCTGCTTCAGGCGCCCTGGCTCCAGATCAAGGATCAGCTGCCGGAAGACGGGGAGGCGTATCGTTTCAACAAGGTCAGCAACGCCCTCGATGTCTCCTACGTTCACATGATGCGCTACATGAGCGCGGCGGACTACGCGATGCGGCAGGCGATGAGCGTGAAGCTCGTCCAGCCGGACACGACCACCAAGCGCTACTACGCCCGCGAAGATGGGGCAATTACGCGTTGGATGGGCCGCCAGCGCGGCAACGTCACTCCGGATCGGAATACCTTTCCGGTGCTCGGCACGAAGGCGCAGCCCGATATCTGGGCTGGCCGGGCGCCGAACACCGTGGGAGCGGACGATTCCGTGACTCGCGAGCAGGAAGCGGTGGGCTGGGTCTCGAGCAACTACATCACCGGTTTCGGCTCGAACTGGAGCACGTTCCGCGCGCCGGTCGCTGGTCGCTACCGGATGCGTTTCAGCGGCTATTCCCTGTGGGTCGGTGGCTACGGCTTCTGGCGCTATACGTACGGCGTGCCGAACAACGGGATGATCAATGGCGTCCCGCAGTGGTACACCCCGAACTTCGAGGACATCACGCCCGGCCGGCGCAACGAACCGATCACGATCTATTCCAAGGGCGGCACGATCAACCGGCGCCTCGGCGAATTCGATGTCACGCCGGAGCCGACGGTCAGCGAATTGGACGAAGTCTGGATGACGGCCAATGAGTACATCGTGACCGACGCCGTGCGTTTCTACCGTTCGCGGCCGACGATCAACAGCACGCTGATTTCCGCGCAGGGCGGGTACACGAATCCGCTGGCCCAGCGCGATGGCATGCCCGCAGTCGCGTTCCGCTGGATGGAAGTGGAAGGTCCCCTTTACGACGAGTCCACGACGGCCGGTTACAAGCTTCTCTTCGGCGACCTGCCGATGAAACGCGTGGAGACGGGCACGGTGGGCGTCGGGATCGAGACCGTGACCACCGGCGCGGGTCGCGGCCGGGGGCGGGGAACGGGCGGACGGGGTTCCGGCGAGGTCTCCTCACTCAAGCCCACGCTCGTGGAAGTGGTTTCCGCGAACCCCCAACAGGATGCCGAAAAGCTCCTGCGGGCTTTCATGCAACGCGCCTACCGCCGGCCGCCCGAGGAGCGCACCGTCCAGAATTTCCTGGGCGTGATCAAGAAGCGGATGGAGGCGGGCCTCGGCTTCGCCGGCTCGATGCTGTCCGGCTACACCGCCGTGCTGTCCTCGCCGCAGTTCGTCTTCGTCGATGAGGCCCCGGGCCGGCTCGACAACCACGCGCTGGCGACCCGTCTGGCGCTGTTCCTCTGGAATTCGGAACCGGATGCCGCCCTGCGCGCCCGGGCCGATAAAGGCGAACTCACGCAGCCGGGCGTGCTCAAGACCGAGGCCGCACGCCTGCTCGCGGACCCGAAGTCGCGCCGGTTCGTCGAGGCGTTCCTCGATTACTGGATCGAGATTCGGAAGATGGAGGACACCACGCCGTCCACGACGCTCTACAACGATTACTATCTCGACGACTCGCTGACTGAGTCCGCGTGGGCCGAGACCCGGCTCTATTTCGGCGAGATGCTCGATCGCAATCTGCCCGCGAGCACGATCGTCGATTCCGATTTCACCTATCTCAACGACCGGCTCGCGGCCCACTATGGCATTCCTGGCGTCGACGGGATTGCGATGCGGCGCGTGACGCTCCCGGCCGGCAGCGTGCGCGGCGGCCTGATGACGCAGGCGAGCGTGCTCAAGGTCACCGCCAACGGCACGACCACCTCGCCGGTCATGCGCGGCAAATGGATTATGGAGCGCATCGTCGGTTACGATCTGCCCCCGCCCCCGGCCGCGGTGCCGGCGGTGGAGCCCGACATTCGTGGCGCGGTGACGATCCGGCAGCAGCTCGACAAGCATCGTGCGGACGAAAGCTGCGCGATATGCCATCGGAAGATCGATCCGCCGGGCTTCGCCTTGGAGAGCTTCGACGTGCTGGGTGGCTGGCGGGATCGCTATCGCGCGGCGGCGAACGACGTCGCCCCCGCGATCGGCTTCGGCAAGAACGGCTGGCCCTACACCTTCCACTATGCGCTGCCGGTCGATCCGAGCGGCCAGATGGAGGATGGCCGCGCCTTCAAGGACGTGCGCGACTTCAAGAAGTTGATCCTGGAGGACAAAGTCCAGGTGGCCCGCAATCTCGCCCGGCAGTTGACGGTTTTCGCGACCGGCTCGCCGGTTCGCTTCAGCGATCGCCCGGCGATTGAGCAGATCCTGGCCGCCACCAAGTCCAGCGACTACGGGGTCCGCAGCCTCGTCGATCAAATCACCCAAAGTGATCTCTTCCTGAACAAGTAACCCCGCCTCCGACTTTCCCTTTCGAGCCCAGCGCAGAACGCCAGAACGAGATCATCCCTATGAAAATGAAGCCCCAGACTCCGCCCGCGTACGGTCCGTATATCTCCACCCGCCAGCCGATTTCCCGCCGTCATTTTCTGCGGGGCACCGGCGTCGCGCTCTCGCTGCCGTTCCTCGATGCCATGCTCCCGACGTTTGCCCGGGCGCAGGAGGCAAAGTCGCCGCTGGCTCCCGGCGCCAAGCCGCGGCGCATGTTCGCGATTTGTAACAACCTCGGCCTGCTGTACCGGAATTTCTTCCCGGCGAACGCGGGCCGCGACTACACGCTCTCGCCCTACCTCGATCTCTTGAAGGAGCATCGCAACGACTTCACGGTGTTCAGCGGCGTCTCGCACCCGAACGTCGATGGCGGCCATCCGGCGGACGTGTGCTTCGTCACCGCCGCGCCGCATCCCGGCAGCGCCTCCTTCCGGAATACCATCTCGCTCGATCAGTTCATCGGTGAGCGCATCGGCATCCTGACGCGCTTCCCGGCGATTGCGCTGTCGGTCAACACCCGCGTGCGCAGCCTCTCCTGCACCGGCAGTGGCGTCGCCATCCCGCCTGAGGACAAGGCCTCGGAAGTGTTCAAGCAGCTCTTCGTCCAGGGCAGCCCGGCGGAAATCGAGGCCCAGCTTCTGAAGCTCGACACCGGTCGCAGCATTCTCGACAGCGTCGCCGACGAGGCGAAGCACCTCGAGCGCGGCCTAGGCACGCAGGATCGGGAGCGGCTCGATCAGTATTTCACGAGCGTGCGCGATCTCGAAAGCCGGTTGAAGGCTTCCCAGGGCTGGGAGACGAAGCCGAAGCCGGTCGTCGACGCGAAAGTCCCCGTCGATCCCGCCAGCCCGGCGGCCTACATGGCGAAGGTGACCTGCATGTACGATCTCGCCCGGCTGGCTTTCCAGACCGACTCCACGCGAGCGATCACGCTCATGCTCGACAGCGTCTCGACCCCGGCGATTGAGGGGATTCCGGATACGACCATTCAGGATGGCTATCACAACCTGTCCCACCACGGCCAGGCGCCGGACAAGCTCGTCCAGCTCCGGACGCTCGACGAATGGCACATGAAGCTGCTCGGCAAACTCTACACGGACCTCAAGTCGATCCGCGAGGAAGAGGACACGCTGCTCGACCGCACGATGATCGTCTACGGCTCGAACTTCGGTGACGCCAACGCGCACGTCTCGACCAACATGCCGGTGCTCTTTGCCGGCGGTGGCTTCAAGCACGGCCAGCATCTCGCCTTCGACAAGGACCGCAATTATCCGCTGCCGAATCTCTTCGTTTCGATGCTGCAGCGGATGGGCCTGGAGGAGGAAAAGTTTGCTTCCTCCACCGGCACGATGCGCGGTCTCGAGATGACCTAAGGGGATTTTGCGCTGCAAATTCCCTGGATCGCCCCCGGCTGCCGGGGGCGTTGGTTCAAGTAGCGCCAGTCTCTGACTGGCGGTCACGGATCTGTTGTTAGTTCCTCCATTCCGATTGGGGCCACCGTCACTCGGGCAACCTCCGCGGCGGTTTAGGTCGATCCAAGGCACAGGATTGATCGTGCTTGGATCGGCCTTGGTTCGGCTTTTGCGGGCCGGCAGATGACATGAGTTCAGGATGGACAGGATGTTTCTCGGAGCAGGAATCCGTTCGCCTAACCATCCACTCGCGGGCGCTCGTGGCTACCGCGGGCTGATGAAGCTCTTCGTGACCGCTTTCCCGGGATTGAGGCTTGTTTTTGCGCCTTCTGCGCCTTTTTGCGGCCCATCTCCTCCGGCCACTCGCTCACGCTTGCAGCCGCGGGGCCGGGCGCCTGCCGAGTCCTGTTAATCTCGGCTCGGGTCCTGAATATCCTGTCCCCGGGCTGGGCTTGCCGCTTGCCGCGGCGGTACCGGCGCGGCATTTTTTTTGCGCCCCGTCTCGTCCCGATCCCCGTCTTTCCATGCGCCTGTCGCCGTCGTCCATTGCCCTGATTTGCACCGCCATGTTCATCCCTGAATCCGCCGCTGCCGCTGCCACTCCGGCTGGCGCCACCGATCTGCTGGCCTACGTCGGCACCTACACGACCGGCGAGAGCAAGGGTATCTACCTTTTCCGCGTGCAGGACGGCCCGGCCGGCCCGGCGCTGGTGCCGATGGGATTGGCGGCGGCGACGGCAAGTCCCTCGTTCCTCGCGGTGGACGCCAGGCGGCGGCTGCTCTTCGCGGTGAACGAGACCAGCAATCATGAGGGCCGGGCGAGCGGCGCGGTCAGCGCGTTCTCGATCGAGGCCGGCACCGGCCAGCTCACCCTGCTCAACCAGAAGGCGACGAACGGCACCGACCCGTGTCACCTCATGCTGGATCCGTCGGGCCAGAATCTCCTGATCGCCAACTACAGCAGCGGGAGCGTCGCCGTCTTTCGCGTCGGGGCCGACGGACGCCTGGGCGAAATGAGTTCCTTCGTCCAACACGAAGGCAGGAGCGTCCACCCGCGACGCCAGACCGGTCCGCATGCCCACGCGATCACCTTTGATCCGAGCGGGCGCTTCGTCTTCGTGTGCGATCTCGGGCTTGATCGGGTCATGGCGTATCGGTTCGACGCGGCCACCGGCAAGCTGACCGCGGCCGACCCGGCGTTTGCACCGCTGGCTCCGGGCGCGGGGCCGCGGCACATGGTGTTCCGGTCCGACGGAAAATTTGCCTACGTCGTCAATGAACTGAATTCGACCGTCACCGCCTTTGCGGTCGAGCCGGGCACGGCGCGGCTGCGCGAGGTGCAGACGGTCCCGACGTTGCCGGTCGGGTTTGCGGGCAACAGCACCTGCGCCGAGATTCAGCTCCATCCTTCCAGTGGCTTCCTCTATGCCTCGAACCGCGGGCACGACAGCCTGGCCATCTTTGCGATCGATGCCGCGACGGGCACGTTGCGCGTGGTCGATCATCACCTGACCGGGGGCAAAACGCCGCGCCATTTCGATTTCAACCCGGCCGGCACGCATCTCTTCGCCGCCAACCAGAATACGGATACGATTCAGGTGAACGCGGTGGACGCCGCCACCGGCCGGCTGACGGCAGCGGGGGGGCTGACCTCGGTGCCGGCGCCTGTCTGTATCGCATTTCTTCACCCGGCCCCCGCGGGTCGTTAATTTTCCCCTCATGAGCATGAATCGCCGACAATTCCTCCGTACGAGCGGTGCGCTGGCCGTGGTGGCCGCGGCGCCGCGAGCCCTGGCTGCCTGGGAGCCAAGTTCCCGTTACCCGGATCCAGCCATCAAGATTCTCGATCCGAGCTTCGCGCGGTATCGCATCGTGCAGGCGAAGGTCGAGCGGATCGCGACGGACCAGCGCTGGGCCGAGGGCCCGGTTTGGTTTGGCGACGGCCGTTATCTGCTCTGGAGCGACATCCCCAACAACCGGATCATGAAATGGGAGGAGGCGACGGGCGCGGTGAGCGTGTTCCGGCAGCCGGCCAGTAATTCCAATGGCAACACCCGCGATCGCCAGGGACGGCTGATCACCTGCGAGCATCTCGGCCGGCGCGTCACGCGGACGGAATACGATGGCTCGATCACGGTCATCGCGGATCGTTTCGACGGAAAGCCGCTCAACTCGCCGAACGACGTCGTCTGCAAATCCGACGGTTCGCTCTGGTTCTCGGATCCGCCGTTTGGGCTGCTCGGCAATTACGAGGGCCGCGTCGCCCAGTCGGAGTTGCCGACCAATGTGTATCGCTGGGATCCGGTGACAACGAAGCTGAGTGTGGTCGCGGGCGACATCAACCGTCCCAACGGCCTGGCGTTTTCCCCGGACGAATCGAAGCTCTACGTCATCGAGGCGGGGGTGGCCCCGCGGGCGATTCGCGTATACGACCTGAACGCCGCCGGCACCGGGCTCGGCAACGGCCGCGTTTTTATCACCGCCGAGACCAACGGAACGCCCGACGGGATGCGCCTCGATGTCGATGGCAACCTCTGGTGCGGCTGGGGCATGGGCGCCGAGGGACTCGATGGGGTCGTGATCTTCAACCCGGCCGGCACGCGCATCGGCCGGATCGATCTCCCGGAGCGGTGCGCCAACGTCTGCTTTGGCGGCCAGCATCGGAATCGATTGTTCATGGTTAGCAGCACCTCGGTCTATTCGCTTTTCGTGAACACGCAGGGGGCGGCCGGCGGGTAGGGGGGCGCAGACGGGTTTTGCCAGTGGCGCCGGTCTCCGAACG
>CANEVO010000066.1 GCA_947442255.1 Opitutia bacterium
CTCCTCGGGCGGCAAGAGCCTGCGCGAGAAGGCCACGATGGCCCTGATGGGCCTCGCGATTGTCGGCATCAACAACTTCACCATCTGGTTTCTGACAAAGCCGCCGCGCAGCCTCGTCGGCGACTATCGCGCCCTGCCGGCCGAGCGCGCCGAGCGCGTCATCACCCAGGTCGCCGGGACCTAATAGACGGGCAAGAAGCCGGGCGATCGCCGCCTGGAGATCGTTACTCCCGCCACCGGCAAGCGCCTCAAGTATGCCTCCGGCGGCTCCGTGAAGGACGTGTAGACTTTCGAAGTAAAACCGGTGGAAGCCGGCGGCAACGTCGCCCTGCTGACGAGCCGCAAGTCCCTGATCAAGGTGAAGGACAACGTCTCGGTGGTGCTTTACGGGGACACCTATACCCGCATGCAGAACTGAAGAGTTCCTCGGTTGAGGTGGGGAGATGACAGCGTTGCAGGGGTGCAGTCGCGCTGCGCCCCAACCGGAACCAAGTCCCTTCACGTCGCGAACGTCCACGACTGCGCCCCTACGAATCGGGATGGCGGTTGGCCGCGAAGCCCGCGCGGATCGTTTCGTCTTTCACCGCTGACTTGTGGTCCAACATCGGGAATCAGTCCTCCGCCCCGCAATGTCCGCCCCGTTCTCTTCCAGCTCCGACCTGTCTCCATGCCACCGCTTCGAGTGGTTCGGGACGGGCCGCCAGTTCCTGCGGTCCCAACTCGAAGCCATCGGGTCGGCGAAGCGTGAGATCCAGCTGGAGATGTATCTGTTCACCGACACGGCCGTCGGACGGGCCTTTCGCGATGCGCTTGCCGCCGCGGTCGAGCGCGGCGTGACGGTCGCCCTGCTGGTGGACGGGGTGGGCTCGGCCCGGTTGCCCGACGATTTCTTCGGGCCGCTCATCGCATTCGGCGGCGAGCAAAAATGGTTCAACCGCCCGCGGCCGGGGCGCTGGGCGCTGCGAAATCACCGCAAGGTGCTGCTCGTCGATCAGGCCCGGGCCTTCGTCGGCGGCTGCAATATCTCCGATGAGTACGATGGCGATGGCGTGGAGCAGGGGTGGCGTGACGGCGGGGTGGCCGTCGAGGGCCCCTTGGTGGCGGCGCTGACCCGCGAGTTCACCGCACAATGGCAGCGGGCCGGCCTGCCGCGCTGGCGGTTGATGCGCAGCGGATACGCCGAGGCCGTGGGTTCGCGCCTGGATCTGCAGGCGCTGTTCATCAGGCCGGGTTTCGGCGCCAGTCCGCTGCGGACCTCGCTCCGCGAGGATCTCGAGCAAGCCCAGAACGTGGCGATCACCTCGGCATATTTTTTGCCCACCCACCGGCTGCGGGAGCAGATCGTCCAGGCCGATCAACGCGGCGCGCGGGTCCGCCTCCTCCTCGCCGGCAAGTCCGATGTCCGGCTGATGTCCCTCGCCACCCAGTCGCTCTACCGCGGGCTCGTCCAGAGCGGGGTCGAGGTGTTCGAGTACCAGCCGCAGATTCTCCACGCGAAGACGATGGTGCTGGATGACATCGTTTACATCGGCTCGTCGAACCTCGATCCCCGCAGCCTGCGCATCAATTTCGAGATCATGCTGCGGATCAAGGATCCCACGCTCGCGGCCGTGGCCCGGGCCCAGTTCGAGGCGGATCTCCTCCATAGTCGCGCGGTCCGGCTCGCGGACACCACCCGGTTCAGCTGGTGGTCGCGGGTGCAGCAGCGAGCCGCCTATTTTTTCCTGGCCAAGTTCGATCCCTGGATCGCCCGCGAGCAGTTGCGTCGGATGGAGTGAGCGGCGGCGGTGATTCCGCTCGCCTCGACCGCCGCGCCGGCTACCCCTCGCACCATGGCCTCGACGCCCACCGCCCTCCCCAAGCCCCAGCCCGGCCAGCCATGTTCCTGCGGGAGCGGGCGCGCCTACGAAGCGTGTTGCGGTCCACTGCTCGCCGGCACACGCCGGCCCGACACCGCGGAGGAACTCATGCGCTCGCGCTTCACGGCGCATGTCGCCCGCGATTACGCCTACCTGCACCGGACCTACCAGCCGACCGCGAACCTGCCGTATCAGCCGGAGGCGAATCCGTGGACGCAGGACTGGACGCGCCTCGTCATTCATGCCCATGAGCCCGGCGCGAATCCCGACACCGCCTACGTGGATTTTTCCGCTTACTTCGTCGATCAAGCCGGCGAGCACCTGCATCCCGAGAAGTCCGAGTTTAATCGGGTCGATGACCAGTGGCTTTACACCCGGACCATCCGGCAGGGTCCCGCGCCCGCGAAGGCCGCCGCCAAGGTCGGCCGTAACGACCCCTGCCCCTGCGGCAGTGGCAAGAAGTACAAGCACTGCTGTCTGGCGAAGGCCTAGCTCCCGTCGATCGCCCTCCCCGCGCGCTTCGACCCGATGCTTCCGGGCGGGGTCGATGGGAGAATGAGGTCCGACTCTACCCCGCGCTCGACGCCGCCCAGAGGTTGATGTCGCCGTCCCGGGCGTAGCGATCGATCCGCGCGAGTTCGTCCGGGGTGAAAGTCGTGTTCTTCAACGCGGCGACGCAGTCCTCGATCTGCGACACCTTGCTCGCGCCGATCAACGCGGTGGTGACGCGCGGATCGCGCAACACCCAGGCAATCGCCATCTGCGCCAGCGTCTGGCCCCGGCCTTGGGCAATGTCGTTCAGCGCGCGGATGTTCGCGAGATTCTCGTCGGAGAGAAACGTGCCCCGCAGCGTCGTGCCGGCCTTCCCGCGACTGTCCTCCGGCGTGCCGGCGAGGTACTTGTTTGTCAACATGCCCTGCGCGAGCGGCGAGAAAGCGATGCAGCCGATGCCCTCGTGGGCCAGCGTGCCAAACAGCCCGTCCTTCTCGACCCAGCGGTTCAGCATCGAGTAACTCGGCTGGTGAATCAGGCAGCGGTGCCCGAACTGCTTGAGCAACGCGTTCGCCTCCTTGGTGCGAAGGCTGTTGTAGGAGGAGATGCCGACATAGAGCGCGCGGCCGGAACGCAGCGCGGTGTCGAGCGCGCCCATCGTTTCGTCGAGCGGCGTCTTCGGGTCGAAGCGGTGCGAATAAAAGATGTCGACGTAATCGAGGCCCATTCGCTTCAGGCTCTGGTCGAGGCTCGAGAGCAGGTACTTCCGGCTGCCCCACTCGCCATACGGTCCCGGCCACATCCGGTAGCCGGCCTTGGTGGAAATGATCAGCTCGTCGCGCAGACCCGCGAAGTCCGTCCGCAGGATCTCGCCGAAATTTTTCTCCGCCGAGCCCGGCGGCGGTCCGTAGTTGTTCGCGAGATCGAAATGGGTGATGCCCAGATCGAAGGCCCGGCGGCACATCGCGCGGGCATTCTCCGGCACCGTGGTCCCGCCAAAATTATGCCACAGCCCCAGCGAGATCGCGGGCAGCTTCAGGCCGCTGCGACCGCAGGAATTGTAGGTCATCGACGCATAGCGGTTCTCCGCGGGGACATAGGTCATGGCGGTGCAACCTATCACGCGAATGCCCACGGCCAACAAGCTCGATTCCGCCCCATTCTTGCACGCGAACCAAGGATCGGCAGCGATGGGGTCGCGCCTGGTGGAGCGGAGCCCTCCCCAGGGCGGTACCGGAAAGCGGCGCCTTTGGCCAGGCGTGGCACGGGTCTCCCGGCCCGTGCCAACCGTACCTGAACGCGGATCCGCTCGCCCGCGCCAGGGGACCCATGAATCGTCCCTTGCCGCAGCCGATGTCGCGCAGACCGCTTTCGAACTGTTGGCTCGCAAGGCCCCGAATCTCAGAGTGCCGGCACACGCCCTGCCCGGACGGAAGACGGCCCGTCGACGAGCGACGGCCCTACATCAACTGCCCGATCCCGGATGAGTTCTTCCCGCCAGGATCCCCGCGCCCTCGAACCGCGCGCGGCTCCCGAGGTCCCGCTCGATCCGCAGGATCTCGTTCCACTTCGCCATCCGCTCGCCGTGGGCAAACGATCCGACCTTCAACTGGCCGGCGTTCGTCGCCACGGCGAGATGAGCGATGAACGCGTCCTCCGTCTCCCCGGAGCGTGCCGAAATCACCGGCCGCCAGCCGGCCGCCTGCGTCGCGCGAATCGCGCGGAGGGTCTCGGTCACGGTGCCGATCTGGTTCAGCTTGATCAGAACGGCATTCGCGACGTTCGCCGCGACCCCGCGCGCAATCCGCTCGAGGTTGGTCGTGAAGAGGTCGTCGCCGACCAACTGGCACCGGCCGCCGATCGCGGCGCGCACGCGTTGCCACCCGTCCCAATCGTCCTCGGCCATCGGGTCCTCGATCGAGACGATCGGATAACGTTCGACCCAGCCGATCATCAGCGCCGCGAACTCCGCCGACGTGAACTTCCGGCGTTCGAGTCCCAGCTCGTAACCGCCGTCGTGAAACAGATCCGTCGCAGCAATATCGAGCGCGATCCCGATGTCGCGGCCGGCAACGTAACCGGCGTCCGCGATGGCCTCGAGCAGCGTCGCAAACACCGCCTCGTTCGTGTCGAACATCGGCCAGTAGCCGCCCTCATCCGCGCCACCCGCGAGCCGGCCCTGTTTCTTCAACCGCCGTCCGGTGGCATGGAACACCGCATGCGTCATCTCGAGGGCCTCCGCGTACGTCTTCGCCCCGAGCGCGACGATCATGAAATCCTGCACGTCGATCCGGCCCGCGGCATGCCGGCCGCCGCCAATGATCTGAATCTGCGGGAGCGGCAGCAGCGCGCCCGCTCCGCCCCCGAGCCAGGCATGCAACGGCTGCCGCGCCGCAGCGGCCGCCGCCTGCGCGACCGCCATGGAGACTGCGAGCACCGCGTTGGCACCGAGCCGGGATTTGTTCGGCGTGCCATCGAGCGCGATCAGCGCCTCGTCGAGCCCGGCCTGATCCGCCGCGTCGCGACCGATGGCGGCCCGGGCGATCTCGCCCCGCACGTGCGCGATGGCGCGATCGACTGATTTCCCCAGCAACCGCCTGGGATCGCCATCCCGCAACTCCACCGCCTCGTGGCTGCCGGTCGAGGCGCCGGACGGCACCAGACCCCGGCCGCGCGTGCCATCGGCCAGGGTGACCACGGCCTCGATCGTCGGCTGGCCACGGGAATCATAGATCTGAAAGGCGTCGACGCCGGCGATGGTCATGCGGAAGGAATCGCGGCTTTCCACTCCGCCGTAAAGCGCGCGAGCGTGGCGGGCGGAGCCGGAACCTGGGGGCTCAACGCCTGGGTCACGATCGCCTGGCGATCCGCGGCGAGATACTCGACCGGCGATTTCCCATGCACGCGGGCCAGCATCAACAGCAGCAGCAGCCGCACCGTGCGCGCCTCGAGCGCCGCGTCGGCCCGCGGGCCCAGCGCCGCGCGGTAGGCCATCCAGAATTCCGGTGCGAGCGCCAGCAGCGCGTCCGCCCGGTCGGGCCGGTGGAGCGCCTTCAGGTGCAGGTGCGTCAGTAGAAACGAGAGATCGAAGGCCGGATCGCCGAACCACGCGACCTCGGCATCAAGGACGACGAATCGACTCGGACCGACCATCAAATTCTTCGGACTGAAGTCGCCATGCACGAGCGCCAGTTCAGTCGCGCCGAGCCGTTCCGCCTCGGCCACGAAATGGGATCGAAGCGCCGGCAACCGCTCGCCCGCCGTCAGCAGATAGGGCGAGATCCGCAGCTCGTGAAAATTACGGCCGGTGGCGAAGGTGGTGCGCGCCACCGGATCGTCCCAAGTCGCGCGATGCACCGTGCCGAGAAACGTGCCCGCCGCGGAGGCGTGCGGTCCGTCGGCCCGGCCGGCCAGGAGTTCGCTCTTCCACAGGGTCAGGTCGCCCTCGAGGAACTCCATCGCGAACCAGTCCGTGTCCCGGTGCAGGAGCCGCGGGACCGCCGCCGGCCTCACGCGCCCGACCAGCGCAAACCAGTCCTGCTCCGCGCGATTCCGGGCCGGATCCGCGAACCAGTCGTCCTTCACCTTAAGTTTCGGGAGCGCGCGTTTGACGACAAACGGCCGTCCCGCGGACGGGCGCACGAGCAGGATGTCGCTCGAAACTCCGCCGCTCAGCGGACCGAACTCGGCCGTTTCGGTTTCTGCCAGCAGGCCCGCGGCGCGAAGTTGGGGCAGGAGATCGTGGTCCGGCGGGAGAGGCATCGAGAGCGAGCATCTAGAGTAAAGGCTGCGTCGGGGACGATCCGGAAATGGCAACATGCGGTGTCGGCTTCCGCCCCGCGCTGGTGGCCGCGTGGCATGGGTCTCCCGACCTGTGAGAACCGTTTCCGATCCGCGCTCATGGGTCGGGAGACCCATGCCACGATGCCCAACCGCCACGACACCGCCCTCCCGTTGACATCAAGCCCTCGCGAGGAACACCGTGAAACACCGGTCACGCGTGTCGCACCCGGCACCCCAATCCCTCATGAATGCCTCCGTCCCCGCTCCGCGCGCCCTCTCCCGCCGCGAGTTCATCGCCTCCTCCTCCGTCGCCGCCCTCGCCCTCGCGTTGCCGCGGGCCGCGGCCCAGACGACACCCGCCCAGGCGCCGCTGATCGACATCCACATGCACCAGAACGCCGCCATGGTGTCCGGCGGTGCCGCCCCCGCGGGCGCCAAGGCCAGCCAGCAGCGGCTGCTCAGCGAGTTTCTCCAGCATCAGAAGATCCTCGGCGCCACCACGACGGTGTTCCTCGGCGCCAACGACGCCACCATGGCCTACGCGAAACAGGAACCCGCGCGCTGGGTTTGCTTCTGCAGCCAGGACCTCAAGGCGGCGGATGCCCATGCGAAGATGGAGTCCTCGCTCAAGCAAGGCGCCATCGGCATCGGCGAACTCAAGAGCGCGGTGGCCTGCGACTCACCCGAGATGATCCGCACCGCGGAACTGGCCAAGGCCTACAACGTGCCGATGCTGATCCACTTCGAGGAAGGCGCCTGGAATGACGGCATCGCCCGGTTCAACCGCGTGATCGAAAAGTTCCCGACGGTCCATTTCATCGGCCATGGCCAGTCGTGGTGGACCCACATCAACAAGGACCACAAGCCCGAGGCAGGACTTTATCCCAAGGGGCCCGTGACCCCGGGTGGCATCGCCGACCGCTGGCTCGCTGACTACCCGAACATGCATGCCGATCTTTCGGCCGGCTCGGGCAACAACGCGATGATGCGCGATCCCGCGGTCGCGCGGGATTTTTTCCTCCGCCACCAGAACAAGATTATGTTCGGCTCCGACTGCCCGTGCCGCACCGGCGTTGGCCCCACCTGCGTTTCGGCCGTGAAGCGCACCGCGCTCGACTCACTCAAGCTCGGCGATCCGGTCATGGCCAAGGTCCTCCGCGAAAACGCGAAGAAGCTGCTCAAGCTAAAAACCGCCTGATCCGCGCGGTTTGCGTGGGTCGATGACCCACGCAAACCGGAGGTGCTCATTCTGAGCACCAGGCATTCGTGGCCCGCGCGCGAGTGAAAACGCCAGCGCCGTGGCACGGGTCTCCCGACCCGTGAAAACCCGATCGAAGTCCGATTCGTTCTCATGGGTCCGGAGACCCATGCTACTTCCGCATCGCCTTCGGATCCAACACCACATGCCGGATTCTCTCCCGGCGCCAGGTGTAGGTAATGTGAATCAAGCCGTCGCTCGTCTGGATGACGGCGGGATAGGAATAACCATGCTGCGCGCCGTCGGTCTCGAGTACCACGACATCGGTCCAGTCGCGGCCATTATCCGAGATCGCCACCTGCAGGGGCGAACGCGGCCCGTTCTTCCCATCCGGCTGCCGGTGCGTCGGATTGTACACGAGCACATGCCGACCGTCTGCCAGGGTCACCGCATCGGTGCCCGAGTTCGGATTCGCCAGCTTCGTCGACTCGACGCGACTCCACGTCCGGCCTTGATCCGCGGACCAGCTCGTGACGAGCACGTCGTCCTTGCTGCGCGCGAGAATCTGCAGCCGGCCGTCGCGATGCTGTAGAAAACTCGGCTGGATCGCGTTGAACTCCTGCTGCGTGTGAATCGGACCGATGACTTCCCACGTCCGACCGAGATCGCGGGTGCGCTCGAAGTGAATCGTCCAGCCCGTGTCCGGGCTTTCGTTGCTCGTCGGGCACAGGATGGAACCGTCGGCGAGTTGGACCGGCTTGTTCTTGATCGGGCCCAGCACGCCTTCGGGCAACCGGCGCGGCTCGGACCAGGTCCGTCCGTCGTCGGTCGAGGTCGTAAGCATGCCCCACCAGGTCTGCGGCGTCGGACCAGCCTTGTAGAAAAGCAGCAACGGCCCCTCGCGGGGCTGAAACAGGACCGGATTCCAGGTGGGCTGCCGGACGACCGTGCCATCGACGCGCCGATGCTGGATGCCGTTGGCCACTTCAACCGGCGCGCTCCAGCGCCCGCCCTCGTGGCGCGAGATCCAGATGCCAACGTCCGGGTGCTTCTCGTGCGTGCCGCCAAAGAACGCCGTCAGCAACGTGCCGGCCGACGACTCGACGAGGGTCGAGGCATGGCACTGCGGAAACGACGCGTGCTCGTAAATGAACTCACTCGTGCGCACGACCGGCGACGTGGCCGCCATCAGACCGGACGCGAAGCCGGCCACCAGCAGGGCGGCGGGGAAGACCACCCATCGGGGAAGCAATTTCATCTGCGATCGCATAAGCGATGCGGCGCGCAGGAAGAAGCCAGAAACCGCGGACTCCGAGATGTAGCTGCGAGCGTGAGCGAGTGGCCCGAAACGTCCTAGATTGATTCCTGGCTTCGTGGCTTCGGGCTCAATCTGCTCCGGTGGCCGTCGCTCGCTTCGCCGCGTTTGAATCAATCCGGCTCACGCTCGCAGCCACCGCAGAGCATCCGTTTTCGTCCTTTGTCCGTCCTGCTTCTTTCTTAAGCTGCGCTTCACCCCGATCATGCTTCCCCGCGTGCGAATCTCCTTCCTCCCCCCGTTGTCCCGCATGCTGGCGGTGCTCGTCCTCGGGGCGCTTCAACCCGCGGGCGGAGCCGAAAGCGATGAGACCGCGGAGCCGCTCCAGACGATCCGCGTCGACGATCGCATCATCCTCACCGTCGGTACCAGCAACCTCGGGCTGGTCGAGGCCATCGTCCTGAGTCCGATCGCCGTGAAGAAGGAAGCCGTGAAGCCGGGCCACACCAGCCTCGCCCATGTATTGATTTCGCCGCTGTGGATCAAGGAGGGCGATTCCGAGCGGCCAGCCTTCATCGTCGTCCGACCCTATATCAACGTGTCTCATGGCCGCGTCCGGCGCTTCGCCCTGATGCGGCCGGACGGCGAGACCATCAACCGGCCGGAACAGATGACGCCGGACTGTCGCTGGGTCCTCACCCTCGAGTTCAGTCACGCGCTGCCGCAGCGGTTCACGGTGAACGTCACCATGGGCCAGCCCACCGGCATCGAGGCGAACGCGGAACTCCTCTACACGCCGAGCAATGACGGGCAGCCCCTGCGTTCCGGTCCGCCCGAGACGTTCCACACCGTGATACGCGTGAAGGCCGAACCCTCGCTCGATCCCTGGGAAATCCGGCAGGGTGACCAGGTCCTGCCGCGCGCCGATTCGTCATCCGTTAACCTCGAGCGCAATGTCGCGCATCGGATCCGCTTCGGGGTGGGCCAGCCGGCGCCGAATTGAAAGGCGGACCTGAACCCCGCACCGGAACGGCTCGGGTTGGTAGTTCCGCCTTCAGGCGGAAGCCAAACGCACACGAGCCCCATGAGCACTTGTTCTCCCGGCCCTTCCGCCTGAAGGCGGAACTACCAACCCGGAGGAAATCCGAGTCGGTTTCGCGGGCTCGCCAACCCCGGCGTTGCACGGCGCGAAATTTCGGTCGATGGTACTGCGCCCCATGATCCCCGCTGCGTCCTTGCTCACCCTGCTGGCTGCACTTCTGGCCGACGCCGCCCGGGCCGCGTCGGTGGATTACGTTCACGACGTCAAACCGCTGCTCACCCAGCACTGCTCGCGCTGCCACGGCGAGTCGAAGATTGAGGGCGGCCTCCGACTCGACACGGCGGAAAGCCTGTTCGCGGGCGGCGACAGCGGCGACATCGTCGTCGCGGGTCAAAGCGGGTCGAGTCTGTTGATGCGCGTCATCACGGGCACCCACCGGGACATCCCGGCGATGCCGTACAAGAAGCCGCCGCTGGAGGACACGGAGATTGCGATTCTCAAGGCCTGGATCGACGAAGGCGCAAAAGGCGCCCCGGCGAACGAGGAGCCCGGGGTGTATCGACATTGGTCGTTCGAGCCCGCGGTTCATCCCGCCGCGCCGGTGGTGCAGCGCGCCGCCTGGCCGCGCAACCCGATCGACTCCTTCATCCTCGCCCGGCTGGAGGCGCAGAAAATTACGCCGGCCCCCGAGGCGGATCGTATTACGCTGCTCCGCCGGGTCTCCCTCGATCTCACCGGCCTGCCGCCGACACCGGCCGAACTCGAAGCCTTCCTCGGTGACGCCGCGCCCGACGCCTACGAGCGCGCCGTCGACCGGCTGCTCGCCTCGCCGCATCACGGCGAACGCTGGGCGCGCCCGTGGCTTGACGCCGCCCGCTATGCCGACTCCAACGGCTACAGCATCGACGCCCCGCGGCAGATTTGGAAATACCGCGACTGGGTCGTCGCCGCATTGAATCGCGACCTGCCGTATAACCAGTTCGTCATCGAGCAGCTCGCCGGCGATCTCCTGCCCAAGGCGACGGTCGAGCAGAAGGTCGCCACCGGCTTCAATCGCAACACCCAGATCAACCAAGAAGGCGGAATCGATCCCGAGCAGTTCCGGATCGAGGGCGTGCTCGATCGGGTGAACACGTTCGGCGCCTCGTTCCTCGGGCTGACCGTCGGTTGCGCGCAATGCCACGACCACAAGTTCGATCCGATCTCGCAGCGCGACTACTACCAGCTCTTCGCCTTCTTCAACAACACGGTCGACGACGGCCACGGCCAGACCACGCCCGGCGGCACCCTGGCGTTTCCGGACGAGTCGATCAGCCGCGAATCCCAGGAGCGCGAACTCGAGGAGGCCCGGACCGCGATGGAGCGCTATGTCAACGGCCGCGGCCAGGCCGTGATCCAGTGGCTCGATGGCATGGCGCCCGAGGAGCGCGCCCAGGCGACGCGGAACGTGCGCGTCCTTTTCGGCATTCCGTGGGATCAGTTGACGCTCGGGCAGAAGCGGACGGCCTACGGCGCGTTCAAGCCCGACGACAAGGAGTTCGCGGCGATCGACAAAAAATTCGCTGAGTTGGAAAAAGCGAAGCCGCAGCCGGTCACGACCCTCGTGATGTCGGAGCTGCCGAAGTCGCGCGAAAGCTACCTCTTCATCAAGGGCGACTTCACCCGCCGCGGCGAACCGGTCGCGCCGCGCACGCCGGCCATCTTTCCGCCGGTTGCCGCCGCGCAACCGACGCGGCTCGATCTCGCGCAATGGACCGTGACCACGGCGCAGCCGCTCTCGACCCGCGTCATCGTCAACCGGATCTGGCAGCAGTATTTCGGCCGCGGCCTGGTCGAGACGGAGAACGACTTCGGCACACAGGGATCGCTCCCTTCGCACCCGGAGTTGCTCGACTGGCTGGCGACGGAGCTCGTCGCCCGCGAGTGGAGCCTGAAGGCGATGCACCGCCTGATCGTGACCTCGGCCACCTACCGGCAGTCGTCGCGCGCCCGGCCCGATCTCGAGACCGTCGATCCCGTGAACCGTCTGCTCGCCCGGCAGTCGCGGCTGCGGCTCGAGGGCGAATTGATCCGCGATGTCGCGCTCGCCGCCAGCGGCCTCCTCACCCCGAAGCTCGGCGGACCGCCGGTCTTTCCCCCGCAACCCGACGGCGTCATGACGCTGGGGCAGTTGAAACGGAGCTGGGTGCCGAGCAACGGGCCCGATCGCTATCGGCGCGGCCTCTACACGCATCTCTGGCGGGCGACGCCGCATCCGGCGCTCGCCGTCTTCGATGCGCCCGACGGCTTCAGCGCCTGCACCCGGCGGCTGCGTTCCAACACCCCGCTCCAGGCGCTCACGCTCCTCAACGACGCCCAATTCTTCGAGTTTGCCGGCGCACTCGCGCAGCGCGTGCAAGCCGAGGGGCCGCCCGACCCGGCCGGAAAAATCGCGTTCGCCTTCCGGCTTTGCGTCGCCCGTCCGCCGCGGGCCACCGAGCTGGAGCGCTTGCAGACGCTGTTCGAGCACACCCTCGCGGACTCCACTGGCGAGCCCGCTCAGCGACAGGCCGAGGCGTGGACCACGGTGGCCCGCGTGCTCCTGAATCTCGATGAAGCCATCACCCGGGAGTAAAAACCCGCCGCTCGCGCACGCCCGCAGCCACACCATGAATCCTCTTTCCCCCGCCGAGCACGCGCAGCGCCTGACCCGCCGGCATTTCTTCAGCCGGTGCGGCATGGGCCTGGGAGGCATCGCGCTCGCGTCGCTGCTCGGTTCGAAACGATTGAGCGGCGGCGAGGCGTCCCCGCTCGTTAATCCGCTGGCGCCAAAGCGGCCGCATTTCGCGCCGAAGGCGAAGAACATCATCTATCTCTTCATGGCCGGCGGGCCGAGCCAGCTCGATCTCTTCGACTACAAGCCGCGCCTGCTGGAGCTGAACGGCCAGCCGATCCCGCCGTCGTTCATCGAGGGCAAGCGCTTCGCCTTCATGGACACGAGCCACGGCACGAAGCTGCTCGGCTCGCGGCGCCAGTTCACGCGCCATGGCCAGAGCGGTGCGTGGGTCTCGGATCTCTTTCCCCACACCGCCGGGATCGTCGACGACATCACGCTGGTCCACACCTGCGCCGCCGACCTGTTCAACCACGCCCCCGCGAAATTGTTCATGAACACCGGCTCGGGCCAGTTCGGCCGGCCGAGCATGGGTTCGTGGGTCAACTACGGGCTCGGCAGCGAGGCGCAGGATCTCCCGGGTTTCGTGGTCCTGCAATCCGGTCCGCGCGGCCCCCGAGGCGGCGCCGTCAACTGGGGCTCCGGTTTCCTGCCCACGACGTTCCAAGGCGTGCCTTTTCGCGGCAACGGCGAGCCCATCCTCGATCTCACGACGCCGGCCGGGGTATCCGCGGCGCGGCAGCGGCAGACGATCGATGCGATTCGCGATCTCAACCTGCAACACGCCGTCGAGACCGGCGACGCGGAGATTCACACCCGCATCGCGGCCTATGAGATGGCGGCGCAGATGCAGACGAGCGCGCCGGACTTGATCGATCTCTCCGCCGAGAGCGCCGCGACGCTCCAGCTCTATGGCGTGGAAAAGGACGAGCCGTCCTTCGGCCGGAACTGCCTGCTGGCGCGCCGGCTGATCGAGCGCGGCTCGCGGTTCGTGCAGCTCTATCACAGCAGTTGGGACAGCCACGGCGGTCCGGGCGAGAACCTGCAGGGCGACTTCGAGAAGACCTGCCGCGAGGTGGATCAGGGCCAGGCCGCGCTGGTGAAGGATCTCAAGCAACGCGGGCTGCTGAAGGACACGCTCGTCGTGTGGGGTGGCGAATTCGGCCGGACGCCGATGGGCGAGAATCGCGACACCACCGGACGCAATCATCACATCGATGCGTTTACGATGTGGTTTGCCGGCGGCGGCGTGAAGGCCGGCGCCCACCTCGGGGCCACCGATGAACTCGGCTTCAACCCCATCGAGGATCGCGCCCATGTGCACGACATCCACGCGACGCTCCTGCACCTGTTGGGCATGGATCACACGCAGCTGACCTTCCATTTCCAAGGCCGCGACTTCCGGCTCACCGACGTCCACGGCAAGGTGCTGACGAAACTGCTGGCTTAGCAGAAGTTTAAACATCTGGGGTTTTAAGGATTGGGCCTTTGACCAATCAAGGCAGTTGAACCACCGAGACACCGAGGTCGCCGAGTAACCCCCGGATTTTTTGCGCCTTCTGTGCCTCTTTGCGGCAGTGGAGGGTGGTACAGGGATTGTCTCCGTGTCTCCGTGTCCCCGTGTCCCCGTGTCTCCGTGTCCCCGTGTCTCCGTGTCCCCGTGTCTCGGTGGTTCGGTGGTTCAACTGCCTTGAGCTCGAGCTCGGCCTTATCCTCGGCTCGACTCCTGTGAACCGATTGGGATTGGACCGGACTCCCTACCGCGTCGCCAACCCATTAAACGGGAGGCAAACCGAGGTCGGGCAGAGGACCAGTCCGGGCTCACGCGAAGCCGCGAAGATCGCGAAGCCGGAACCTTCCGGAAAATAATCGCCACCTCGTGCCGGACGGTTCATTTCTGCGCG
Organism: Opitutia bacterium; assembly: GCA_947442255.1. The sequence goes on from CANEVO010000066.1 coordinate 14,187, forward strand.
GTCAGTGTTTGGCCCCCGCTACTCCCCTTCAACCCCCGTCTGATGAAAAACTCCCTCCCGTCATCCCGCCGTGATTTTATCAAGGCGTCCCTCGCCGCCGCCGTGTGCAGCGGCAGCCTGGGCTCCCTCGCCCGTGCCGCCGCGACCCCGGCCGGCACGCGCCGCTACCTCTACGTCGCGGTCCCCGCCATCCGCAACTACCTCGAGCGCGGCGGCCATGGCATCCTGGTGTTCGATATCGATAACGGCCACAAGTTCGTGAAGCGCATCCCCGCCATGGGGCTCACCAAGGAGGGCCGGCCGCAGAACGTCAAAGGCTGCGTCGCCAGCGGCGTCACCGGCCGGATCTACGTCAGCACCCTGGATTTCATGGCCTGCACCGACATGGTGACGGACAAGATCCTCTGGGAGAAAAAATACGAGGGCGGCTGCGACCGCATGGCCATCACGCCCGACGGCAAGGTCATTTACATGCCGGGGCTCGAGAAGGACCACTGGCTCGTCCTCGACGCCATGACGGGCGACCTCATCAAGAAGATCGATATCGTCGCCGCCTCGCACAACACCCTGATCAGCATCGACGGCAAATACGCCTTCCTCGCCGGCCTCAAGAACCCGAGCCTGCGCGTCGCCGACACGAAGACGCACACGATCGTCAAGGAGGTCGGACCGTTCACCGCCGCCATCCGGCCCTTCACCGTCAACGGCAAGGGCACGCTCGCGTACGTCAACGTCAACGGCCTCCTCGGCTTCGAGATCGGCGACATCACGACCGGCAAGTTCCTCCACCGCGTCGAGGTCAAGGGCTTCAACATCGGCGTCCCGAAGCGGCATGGCTGTCCAAGCCACGGCATCGGCCTCACTCCGAACGAGAAGGAAGTCTGGGTCTGCGACGGCCCGAACCAGCGGCTGCATATCTTCGACAACACCGTCATGCCGCCGAAGCAGGTCGCCAGCATCGAAGTGAGGGATGACCCAGGTTGGATCACCTTCAGCCTCGACGGGAAAGTGGCCTATCCGTCCACCGGCGAAGTCATCGACATCGCCACGCGGAAGGTCGTGGCGACCCTCACGGACGAAACCGGCGCCGCCGTGCACAGCGAGAAGCTGGTCGAGATCCACTTCGCCAACGGCAAGCCCGTGCGCAATGGCGATCAGTTCGGCATCGGCCGCGTGACCTGAGCCGTCCGCCACCTCTCGGTTTTACGAACTTCCCGGGCTCGCTGCCCGGGAAGTTTTTTTTGGCCCAGGCGTGGCGCGGGTCGCCATCCCGAACCTGGCCTCGGCGGAGCTCGGCCCTCCAGAGAACCTGATTGGCCTCCCACCTCCTCTTCCGCCTTCCGTCCGGCATCGTCCTCGGACTTACTTGTGGCACCCTTCCCCGATGCGCCCGCTCCTCCTGCTCTCCGCCTTGCTCGCCCCGCTGGCCCTTTCAGCCGCCGTCGTTCCCGTCCCGACCGAGATCGTGCCGCAGCGCATCCCCGGGGCGAAGCCGCGCAATGTCGTCTTCATCCTCACCGACGATCATCGCTACGACGCCATGAGCTTCATGGGGCACCCGTTCGCGCAAACCCCGCAGATGGATGCGATGGCGAAAAACGGCGTTCACCTGCGGAACGCCCTCGTCACCACCGCGCTCTGCTCCCCCAGCCGCGCGTCGATCCTCACCGGGCTCTACACCTTTCGTCACCGCGTCATCGATAACAACCGCGCCATCCCCGCCGGCACGGTTTACTTTCCGCAGTATCTGCGTGCCGCCGGCTACGCCACGGCCTTCATCGGCAAGTGGCACATGGGCGGCGAATCCGACGCTCCGCAGCCGGGCTTCGATCACTGGGTGAGCTTCCGCGGCCAGGGCAACTACCTCCCCCCAACCCCCGACTACACGCTCAACGTGGACGGTCAGCGCGTGCCCCAGAGGGGCTACATCACCGACGAGCTCACCGACTATGCGATCGACTGGCTCAAGCAGCAGAAGCCGGCCGAGAAACCGTTCTTCCTCTATCTCTCGCACAAGGCGGTCCACGCGAACTTCACCCCGGCACCACGCCACGAGGGCCGGGCCGCGAACCTTTCCTACCAGCGCCCCGCGACCGCGGCGCCGACCACCGATGGCTACGTGCCGCGCTGGGTGCGCGACCAGCGCAACAGCTGGCACGGGATCGACTTTCCCTATCACAGCGCCCTCGACATCGAGCAATACTACAAGCGCTACTGCGAAACGCTCGGGGCCGTCGACGACGGCATCGGCCGCGTGATGGATCAGTTGAAGGCGATGGGCATCTATGACGACACCCTCGTGCTCTACATGGGCGACAATGGATTCATGTTCGGCGAGCACGGCCTGATCGACAAACGCGTCGCCTACGAAACCTCCATCCGCGTCCCGATGCTGATGCAGTGCCCGCAGCTCTTCCGCGGCGGCACCGTCGTCGATCAGGTCGTGGCCAACATCGATGTCGCCCCGACCGTCATGGAGGCCATGGGACTCGCCCGACCGCCGCACTTCGACGGCCAGAGCTTCCTGCCACTGGCCCAGGGGAAGACGATCCCCTGGCGCGACAGCTTTCTCTACGTCTACTACTGGGAGAAGAATTTCCCCCAGTCGCCCACCGTCTTCGCGCTGCGCGGCGAGCAGTACAAATACATCACGTATTACGGACTCTGGGACACCGATGAGCTTTACGACCTGAAGAACGATCCCGCCGAATCGAAGAACCTCCTCCACGATCCAAAGTTCCGGCCGATGGCGCGCGCGATGGAAACGAAGCTCTACGCGATGATGGACGAACTCGGCGGCATGGACATCCCGCTGAATCCGCCCGCCGGCAACTCGCAGAACCTGCGCCTGCGTTCCCGCGGCGGCGAAAACGCGGCCGACTTTCCCGCTCCGTTCGTCACCGACCAGCCGGTGAATTCGAACGCGAACTAGGCGGTTGGAGTTGAAGTGCAGGGGCGCAGTCTTGCGGCGCCTTTCCTCCGGTTCGGAACGTCGCGGGCGCGCACGAGGCGCGCCCCTACCCGCGTTTCGTAGGGGCGTGGCTCGTCCACGCCCGAATGGCTTTTGTAGGCCAGCGAGCTTGCTCGCGCACGACTCTCTCCCGCTCGCGGCCACCGACGGCGGAATCAAAACGCCCGCCGCCCGGCATACCGTCACTTCTTCGATCGAGTCTTCTGGGCGTTGGCGAGCTCAAGCTCCTCCGCGGAATTTCGCTTTTATCGAGGATGGGCGTTCGTAGCGTGGGCCCATGCTGATCGCCGCGGCCGAGTTGCTCACTCACCTTCACGATCCCGCCTGGATGGTCTTCGACTGCCGGCATGACCTGACAGACTACGCTCGCGGGGCGCGCCTCTACGCGGAGGGCCATGTGCCCGGGGCGTTCTTTGCCCCAGTCGAGACGGCCCTCGCCGGCCCGAAGAACGGCCGGAACGGCCGTCATCCGCTCCCCTCGGCCGAGGACTTCGCCGCCTTTCTCAACCGCCACGGCGTCACCCCCGACACGCAGATTGTCGCCTATGACGATGTCGGCGGCCAGTACGCGGCCCGGCTCTGGTGGCTCGCCCGCTGGATTGGGCTCACCCGGGTCGGCGTGCTCGACGGCGGCCTGCCGAAATGGATCGCCGCGGGAAATCCGGTGACCTCCGACGTGCCGCTGCTGCGCGGCCCGGGATCCGTCGTCGCGCGGCCCGATGCCGCACAGTGGATCGACACGGCGGGAGTCCTGCAGGGAATCAACGTCTCATCCTGCCTGGTGCTCGACGCTCGCACGCCGGAGCGCTTTCGCGGTGACGTCGAACCGATCGATCCGGTCGCCGGCCGGATCCCCTCCGCGCAGAATCGCTTCTTCAAGACCAACCTGAACCCCGACCTCACGTTGCGCCCGACCGCGGAACTGCGCCGCGAATTCGAGACCATCCTCAGCGGGCGTCCGCCGGGACAGGTGATTCACCAGTGCGGCTCAGGTGTGACCGCGTGCATGAACCTCCTGGTGATGGAGCACGCCGGCCTCACGGGATCCCGGCTCTATGTCGGATCCTGGAGCGAATGGATTTCCGATCCCACGCGACCCATCGCGCGCGGTTAGGGAATCAAGAAAGACATTAGCCAGCCGGGCGTGGACGAGCCACGCCCCTACACGGACTTGGGAGCGCTACGTCCGCATTTCGTTACGCCCGGATTCCGTTACGCCCGCTTTTCGTAACCCATTTCGTAGGGGCGTGCCTCGTGCACGCCCGGAACGGAGTGAGAGTGCCTCCACTAGCGGGCACCCGTGGCTACGGGTTGGGAAAATCGAAAATCGAGACTCCCAAATCCAAAATCTCTTTAGGCCTTCTTCTTGGCGCGCTTGAACTGCTTGTGCCCGTCTTCCTGCCCCTGCTTGAGCGTCTTCAGGAGCTCGGCGGCTTCGGCGTTCTTGTCGGCCTTGAGCGCGGCTTCGACCTTGTTCACCTGCTCGACGAAGTGCTTCATGCCTTCCTGGTAGGCGGCGACAAATTTTTCCTGCTCGGCCGCCGGCACGTCCGCCTTGCGCTTCGGATCGAATTTAACGGCCTCGAGGGAGCGCTCGCGCAGCGTGGCAATCGTCGCGAGGGAATCGGCATTCTTCGCCGGATTGGAAATCTGGCGGGTCAGCTTCCGATAGGCGGTGTTCATCTGCTCCATCGTGTCGTCGAGTTCGGACGGCGAGCTGTCGGCGGCCTGCGTGAACAAGGGCGCGACACAACAAAGGAGGGTGGCCAGGAGGGTGCGGAATTTCATGGGTTATCGAGCGGGAAATGTGGGCGGCTTGCTGCCGGATGCAAGAATTTGGGCCATTCCCACCCACTTCCCGTTCCGCCTGCCGGCAAAGTTCCCAATTTCCCCAGCGCGCGCCGCAATGTTTCCGGGTCCAAGCTGGAATCGTGCCGTTGACTGTGGGGCCGTCGCTCGTCGACGGCCCGTTTTACCTCGTGCAATTGGGGCCTGCCGACGAGCGCCAGCCCAACCCTGCTCGGTTTCAGTCCCCCCCTTTGAAACACTTCCGACTGCCCACTACCGAATGGCAGCCGACGTCCAAAAGAGGCGCCTTCCCTGCCCGCGGTGCAGTTGTAGCCACGAGCGCCCGCGAATGGATGCACCGCCCGTCGTTCCACTCGCCCACGCTCGTGGCTGCGGAAAACCGGCCTTTCTAGACCGCCTCTCAGAGCCGCACGTGCCGCAGCCGCAGCGCATTGCTGATCACCGTGATCGAGCTCAGGCTCATCGCGACCCCCGCGAGCATCGGGTTGAGCAACCATCCGGTAAACGGATACAGCGCCCCGGCCGCGACCGGGATGCCCGCGAAGTTATAGGCAAAGGCCCAGAACAGATTCTGTTTGATGTTCCGGAGCGTCGCCCGACTCAGCCGGACGGCCCGCGCCATCGCCGCGAGGTCGCCCTGCACGAGGACAATCCCGGCACTGTGCATCGCCACGTCCGTACCCGTGCCCATCGCAATGCCGACGTCCGCCGCCGCCAGCGCCGGCGCATCGTTCATGCCGTCGCCGGCAAACACCACCGACTCGCCGCGGCCGCGATGCTCCCGCACCAGTTCCTGCTTTCGCGCCGGGGTCACCGCCGCGTGATAGCCATCCAGCCCCAGTTCCTTCGCCACGGCACGGGCCGTTTCCTCGCAATCACCCGTGACCATCACCACGCGCAACCCGAGTTGCTGCAACTCGCGGACCGCGGCCGGCGTGGTCGGCTTGATCGTATCCGCAAGCGCCATCGTTCCCGCCGCGCGGCCATCGACCGTTACCGCCACCAAGGTCGCGGATTCCCCCTCGCCCGCCGCGGCCGCCGCCCGACCGATCACGACATCCTGCCCGCCCACCCGCGCCCGGATGCCCAGGCCCGGTTCGGCGGAAAATTCGGTTGCCGGAAGGCGCGCCAGGCCGCGCTCGTCCGCCGCCGCGACGATCGCCCGGGCCAGCGGGTGCTCGCTCGGCGACTCGGCCGCCGCCGCCAGCGCCAACAATGCGTCCTCCGTGAAGCCCGCCGCCGGTGTAACCCGAATCACGCGCGGCTTCCCGGCGGTGAGTGTGCCCGTCTTGTCGATCAACAGGGTGTTGGCGTGAGCCAGCCGTTCCAGCGCCGCGGCATCCTTGATCAGGATCCCCGCCTGCGCACCGCGGCCAATTCCAGTGATCAGTGACACCGGCGTCGCGAGCCCCAGCGCGCACGGGCAGGCGATGATCAACACGGCTACGGCATTAAGCAGCGCGTGCGGCAAGGCCGGCGCCGGCCCGACTAGCAGCCACGTCACGAACGTAATGACGGACACCGCGATCACGAAGGGGGTGAACCACGCCGAGACCCGATCCGCCAGCCGCGCGATCGGCGCCTCGCTGTTCTGCGCCTCCTCGACCAGCCGGACAATCTGCGCCAGCAGCGTTTCCTGGCCGACGCGATCCGCACTCACGATGACGGAGCCGGTCGTGTTCAGCGTCCCGGCACTGGCGCGATCGCCGGCGCGCTTGGCCACCGGCAGCGGTTCTCCGGTGAGCATGGATTCGTCGATCTCCGTCACGCCGTCCGTGAGCGGCCCGTCGACCGACACATGCTCGCCCGGTCGCACCCGCAGCCGGTCGCCGACCCGCACGTCCGCGAGCGGGACGTCCGTTTCCCGTCCGTCGGCCTCGACGCGATGCGCCAGCTTGGGCGCGAGATCCATCAACCCGCGAATGGCGGCCTCGGTCCGGGCATGGGCCCGCTGCTCCAGAATCTGGCCCAGCAGCACAATCGCGGTGATGAATGCCACGGCCTCGAAATACAGCGGCAGACCGTGGGCCGTGCGCAGGGCGGCGGGAAAACGATCGCCCCAGCCCACCGCCGCCACGCTGTAGGCATACGCGGCACCCGTGCCGGTGACGACGAGCGTGAACATGTTCGTATCCCGATCGCGGATGGAGATCCACCACCGCCGGTTCAGCGGCGCGCCCGCCCAGAAAAAGATCGGCGTCGTCAGCGCGAGCTGCAGCCAGCCGGGCAGCCGGGGGTCGAAGCGATGAAAGGCCGCCGGCGCGATCATCTCCCCCATCGCCAGCGCCACGACCGGCAATCCGAGGATCAACGCCACCCAAAAACGCGGCCGGAGAAAACGCTCGTGCGGCAGCCCCATGTACACCGGTTGGTCCGGCGCCGGCATCTCCGTCCCGGTCTTCGCCCCGTGACCATGCCCGCCGTGGCCGGACGAATGGCTTCCGGGAACCTCCGGCCTCGCTGGGATGGACGGTGCGACGGGCCGGAAACGGGAGAGCTTCATAGCAGGGAAACGGAGCGGATCTCGGGATCCTTACAGACCGCCCAAGGAAACGCGAGTGACCAGAGATCTCAGCCCGGGTTCGTCGTTCCGCCATCAGGCGGAATAGAATACCGATGGAAATTCCCTCCGTTGCGAAATCAACGTGACCGCGCACTCCGCCTCGACCTAGGCTGCGGCTCACCCCTTCGGTTTTCTCCCCATGAAACTGCCCACCTGCCTTCTCCCGTTCGCTCTTCTCGCCACCGCAACCGCGGCCCAACCGACTCCGGCTCCCGCCGCCATCCCATCGAAAGAAGTTCAGATCAAGGCCGCCCTGCAGGCCGCTGCGCCTCAATTCCGGGACGGCGCCATGGTTTACGGCTACGACGAAAGGGGCCAGTTCGTGGTCCTTCGACCGGGCACCAACAAGCTGATCTGCCTCGCGGACGATCCCGCAATGAAAGGTTTCAGCGCCGCGTGTTATCATCAGGACCTCGAGCCGTTCATGGCCCGCGGCCGGGCGCTCCGGAAGGAAGGCAAGTCGATGAAGGAAGTCTTCGTGATCCGGGAAGCCGAGGTGAAGTCCGGCAAGCTGCCGATGCCCACCGGCGCCTCGACCCTCGCCGTGCTCGGGGCGACGGAGGAGAATTACGATCGCACCACCGGCGAGGTGAAAGGCACGCTCCGCTACGTCATCTACATTCCCTTCGCCACGTCGGAGAGCACCGGCCTGCCCCTGAAGCCGGAAATGCCCGGCGGCCCGTGGATCATGGATTCCGGTACCCACCGCGCGCACATCATGCTGAATCCGACGATGTAAGGGGGACAGATCCGATAAAACTTTGACGCCGGTCACCCGGGTCCGTTTGCCTCTCCACCATGACGTCCGCCGAGATCGCCGCCGCCCTCCCCAAGACCGCTGTCACCACGATCGACCACCTGCCCTTCCCGCGCATCGCCTCGGGCAAGGTCCGCGAAATTTTCGATCTGGGCGACGCCCTCCTCCTGACCGCCTCGGATCGGCTTTCCGCGTTCGACGTGATCCTGCCCGACGGCATTCCCGGCAAAGGCGCAATCCTCACGCAGATCAGCAACTGGTGGTTCGCCCAGACTGAGTCGATCATCCAGCATCATCTCCTGCCCGATCAGGCCGGGGAATTTGCCCGGCGCGGGATCACCGACCGCGACCTCCAGCTGCGCAGCATGATCGTCCGCAAGCTGAAGACGGTGCCCATCGAGTGCGTGGTCCGCGGCTATCTCGTCGGCAGCGGCTGGAGTTCGTACCAGAAAACCGGTGACGTCTGCGGCATCAAGCTGCCGGTGGGGCTGCGCCAGGCCGATCGGCTGCCGGAACCCATCTTCACCCCGACCACCAAGGCCCCGAAGGGCCAGCACGACGAGCCGATCAACGACGCCCAGGGCATCGCCACCGTCGGCGCCGAGCTCTACGAGCGGGTGAAGTCCACCAGCCTTGCGCTCTACCGGTTCGGCCACGATCGCGCCAAGCAGGCCGGCATGATCCTCGCCGACACAAAGTTCGAGTTCGGCACCGACGCCGCCGGCAATCTCTTCCTCATCGACGAGGTCCTCACCCCGGACTCGTCGCGCTACTGGCCCGCGGAGAGCTACGCGCCCAACCAATCCCCGCCGAGCTACGACAAGCAGTTCGTTCGCGATCATCTGCTCGCCATCAAGTGGAACCAGCAGCCGCCAGCGCCCCGGCTCCCCGCGGACGTGATCGACCGCACCAAGGACAAGTACCTGGCCGCGCTGCGCAACCTGCTGGGTTGAATCGGCGCCAGCGTCCCGCACTTCCCGCGGCCGCGCGAGTGGCACGGGTCTATCGCTTTCCCCACTACCACGGCACTGCGCACGAGATTCTTGGCGTCTATCGCGGCCAGGCGACGATCCGCCTCGGTGCCGGGACGGGCGTCACGATCGTGGCGGGCCCCGGAGACGTAATCGTCCTGCCGGCTGGCACGGGCCACGAGAATCTCGGATCGAGTCCTGAATTTCATGTGGTCGGCGGCTACCCGGCCAGTCGCCCGACCTCCTCCGGGGCTCCGCCCGCGAACGCGCCGCCGCGATCGAGCGCATCGCGCACGTGCCCCTGCCTTCCGCCGATCCGCTGTATGGCGCAACCGGCCCGCTCATGGGTCAATGGAAGATCGGTCCCGCGTAGCGCAACGGGTCCGTGCCCTCGATAGCTGCGAGCGTGAGCGGGTGGCCCGAGACCGGAACCAGCCACCCGCTCACGCTCGCAGCCACTGATGGTTTCCTAGATTCGGGCTCAAGCTGCTCCGGTGCTTTGTGTCTTCGAGACTACTCCAGAAAGCGCTCCAGCAACCGCCGGTCGCGCTTCGTCGGCCGGCCGCTGCCTTTTTCGCGCGC
>CANEVO010000067.1 GCA_947442255.1 Opitutia bacterium
CGGCCCAAGGCGCCGCACCGCTCGACCAAGCCCGCTGCAATTTCACGATCACGACGCATCGTCACTAAGTTCAGGGACTCGCCGTCGTGGCGTCATCATCAATTTCACGCCCTCGGAATCCGGAGGCGCTGTTGTAGCCACGAGCGCCAGCGAGGGAATGAAACGCCCGTCGTTCTACTCGCTGGCTCTCGTGGCGACGGACGATCATGGCGACGGACGGTCGCGGTCGGGCCCGTCGGAGCCGGAACGGACCGAAGCCGCGGCGAGCGATTATTTCCTCTCTCCCCGCAGGGAGACCAGGTAAGCCACCATGTCATCCAGCTCAGTCGGCGAAAACAGGACGCCGTACACCGGCATTGGGGAAACACCCTTTTCCTTGTGGAGCTCAGACAGGTCCTTCTTGAAAAACGAATGCATGGCGCCGGTGAGGTCGCGCAGTTGGATCGAATAGGTGTCCTCGTTGACCCGGATGCCGGCGACTTCCTTGCCGTCCTTCGTCTTGGTTCGGACGAACATAAAATTCTGCGGCAGGCTGATCTCAGTACGATACGGGTTGAAACTTTGCGGAATGTCCGCGCCCGGGTCAGTGAGGCTGCGACGCAAAAACGCGACGCTGCGCCGCCGCCCGATATCCGTCAGATCGGGACCAATCGCGAGGCCCTGGCCATCGCGGGTGTGGCACGACAGGCACGCGCCCTTGGTCGTGAAGAGCTCGGCGCCCTTGGCGGGATCGCCCGGCACTTTTTCGATCGGGATCCGACCGAGCGAACGGACATAGGCGGCGAGATAGGACACATCCCCCGTTTGCAGGATGATGCGCGGCATCTCGGTGCCAGCGATTCCCGACTGGATAATTCTTACCAGGGCCGGGTCCTCACTGGACCGCGGGAGATTGGGCTGCGCGAGCGTGGGTCCCCGCGAACCTTCCCCCTTGGGCCCGTGGCATCCCACGCAATGCGCCTCGAACAGTTGCCGACCCTTGGCCAATTCGCTCGGCACTTCCAGGATTCGGCGCATCTCTGCCACGGCCGAGGAGGAATCGCCGCGCCCGCCACCCGTCGCCACGGCCGGGGCCTGAGTGGTGGTAGCAGGAATGGGAGCCGCGGCGGGATTAGCCGCGGGCTCGTTGGGATGATCCTGGGCGAGGAGCGAAATCGGAGCGACCGCGAGGAGGAGGCAGATCAGTCGGGGATGCATGGGAGGAATGCCGGAGTTCGGAAAAAAAGAGTTGGGATCAAAGGCCGAAGACGAACAGGCCCGCGCCGATCGGAACCGCAATGCGCTGCTTGCCGTCGACGGAAAAGCTCACGATGCCGCCCTGCGCGCGGCTGCCGCCCGGGAAGTTCCAGAGCTCCCGGCCGGACTTGGCATCGAGCGCATAAATATGCCCCTCCGAAGTCCCGCTGAAGACCAGTCCGGTGACAGTGGAGAGCACCGGCGAGTGGGAGCGCGACTGCATCTTGTGCTCCCAGACGATCTTCCCGGTCGTCGCCTCGATGGCCTTGAGCATGGTGTAGGGCTCCTCGCCAATGACGTTGGCGGCGCCGCCGTTCTCGAAATGCCCGCCGACCGTGTAAGGCCGCGGCTGCTTGTAGAAGTGCTGCCCGTAATTCTCGTGGGCGTTGACGTAGATCAGGCCCGTCAGCGGATTGTACGACGGCGGCATCCAGTTGGTCGACCCGCCCAGCCCCGGATAGACCAGCACGCCCTCCGCCGTCGGCTCCAGGCCAGGGATGACGATCGGCCGACCATTGTCGTCGAGCCCCTTGGACCAAGTCTGCGTCGCGAAATTCTTGCCGGTGACAAACGCGCCAGTCGCGCGATCCAGCAGGTAATAGAAACTGTTGCGGTTGACCTGCGCCAGCAGCTTGCGCGGGCGGCCCCCAATCGTGGCATCGATCAACATCGGTGTCTGGTTCGAATCCCAATCGTGGACGTCGTGCGGCGTGAACTGGAAATGCCACTTCAACTTCCCGGTGTCGGCGTCGACGGCGACCACCGAGTTGGCATACAGGTTATCGCCCGGACGATCGTCGCCATTGTAATCCGGCCCCGGATTGCCGGTGCCCCAATAGATCGTATTCAGTTCGGGATCGAACGTGCCGGTCGCCCAAGTGGCGGCTCCGCCCGTTTTCCAGCTTTCACCCGGACCCCAGGTTTCATTGCCGGGCTCGCCCTTGCCCGGAACGGTGTAGAACCGCCAGGCATGCGCGCCGGTCTTGGCGTCGAAGGCGTCAAAGAAGCCGCGAATTCCGAACTCACCGCCCGAAATGCCGACGATGATTTTGTCCTTCACGGCCAGCGGCGCCGCGGTGATCGAGTAACCCAGATGGTAGTCGATGACGACTTTGTCCCAGCGCTCGGCTCCTGTGTTGGCATCGAGGCAGACTAGGCGGGCGTCGAACGTGCCGAGATAAACCGCGTCGCCGAGCACGGCCAGGCCGCGATTGGGGGTGCCGCAGCAGATCGGCACATCGTCCGGGAAAGGCCGGCGATAATTCCAGATCACGCGGCCGGTCCGGGCATCGAGGGCTGTGACGATGTTGGGCCGCTCGCTGATATACATGATGCCGTTCACCACGATCGGCGTGACTTCCCATTTGCTCGAGTCTGCCTGTTGGTAGACCCAGACGGGTTTCAAGTTCGCCACGTTCGCCGGCGTGATCTCCGCCAGCGTCGAGTGCCGATGGCCCGCGTAGTTGCCGCCATAGGTCAGCCAGTTCCCCGGCTCGTTGGAGGCATTCCGGATGCGCTCGTAGGTCACCGGCGCGAGCGGCTGGGCCCACGCCACGGCGCCCAACCCGAGGATCAGGAGACCGCAGGCGGCGGGGCGGAGACGATTGAAAGACCGCAGCGTCGAAACGCCGGGAGAACGAAGGGTCGGGGTCGAAGACATGGAAGGAAAACGGGGAAAGGGCACGTCGCACCACCAAGGATTTTCACGGTGCCTGATGTCAGCACGAACGGGGCAGAACGCGCAGACTGATCTTCGTTGTCGTTATGCCAAGGCAAACCAGCCGACGCCCTCGTTTCCGGTCGGACAGGCCATCGCGCAAGGGCGCAGTCCCTCGACCGGCTCGGGACCCAGAGCTCGTCGAACGGGCAAGAATGCACCCCTACCCCGCCCCCCCTGGCCTGCGAGTGCGGGACCATGTCCGGCCGCCCAAATCAAAATCCAGCCGTTCCGGGTCGCTTGAAGTTGCATTTCGGCGAACTATTTCAGGTATTTCCTTACCCTCATTCTGCCCTTGCTCGTTCCCCCAGTAACGCGTTCGGGCGACCGCTTTGAGGCTTAGATCCTGAATCGATAATCCCCATGAAGAAAGCTCCTGAGTTGCAGAACATTGGCTCCGACAGCCGTAACTCCCGGCGTGCGACGCTCGCCGGCTGGTCCTTGGGCGCCATTCTCCTCGCGAGCGCCACGCCCGCCTTGATGGCCGCGACTGCCTTGCCGGCTGTCGAGACCGTGGCGGCCTTCACCGACCGTCACTGCTCCAGCTGCCATAACGACGTGGACAAAGAGGGCGGCCTCGACCTCACGTCGCTGCAATACGCCCCCGGCGAAGCCGCCAATTTCCTGACTTGGGTCAAGGTTCACGATCGCGTGCGGGCCGGCGAAATGCCGCCCAAAGAAAAGAAGCGCCCCGACGTGAAGGAGCTCAACGCGTTCGTTCAGACGCTCGACACGTCCCTCGTCGACGCGGACCGCAAGGCCGTGGCGAGCAACGGCCGCGCGAAGCAGCGCCGGCTCAACCGTGCCGAATACGAGAACGCGGTCCGCGATCTGTTTCAGGCGCCCTGGCTGGAAGTGAAGGGCAAGTTGCCGGAAGATGGCGAAGCCAGCCGGTACAACAAATCCAGCGACGCCCTCGGCGTCTCGTTCGTGCACATGAAGCAGTACATGGCTGCCGCCGAAAGTGCCGTCAGCGCAGTCCTAGGCGTCGAATTCGCCCGCCTACCTACGACCACCAAGCGCTACTACGCGCGGGATACCCAAGGCCTGTTGCACTTCAATGCGACGGAGTTCAGGGCCAACGCCGAACGGACGACGTTTCCGGCCCTCGGTTTTAGTGGCCAGCCGGACGTCCTTCGGAAAAAGGCCCCGATGACGGTCGGCGAAAGCGACCCGGTGACCCGTGAACTCGAGGCCGTGGGCTGGATTGCCAGCGACTATGAGGCCTTCCCGACGGCCTGGAGCAGCTTCCGGGCACCCGTGACAGGGAAATATCGCGTTCGCTTCAGTGGCTACACTCTTTGGATGGGCCCAGGAGGCACATCCCGCGGGGTGGAGTATGAAGGCATCGATCCGCTCCTCCTGAAACGCTCGAACACCCCCCGGTGGTATTCGGGCGACACCGAGAAGCTCTCCCCTGGTCGTCGCGACGAACCCATCCACGTGTACGCCCGCGGCGGTGCCGGTGGCCGGTTGGGACAATTCGATGTCACGCCTGAACCCGACGTCTACCAACTCGACTCCCTGTGGCTGATGGGCGGCCAGACTCTGGTGACGGACTCGGCTCGTTTCTTCCGCAGCCGGCCGGTGCCGACCCGGGGTTGGACAAATCCCCTCGCCCAGCGCGACGGTGTGCCGGCGGTGGCCTTTCGCTGGATCGAGGTCGATGGACCGCTCTATGATGAGTCGTCCGATGTCGGGTATCGTCTTCTCTTCGGCAATCTGGCCATGAAGAAAGTGGCTGCGGATGCACCGGGAATCCCCATTGAGCTGGTCAACCCGGCCGCAGGCGGCCGCCGTGGCGGCGGTGGTGGCGGTGGCCGCCCGCCCGCGATGGTTCCGGCCGTCGTGGAGGTCGAATCCAACAATCATTTGGGCGATGGCGAGCGCCTGCTTCGCGGCTTCATTCCCCGGGCGTTTCGCCGTCCGGTCGAGGAAGCGGAAGTGCAGCGTTACATCGCGCTGTTTAAGCACCGCCTCGATGCTGGACTTGGCTTTGCCGGAGCGATGCGCTCCGCCTACACCGCCATCCTGGCCTCGCCTGACTTCGTGTTCGTCGATGAGCCGGCGGGCCGGCTCGATGATTACGCCCTCGCCACCCGTCTCGCCCTTTTCCTCTGGAACTCCACTCCCGACGAGAAACTGCGCCAGCTCGCGGCCCGGGGCGAGTTGCATCGCCCCGAGGTGCTCCGCGCGGAAACCGAGCGATTGCTCGCGGATCCAAATTCGAGCCGCTTTGTCTCGGCCTTTCTCGATTACTGGCTCGACCTGCGAAAAATGGACGAGTCGACGCCCTCGGTGACGCTGTACAACGACTATTATATCGACGATGCGCTGACCGAGGCCGCCGCAGACGAAACCCGGCTGTACTTCAGCGACCTGCTGAACCGCGACCTGCCGGCCCGCCACTTGGTGGATTCCGACTTCACTTACCTGAACGAGCGCCTGGCCGATCATTACGACATCCCGGGCGTGCAAGGCGTCACCATGCGGCGCGTGGCTCTGCCCCCGGGCAGTCCCCGCGGCGGGTTCATGACCCAGGCGAGTATCCTCAAGGTCACCGCGAACGGCACCACGACCTCGCCCGTCCTCCGCGGCAAGTGGATCACCGAGCGGATCATGGGTTACAATCTGCCCCCGCCCCCGGCCGCCGTGCCAGCGATCGAGCCTGACACCCGTGGCGCGGTGACCATCCGCCAGCAACTTGACAAGCATCGTGCGGACGAGAGCTGCGCGGCCTGTCATCGCAAAATCGATCCTCCCGGCTTTGCGTTGGAGAGCTTCGATGTGATGGGCGCGTGGCGCGAACGCTACCGCAGCGAGTCGCCCGCCAAACTTTACGACACCATGGGTCGGTTCGGTAAGAACGGCGCTCCCCTCACCTTTCACCTGGCTCAACCGGTCGACTCCGCCGGCGAGCTTTCCGATGGGCGGGCTTTCCGGGATGTGCGCGATCTCAAGAGCCTCCTGTTGAAGGATGAGGCCCAGCTGGCGCGGAATCTGGTGCGGCAGCTCCTGGTCTTTTCCACCGGAGCATCCGAGCGGTTCAGCGATCGCGTGGCCGTCGAGAAAATCGTCCAGGCCACCAAGTCCCGCCAGTACGGCGTGCGCTCCATCGTCCACCAGCTGATCCAGAGCGACCTGTTCTTGAACAAATAACCTTCCCTACGTCATTTTAATCCCGGCCGCCCGCAAATCCACCTCATGAAAAAATTCTCCCACCCAACGTTTGCCTCCGGACCCTACATCGCGACGCGTACCGCCATCTCACGCCGTCACTTTCTGCAGGGCACCGGTGTCGCGCTTTCCCTGCCCTTCCTCGACCTGATGCTGCCGTCCTTCGCGCGGGCCGCGGCGGCCGACTCCCCCCTCGCCCCGGCGGCAAAGCCGCGGCGCATTTTATCGATCTGCAACAACCTGGGCGTGCTGCATGAGCCCTTCTTCCCGAAGGGCGCCGGGCGCGACTACGTGGCGTCCCCCTATCTCGAGCCGCTGCAGACTCACCGCAACGATTTCACCGTCTTCAGCGGCGTGTCGTTCGCGGGCGTCGACAGCGGCCATCCGGCGGACATCTGCTTCCTGACAGGCGCACCGCATCCCAGCTCGGCCTCGTTCAAGAACACGATGTCGCTCGATCAATTCGTGGCCGAACGCATTGGCACCCTGACGCGGTTTCCCTCCATTACCCTCGCCGTCAACACCCGGACCCGGAGCCTTTCGGTCTCGGGCACGGGCGTGGCCGTGCCGCCCGAGGACAAGGCCGCTGAGGTCTTCAAGCAGCTCTTTGTCCAGGGCACGCCGGCTGAAGTGGAGGCGCAAATCCTCCGCCTCCAGACGGGCCGCAGCATCCTCGACACCGTCGGCGAACGGGCGAACGCGCTGCGCCGCAGCGCCGGCGCTTCTGATCGCGATCGGCTCGATGAATATTTCTCGAGTGTCCGCGACCTGGAAAGCCGGCTCCATGCCTCCCAGGGCTGGGAGAAGAAACCGAAGCCCGAGGTGACGGCAGCCCCGCCAGTCGATCCCGCCAGCCCCGCCCAATACATGGCGAAGGTGAAGGTCATGTACGATCTGGCCCGGCTTTCGTTCCAAACCGACTCGACGCGCGCGATCACGCTGATGCTCGACAGTGTCGCCACGCCGGTCATCGAAGGTATCCCGGACGTGAAAATCACGGAAGGGTACCACAACCTCTCCCATCACGGCAAAGCAGCCGACAAGTTGAGCCAGTTGCGCGCGCTCGACCTGGCGCACATGAAGCTCCTCGCGAAGCTCTATTCCGACCTGAAGGAAGTCCGCGAAGGCGAAGAGACGCTGCTCGACCGGACCATGGTCCTCTACGGATCGAATCTGGGCGACGCCAACACGCACGTGAATACAAACATGCCACTGCTCCTGGCTGGTGGCGGTTTCAAGCACGGGCAGCACCTTGCGTTCGATACCTCACCCGAGCGCAACTACCCGATGGCTAATCTCCTCCTCTCGATGGTCCATCGCATGGGCATCGAGCAGGACAAGTTCTCTTCCTCCACGGGCACGATGCGCGGGCTGGAAATGACCTGACGGATGATCGGGAGGCAGCCCGCGGCGGGCTGCCTTCGATTCGGTTTCCCTGCACGGAAGTACTTGGGCGTTTCGCGCCCGAGTGGCGGCGTGGCCTAACCGCAGGCGGCAGTGTCTTACATCGCCTTCCTTCACCCCACGACTGCCCACATCCTGGGGAAATGCTGTGGGAAGTTAACGGCCAATGGCCCGCTCGCTCAAGGGGTGCGGCGCGGCAGGAAACCAAGGCGTTCGAAGAGCGGCACGATGGTCATCGCGCCGACATCTACGAGACCCTTGTCCGTCAGCCGGAATTCCGGGATCACCGACAACGGCAGCAGGTTGAATCCCATGTAGGGCACCTTGCATCCAATTCGTCTCCATGCCCGCTTCAGGGCGGTCGTCTGTCGGGCCACCTCGTGGGCGCGCAGATCGGACAGCAATCCGGCAATCGGCAGCGGCACCGAGGCGAGGACCTTGCTCCCGCGCACCACGCAAACTCCGCCGCGCATGGCCTTAACCGTCGCCAGCGCGAGTTGCATCTCCGCCTCATTCGTCCCGGCGATCACGATGTTGTGCGCATCGTGTCCCACGCTGCTCGCCACGGCCCCCGACTTGAGCCCGAAGTCCCGCAACAGCCCGCGCCCTACGTTGCCGTTCTTCCCGTGGCGCTCCACGACGGCGAGAAAGCAGAGATTCTTCCGCGCGAAGTGCTCGTCCCAACTGGCCGCGGCCGGCAGGACGAGTTGCTCCCGCTTCGTCACAATCCCGAGCGACACCAACCGGATGACGTTCGCCGTGACCTTTTTCTCGGGCAACGGAGTGGTCAGGGTCACGCGCCGCGGCAGCTTGATGGTGCGATAGGCCGCCACAGGATAACGGTAGCGCCGCTCCAGGGCCTGCTCGAGCAGCGGAGTGATCTTCCGTCGTTCGACGACCAGTTGGCCCCCGAACCAGGTATTCTGCACCTCAAGGGCTTCGTTGAGCAGCACCACGTCAGCCCGACGCGAAGGCCCCAATCCGCCGAACTCGCCATCCATTGCGTAGCGGGTCGCTGGATGCAGCGAGCCCATGCTCCAAGCAGTGGTCGTGCGCAACCCCGCGGCCACCGCCTGGCGGACGACCCAGTCCAGGCCAAAGAGAAAAAGATCATCCGCGTCACGGTCGTCAGTGCAGACGCAGACGCGCTTCGGGTTGGCTCCCAGCTCGGTCACGGCCTTGATCGCCTGCGGCAGCGAGTGCCACGGCGTCTGCGGATTCCCTCCGCGCAGAAAGACCCAAACGCCATTCTCCAGAAAATCGTTCGCGATCTCGCGATCGATGGCCTCATGCGTGTCGCTCACGCCACTGGCCGCGCCCGCCGCGACATACTCCCGGCCGTAGATGTGGCCGCAGACCGGCCGGCCGCGACGCAGCGCCTCGGCGAGAATGGCGTGACTGCGGGCGTCGCCCATGGCCACGGGGATATAATCCATCTTCTCGCCGAGGGCAGCCGCCTCGGGCCAGCGATCGAAGATGCGTCCAATCTTCGCCGGCGTCAGATCACCGCCCGCGGTCTCGAGCCTCGAATTGGTGGCGGGCACGGTGCTCGGCACCGTGAGAAAAATGGACAGCGGCGCGCGGCGCGCGTCCTCCAACATCCATTCAATGCCTGCGACATCGGAGACGTTGCCAATCTCGTGGGAGTCGCAAAAGACCGTGGTGGTCCCGTTGAGCAGGGCGGCCTCGGCGAAGGCTCCCGCGGTCATCATGCTGCTCTCGATGTGCACATGCGGATCAACGAGCCCTGGCGCGAGGATGCCGCCCCGCGCATCGTAAACGTGTGCGCCTTTCAACCCGGACTTGCGATAGGTCCCGGCTGGGTGGGTCACGGCGATGCGGCCGGACTTAATCCACACCTCGCGTTCGCGATGGATCCGCTCGGTGTACGTCGAGAGCACGCGGGCTCCCGTGATTACCTGATCCGGCGCCAACCGGCCCATCGCCACCGCGGCCAGTTGCCGGGTGACCCGATGCAGGGGCGGAACCGAAAAGCGCGTGAGCATGCCCGTAGCGAAGCAAGCGTTGCGCCGGCCGGGAAGGATTATTGCCGGACTAAGCCGGAACCGTGCAGTAGGAAAACGCGAAGAGGCGAACTTTGTGACCGCGGCGTGAGCAGCGGGACTTCAGGTGCCGGCGTAGAGCGCCGCCAATTCCAACAGCCGCTCTTCGAGTTCCCGAAGGTAGGCTTCCTCCGACAGCTTGGGTTTTCGTTCGCGAAGTTTCCCGAGTTCGAGCTCCAAGGCATCGCGCTTCGCCCGCAGTTCCGCGGTCATGTGCTGCTCGGCGTTGCTGCGCACGAGGTGAAACTGATGGGCCCGTGCGCCGTCGAGCGGGGCGTTATCGTCGGCCTTCTTGGTGGCGCGGACGCCGCGGAACCAATCGAAGGGCGTCCCGAGTCCGTCGCCGTTGTCGTCGACCAGGGCATGTTCAGTCGCGAGCCGGCCCTCGGTCTTGTAGAACTCAGCCGTCCGATACGAGGCGCTCAGGAACGCCTCGAGCAGGGAAATCTGGCTGTCTTTGTCCAAGTCGCTCTTCAGGTCCGGCAGCGCCTCGGCGAGATACTTTCCGAAGCGGGCATAATTTTGTTCATAGCCGCTGCGGGTCGAGGTCACGATGACCCGATTCGGGCCCGCGAGCCGTGCCAGAAAAGGCGCGCTCGCCGAGGTGGTATCGATGATCGCGATCGGTCGCTGGAACGGCTTCAGCCACTCGGCCAGGTCCGTGGCGGACACATCAGGTCCGCGGAGATTCAACTTCGCTTCCTTGCCGTCGAAGGTTCCATGCCCCGCGAGGACGAGCCAGAGTTCGCCTTTGCCGTCCTTCGGTTCAGCCGCGAGCGCCTCCTTCAAGGCCTCGCGATCGCCGGTCCCACCCGACGGACCTGTCCCAATGGCCACATGGCTGGCATCGGCGTCCGTGCTGGCCTTGGCCCACGCCACGGCTTGCTGCTCAATATCGGGCTGGTAGGCCTGATCCCCGGCGGCACCCGCCACCATGATGACGGTGGAGCGGGCCAGGCCGGCGTCGTCGGCGGCGAAACCGGCGAACGGCAGCAACCCGAACGCCACGGACAGAGCCCGCCGCCATGACATCGAACCATGGGTGTTCACGGCATTCCCTTCCAGCGGCGCAGGCCCCACTCGGCCAGCAGGCAAGCGAGCGCGAACGCGAAGAGCGCGGGCGTATGCCAGGCGGGATACGACCAAGTTTCCATCACGGGAGCCTTCAACTGCGGCAGCCGCCGGGCAAATTTTTCCAACTCGGCCATCGGCACCATCTGGCCTCCGGTCTTGCGCGCGATTTCCTCCAACAGCGCCTGATTCGGGGCCAGCGACCGAAACTCCTCGGCCGCGAGATCCGTGCTCCAGCCCGCCTCGGCGCGGCCCAGGTCGGCGCCCGCGGTGTTCTTCACCGTGGCGGTCGCTTTGTAGCCACCGGTCTGCCGCGGCACGTAGGCAACCTGGTAGAGACCGGGTTCGCTCAGCGCCGACTCGGCTTCCAATTTGATCGGCGCACCCGGCGTGGTGCCGTCGAAGACGACCGGCTCCACCTCCAGCATCACGCTGGCATCGTCCACCGGCTGGAATTTTTCGTCGCGCACCCGCACCTGGATCGAGACGGAGCCGTTGGCATCCGCCGGCACCGGTTCCACAGTCAACTGCACCCGCGTCGGCACATCGGCGATCAGCCAGCGCACCAGCTGGCGCCAGGCCTTGTCCATGTCGGCCTTGGCATTCGCATCCTTGAATCCCCAGCGCCAGACATCGCCGATCATGAGCGCGGCACTGCGGCCCCGGCCAAACCGCTGGACCGCCAGCGCCGGCATCTCGGTGCCCTTGGCGTCCTTCACGGTCGCAATCACGCTCGCGCCCGGCTTCACGCCGCGCACGCGGTTGAAGACTTCCATCGCCTTCATCCCATCGATTCGCGAACGCTCGTCCGCCTCGTTGTCCCGGAGGCGCGCCCAGGCCTGCAGCCAGCCTTCGCGGGCCAGCTGGTAGTTCACCGGGCCGGGGGGCTCGTTCTGATCCTCGTTGCGATCGAGGTAAACAGGCAGCGCCTCCCCGATTGGGGTGTGGAGGTAATTACCCTCTTGAAAACTTTCCATGCCCCCGAGCATCAGCAGCCCGCCCCCGCGCTCGGACACAAACTTCTGCAACAGCAGCGCCTGCTCGGGCGCAAAGAACTCCGCCTCGAGATCGTCGAGGATGACCGCATGGTAACCGTAGAGATCCTCCGGCGTCCGGGGAAATCCGGCGCGGAGCTCCGTCTCGTCGCGCGTATTCAACCGCACGAGCACCGGCTGATCGTAGCGCTGCACCTCGTCGGGCGACTGGTTGCCGAAACCGCGGAAAAGCGGATTGCTCGTCTCGCCCACCCGACCACGAAAATCGAACTTCGGCTCGCGCTTGGCCACGCGGATCAGGCCGACGAGCTGCACCTGGCGATCCTCATCGATTGCGCGATTGAGAAACTTAAACTCCCAGTTCGGCCGTCCCGAGACGTAGAGCACGCGGAACGGTCCCTCGCCTCGATCGACGGAGATCACCCGGCTGTTGTTCGCGAGCGTCGCCTCCCCGCTCTTTGGCGCGGCGTCGTCCGCCGCCGGCGCGGGCGGCGTCGTGACGGCCGCGGCATCGGCCCGGCTGGAGACACGCACTTGATAATAGGAAAGGCCCGGAGCATCCGGCTTGAGCTGAAAGCGAAAAGCGAGCGCCTCACCGTCCGCCCGGCCGTCCATCGTCTGTTCCTCGACCGTCTTGCCCTCCCGATCCACCAGGCGCGCCACGATGGGCGAGCCGCGATAACCCGCGGTGCTGACGTTGGCCTGCACCGACACCGGCGCATCCTCAAAGGAGCTTTGGGTGACAGCCACCTGCTGCACGGCAATGTCGCGCACCGGATCGGGCTTGCCGATGACGACTGGATAAATCGGCGGCAGCCCCGCCAGGTCAGGCACACCGGCTGGCAGGTCGGTCGCGTTTCCGTCCGTCAGGAGGAGGACGCCGGCGAGTGGACGGCCCTGGAAGCGATCCTTAATGGCCCGCAGCGCAGAACCCAGAGCCGTCGCGCGACCGTCGAAGGTGAGTTCATGAAAGTCCGTCGTGGCCTGCAGCCGAGTGTCGAACACGTAGCGCCGCACATCGAAGGTCTCGGCGAGTGCCGCCTGCCAGCCGAGCTTCTGAAGATCGAGGAGCTCCCGCAGGCTGTCACCGCGGCTGCGATTGTCGCCCGCGTCATGAATTTGCAGTCCCTGGCTGTTGTCGGCGACCACGGCGAAGAGATTGACGCCCGGGCGCGCCCGCTGGCCGAGCCACAGGGGTTCCAACAGGCAGAAGGCGAGCGCCAGCAGGCCGACGATCTTCAGCGTGAGGCAAACCCACCGCAGCGGCTGCCCCGCCGCGGCGCGGTAACTCCACGCCAGGACCAGGGCGGCAATGCCGACAAAGGCGACGGCGGGCCAAAGCCAGTTCCAACCGGAGAAGGTAAGCGACGTGGGCATGCCGGTCAGTAGGCCGCCGGGGCGACGCTAAATTTAGTGGGGTTGAGCGGCAGCCGAGACGAAATCGAACGGGCCGGGAGAGTGGCAGTGATCATTTGTCCTTACCCAGCTCCTCGTAGTATTTCCGCACGGCCTCGGCAAAGCGGTTCGGCACCGGATCGCGATCGATGGGGGCGAGCAGATCCTTCGGGTCGCGGCGGGCGAGCTCCTCGGCCACACGAGTACGCACCTCGACCAGTGGCTTGATGATCTCGAGTTCTACCACGGTCCAATCCGGCTTCTTCAACTCCTGACGAAAATCGCGCCGCAGCAACCGGGCACGTTCGCGCGCGGTGGCCACCGCGTTCCGGAGTTCAGGAGAATCGAGCAACTGTTCGACATCACCGAGACGCTCAGCCCAGCGCGCAAAGTCCTCGCCCGTGATCGGTCCGCCAGCGAAACGGCCTTCGTTCCAGGCTCCGACTCCACCACCCCCGCCGCCGCCACCACTAAGAATCGCGTCGAGGCTGAGGCCGCCACGGTTGCCACCGGTTTGACCGCGCCCGCCGCGACCTTCTGTCAGCTGACCGCGGCCACCCTGCTGGCCATTAGCCTCGCTAGGCTGGGTCCCATCCGCATTGCCACCCTGTCCGCCGGGACTGTTGCCACCTTGGGTAACGCCGGGCTGACCCGACTGGCCAGCTTGTCCGGGCTGGCCTGACTGTCCGGGTTGGCCGTTTTGCGCTAGGCGGTCACCCTGCGGTTCGCCCGCAGCCCCGGGCTGGCCGGGTTGCGGCTCGCTGCCCTGTCCCGGCTGGCCATTGGCCGCTTGCTGTTCCCCGGGCGCGCCCGGTTGGCCCGCTTGGCCAGGCTGTCCCGGCTGGCCGGGTTTGGGTGCTCCGCCGCCGGCCTGCGCGATCTCGCGGGCCAGTTGATCCGTCAATTCGTCGAGCTCCGATTGTGCGAGCTTCAACTGCTCGGCGTCGTCGCCGAGTACGCTTTCCGCGGCGCGTTCGACGCCCTTCTTCAGGTCATCGATCTCCGTGCGGGCCCGCTGTCCGGCCTGCCCGGCCTCGGCGAGGAAGCCGTCGCGCAGGAGTTCGCGCGTGAGGTCGAGTGCCTTGCCGCTCTGGTCGCTCTCGCCGGCCTTTTGCAGGCGATCATATAAATCGCGGGTGAGCCGGCCCGAGCCCAAGAGCTCCTGCCGCATCTGCTTCACGCTGTTGGCATCGTCCTGGCTGAGCTTGCGGAGGCTGTCGTAAAGCTGACGCGAGAGCAGCGGCTCGGTATTCTCGGCCTGTTCGGAGACCTGCGTCGCCTTCTCCACGATCTGGTTCATCCGCTCCTTTTGCTCGACCAGCTTGTCGAGCGCCTCCTTGCGGTCGCCCGTGTCGCTGAGAGTGCGACGCTGCGTCGCCGAGTTATTGAGCGCGTCGAGTTTCTGAGAAACCTGCTCCTGTTCGCGGGCGAGCTCGCGGGCCTCGTTGCGCATGTCCCGCATGTCCTCGGCAAACTGGCTGGAGTTTTCCTTGCGCATGTCATCGCGCAACTGCTGCAACTGCCGCTGCGCCCGCGTCCCGGACGCCAGAGCCTGCGCCACCGAACCATCCGCGGCAGCATCGGCGGCCTTCTGCAGGTCGTCGCGCGTTTCCTCGAGCTGCTTCCGCTGCTCGGCCATGCTGGACTGGTTTTCGGCGCGATCCATTCGCTGTTTCACCTCATCGGCATCGGCCAGCATCTGCCGCTGTTCTTCCTCGAGCCGCTTGAGTCGTTTCTTGATCTCCTCGCGCTCCTGCTCGCTGCGAGCCTCTTGGAGCGAGGTCTGCAATTCCTTCAGGCGCTCGTTCAAGTCCTGTTGCCGCCGCGCCAGCTGTTGCAGCCGGTTCATCACCGCGAGTTGCTCCGTGCGTTCCTGGTTCTGGGGCGAGCGCGCCTGGCGCTGGGTCTCGTAGCGGTTCTGGTTCTGCTTCAGGTCGAGCTGATCGATCTGCCGCTGAGTCATCTGACCGCCACCGCCGCCGCCGCCACCGCGCTGCCCGCGGGTGACATTGGTTTCGCGGGCCTGCAGCTTCAACAAGGCCTGATAGGCCGCCTGTTCGGCGGGCAGTGCCTGCGCCAACGGCCCCGGTTCCTTCTCCGCCGCCTTCAATTTCTCGAGCGCGGTTTCCATCTCCTGCGTTACCGCTTTCCACAGCGACTGCCGCCGCGGGGACTGCGCCTCGCCGGCCTGTTCCTTCGCCTGGGAGAGAGCCTCGGACTGCGACTCCTGCACGACCTTGGCGTCCTCGGCATAGTGATCCGACTGGCCGTCGCGTTGGAGCTTCCAGGTCGCATTGATAATCTGTTTCTGCAGGTCGGTGAGCTTGCGGGCCTCGCTGCCCCCGCCACCGCCTCCGCCGCCCTGCTGTTGCTGATCCTCGCCGGACATCTGGTTCTCGCGAAAGATCTCATCGAACGGCCGCACCTCAGCGAAATAGAGATCGCCGTTCGTGCGCCGGACTTTGCCATCGGGTCCGATGTCGTCGGCCCAGACATGCCACGAGATCAGATCGTCCGGCTTGGCCTCGAGTTCCTCGAGCTGCAGCAGATGGGCAATCGTCCGCTTTTCCTTGGCCACGGCGTCGCGCCCGAGCTCGATGCTCTTGGGTTCCGCACCGCCCACCGAGTAGGCCAGCCCATAGGCGGGCGAACCAAAATCGTCCCACACCGTGCCATCGAACGCGATTTCCTCGAGCGCCGAGGGACGCAAGTCGCCGCGCGGGGACGTGAGCTTCACCTCGGGAGGACGGTTCGGCTGCACATCGATCGCGAAGGAGGTCGCGATCTTGTTCGTCCGACCCTCGGCATCGACCAGCTGCAAGTCGTACGACTGGCTCTTTTCCGGCACGAAGTCTGGGAGCGAGGCCACGGCCTTGTCGGGTGACACCACCAGCGGAATCACCGTTTTCTGGGCGTCCCGGGCCACGAGCCTGGCGGAGGCGACCGGCTTGTTCAACTGGAGCTCCACGTTGAGTTTCGTGCCTTCGACCGCACTGACACGCCGGGTGTCCTCGATGCGCTTGCGCGCCAATTTGGTGTATTCTGGAAACGTCAACTCGACGTCCGACCGCGCCAGCTTGGGATGCTCGAACACGCTGACCTTGAAATCCCGGGTCTTCTGCCCGCGATACTCGAGATGATAGACGAAGTCGCCCGCCACATCCGGCACGCTGCCGCCGAACACCGGATCGTTCATGTTCTTGACCAGGGGAATCGAGCGCGCCGCCGCGCCGTTCTCGCGCACCACGAGCATGACCGAGGCCGGCAGCTGCTGACCGAAACGGGCCAGCACCACGAGGCTTTCGCCCTTCTCCACGGAGGTGTCGCCGGGCGTCACGGTCATTCCATCGACGGCCGTCCAACGCGCGGTCTCGCCCATGATTGGATCGACGCGCAGATTGATCAGCGCAATGCCGAAGCCGGCCAGCGCGACCAGGTGCAGACCTTGCACCGCCATGACGCGCTTCCGCGGCACCACCTGCGTCCAATCCTGTTCCTGGCTTCGGGCCGTCGCCTCCTGGAGCACGCGGTATTGAAGATAACCGGGCTCCTGGCCGGTTTCGATCGTCTGCTGCACGGCCGTGAGCAGGAGTCCGTTCAATTCGGGATTCCGGTCCTCGACCTTGCGCGCGATCCAGCGGTAGTCCGGCCGCGTCTCGAAATGTCGCAACGCGATCGTCAGCGCCACCGTGGCGGCGAGCCCAACCATGGCCGGAAGGAGAAAGGGCGAGGTCCAGCCCGTCGCGCGTTGGAACACGATGAGCGCGATCGAGGCCAGGGCGGCAATCGCCCAGCATGCCGCCATCTTGCGCCACAGGCCGAGCCACTGAAACCGCCGGGCCACCTGGTGCAGCCGGGATTTGAGAAAGTCGTTGTTCATGATGCCACCTCTGCTGTTTTCGCCGCCACCGCACGCCGCGCCGTCCAACCTGCGAGGGCGGATTCCACCAACAACACGGCGAGGGTCGCCGCGATAAACCAACGCCATAATTTCTGCCGTCCCTCCGCTTCCATGCCCTGCAACATCGTCTTGCTTTCCGTCGGGGCAACGGCCGCGGCCTGTTCCCGGGCCACCGGTACGCCGAGCCGTTCCAGTTCCTCCGCATCGAGCGGCGCCGTCCGGCTCTCGTTGGGATCCAGATTCACCGCGAAGCGCGCGCTCCG
The DNA here is from genome assembly GCA_947442255.1 of Opitutia bacterium. Next base: position 17,223 of record CANEVO010000067.1, read on the forward strand.
GGGTCCACCGTTAAATTCATAGATGCCCGGCTGCAGGGTCTGGGCAAAACTGGTCGTCCCCGTCGGAATGGGCAGCGTCGCTCCGTCCGGCAGGCGGACGGCCTTCGGTTCGGTTCCCGCGGGCGCGGGCACCGGATCGCCAATCGAGAACTGCGTCGTGGTATTCGTCACTCCCCCACCCAGTTCGAGCAGCGACCACATCAGGGGCACGAACTTTGACGAAATGGCGAGCTGGCTGTCCTCGGGCTGCCAGCCCGCGGTCAGAACGAACACCTTGCCCTGGCCCACCGGCACTTCGACCAGGGCGGGATCGCCGCTGTCGAATTTCACGACCGACCGCGCGCCCGGAAGGCCGGCGACGTCGAGTTTCCGATACCGCCAGATGTGAATCTTCGTGAAATCGCTGAAGCGCGGATCGTTGAAGGCCGCAAAGAGCGGATGGGAGAAATCGATTTCCGCCCACATCGCGTAGGCCTTCAGCCGCGCTTCCTCGAGCGGCACACCCTCGCGCCCAAGCAGCGCGCCCAGGGTCGTCCCGGCCTCGGGATTCTTCGGCACCACGAACACGATTTTCCCGGCCTGCGCCTGCTCACGGACCGCGGCCACCGTGGCCGGCGTGAGCACATCGGCCACGAATATAACATGCGCCGCCTGCAACTCGGCGGGATTCAGCGTTGCGGAACTGGCGCGGGCCGTCACTTGAACGGCGACCCGCGGGCTGTCCGTGAACGCCCGGCGCAGGAAGAAAAGCGGCTGCTTGGAATCCTCGGCGGTCTCGTTGCCGAGCCAGAGCACGTTGGCGCGCTGCTGGGCGGGCGGGATCACTGCGACCACATTGTCGAAATCATCGTCGTCGCCCCGCAGCGCGATCTGGTCGGCGGCCGTGGCATCCGCGGGGAGTGGCACGCTAAAAATGCGCGACTGGCCCGGTGACACGTAGGCATCGATGGCGGGCCCGATAAAGTCCGGCGCGCCCGCCTTGACCCAGCCGAGCTTGAACTGCTCGCGCTTCGAGTCCGCGGCATTGCTCACCCGCACGCGGACCGGAGCGGCGACGGAACGGGTGGACTCCGCCGAGTCGGCGACCAGTTGCAGGCCGGCATTGCTCGGACTGCCGGCCTTGATGGCCTCGACGAACAACTCGACGCCCTTCGGCCATTCGTAGGACTGGAGGGTGTCGAGCCGGCTGCCCGCCTGCAGATCGCTGATCAAGTAAATGTGCCGTGGACCGAGACTGGCCTTGCCATCCGTTTCACCCAGGGCCTCGGCCGCGGCAATCAAGCCGTTGCCAAGGTGCGTTCCGGCCCAACTCGGGGTGACGGCTCGCACGCGGCTCATGGCGAGGGCCACGCGATCGCCCGTGGCCGCCTGATTCCACTCGTCGAAGGTCAGGACCGGGGCCCCCTGGCGATCGAAGGCGATGATCGTGACATGGTCCGCGACTCCAGCGGTGCGGAGGACCGCTTCCGCGCGGGCTTGGGCGGCGGGCCACAGTCCAGCCCGGCGCATGCTCGCACTGCGGTCGAGCAGGACCACGATCCGTTTCGGCTGGGCGGCCGTGGGATCGTTCAACTCAGTTTGCGTGAGGAAGGGCCGGGCGAAACCCAGCGCCAGCAACAGGAGCGCCAGGCAGCGCAGGATCAGGAGGAGGATGTGCTCAAGCCGATGCCGCTTCGAAATCCGCGGCGGACTCGGCAGCAGAAACATCAGCGAACTGAAGACTGTCCGTTCCCGGGTCGTCTGCCGGATTAGATGGTAGATGAGGGGGCCTCCAATCGCGAGCGCCCCGAGGAGGAAGAAAGGGGTCAGGAAACTCATGCGGCACCTCCCGAAGGATTCCCGGCCCGGCGAAACTGCCGGCCGCGCCGCATCCGTTCCTGCAGGAAGCCGAACAACGCGATCTCCAGCGGCTGCGCGGTCGAGATCTGATGATAGCCGATGCCGAGGCGGCGGCAGATCGCCCGCAACGCCTCGCAATGGGCGTCCAGCTTTTTCATGTACTCGGCCCGGGCCGCCGACGGATCGATATAGATCGTCCGGTTCGATTCAAAATCCTCGAAGAGCGACGGCTTCTCCAACCCGAGATTAAGTTCCGCCGGATCGAGAAGGTGGAAGACATTCATCTCGTGCCCGCCGGCCGTCAGCGCGATCAGGTTCCGTTCCAACCGATCCAGCGGGGCGAAGAAATCCGAGACCAGGCTCACGAGCCCCCGTTTCCGAATCAGCGTGGTGATGCGCTCGATCGGCGCATTGAGATCGGTGGACTGCCCGCTCGTGGGATGCTCGAGCGCGAGCATCAACTGACGCAGGTGTCCCTTGCGGTGCCGCGCGGGCATGTATTCACGAACCTGATCGTTGAAGGTCAGGAGGCCGACCGCGTCCCCCTGCAGATGGAGAAAATACGCCAGGGTCGCCACGAGCGTCGCCGCGTACTGGGCCTTGGTATAACCGCGCGTGCCGAACTCCATCGATCGGCTCTGGTCCACCAGGAGATGGCACCGGAGGTTCGTTTCGTCCTCGTACTTCTTGATGAAGTAGCGGTCGGTCCGGCCATAGACCCGCCAGTCGAGATAACGCGGATCGTCGCCCGGCGTGTACTGACGATACTCGGTGAACTCGACCGAGAAGCCGTGGTAGGGGCTGCGATGGAGCCCGCTCCAGAAACCTTCGACGACCGCGCGCGCCCGCAACTCGAGGTTGCGGATGCTCATCAACGCCTGGGGGTCGATGAGCTTGGCGGCGGCCAGGCTGCGGGTGGCGGGAGCAATCATGCGTCCGGGCTTCAGCGGGCGGGCGGATTCAGGCGCGTTTGACCGGCGCGGGTGCGGCCGCGAGGAGCCGCTTGACCACGTCGTCCACGCGGATGCCCTCGGCCTCGGCACGATAGTTGAGCAGAATGCGGTGGCGCAGCGTGGGGGCGCCCAGCGCCTGGATGTCTTCCGCCGTGACGTGGGCCCGGCCGCGCAGCAGCGCGCGAGCCTTGGCCCCGAGAATCAGGAACTGCGCGGCGCGCGTACCGGCGCCCCAGCTTACCCACTCGTTCACAAAGTCGGGCGTGCCGGGCTGGTTCGGCCGGGAGAGCGACGCAATCCGCACCGCATAGCGCACCATTTCCTCAGCGACCGGCACCTTGCGGACCAGTTCGTGGAACTGCAGTACATCCTCACCCGAGAACTGCGGCTCGATCGCCGCCGGCCGGCCGGAGGTGGTCTGGGCGACAACCCGCACCTCGTCGTCCTCCGGGAGGTAGTCCATGACCACATTGAACATGAAACGATCGAGCTGGGCCTCGGGCAGCGGATAGGTGCCCTCCATCTCAATCGGGTTCTGCGTCGCAAGGACGAAGAACGGCTCCTGCAAGACATGACGGACGCCGGAGGCGGTGACCTGGTGCTCCTGCATCGCCTCGAGCAAGGCGGCCTGGGTCTTCGGCGGCGTACGATTGATTTCGTCCGCCAGGATCATGTTGGCGAAGACCGGACCGTGGACGAACTTCATCTGGCGGCCGGACCCGGTGTCCTGCAGAATCTCGGTGCCGGTGATGTCCGCGGGCATCAGGTCGGGCGTGAACTGGATGCGCTGGAACTTGAGGTGAAAGATCTGCGCGATCGATTTCACGAGCAGGGTCTTGGCGAGGCCGGGGGCGCCGGTGATGAGGCAGTGTCCGCCCGCGAGGAGCGCGATCATGATCTGCTCGATGACGTCGCGCTGGCCGACGATCACCTTGGCCAGTTCGGACTCGATCTTCACCCGGCCGGCGATCAGCCGCTCGGCGACTTCACGCTCGTTGTTAAAGGCGGTGGCCGGGGCAGGAGTCGGTTCGGTAACAATCGGAGGGATGCTCATTGAAAGGGGGAAGTTCTGAGGGGACTGAAACTTAGACGCAGGGGACGGGGAAACGGATGCGACCACCGGGCGATCAATGCGTCATCAGGTAAAAAACCATGTTTATGCCAAGGGGATAAGCTACCTTTTCGGAGAAGCGCTGGAAGTACTCGTTGTTCTCACCCTCGCGCTCCCAACCGTCGCTGACGTCGCTGTTGTGAATCGCGATCACCATGATCCGCTGTTTGTCGTCCAGCAAGGCACGAACGTGCATGTCTTCCGAACCTTCGCCGCGCCACATCGTCTGCAGGTTCGAGGTGGGATCGCGGGGGTTGTGCTCGGGATTCCAGAACTGGATCGTCGGCACCTGGAGGGTCTGCATCGCCCCCTTGATGTTGAAGACACAATGGAAGACCGGGTGGTCCAGCGAGAGATCGATCCATTCCCGCCCCGGCAGCACGCGCTGCATCTGCGCCGCAAAGCCTTCCCATTCCTCGACGCCCCAAAAATCGTTCACCATCATCGAACCGCCCGTCTGGAGGTAGTTGCGGAGCCCGGCGACCTCGGTGTCGCGCAAGCGCATGTAGCCGGCGTGCTCCATGAAGATGAAGGGATAATCGAACAGCGCCGGGTCCGACAGCTTGAGGACCCGGGCATCGGGATCGACGCGGGCCGAGGTCATTTGTTGGAGCCGATAGGAAAAATTCAAATCCGCGTCGGGATAGTCGACCCACCAGCCAAGCTGGCGCCCGAAGCCGCTCCGCACGCCGCGGCTGGTCGAGGACTTGAAGATGATCCGCGCAAACGTGAACGTGTCCTTCTCAAAGCCGCGGGGATTCGTCCAATCTGGCGTGCCCGTGCTGTGGGACTGAGTTTCCCGGGCGGTCCGGACCGTGTTTTCGTCGATCACTCCCCCGCCCTCCGTGTTGATGATCGTGCCGTAGTCCTCCGAGGATCGGCGGCGCTCGCCCTCATGCAACGGCGACGCAGCGTCCATGACGCCCAGCGTGACCAGCCCCCAGCCGGCCCAGAAGGTGAGATGGCGCGTCGTCATGTCAGTGCGTCATCACGTAGAAGAGGATGTTTATCCCCAGGGGGTACGCGATCTTCTCGGAGAAGTTGTGGAAATAGTAGTCGCTCTCGCCCTCGCGCTCCCAGCCGTCGCCGTTGTCGCTGTTGTGCGTGGCGAGGACCATGAGGCGGCCCTTGTCGTCCATGATTGCGCGATGATGGACGTTCTGGACGTCGCCGTCGTGATACTCGTAGGTCACGCCCGTGTGCTCGCTCTCGGCCCCGGTGCGGATGTTCGGCACCTGGCCCTTCGCCTTGATCTCAAAGACACAGTGGTAGAGCGGATGGTCGAGGGACATCTCGGTAAACCGCCGGTCGGGAAAAACGCGCCGCATGTTCCGCTCGACGTTCTGCCAGGCCGTATCGCCCCAGAAATCGTCGAACATCAGGAATCCGCCGTTGAGCAGGTAATTCCGCAAAGCCACGACCTCCAGTTCGCTGAAGTGCAGGCTCCCCGGCTCGACGATGTAGATCCAGGGAAAGTCCGTGAGTTCGGGCGACGTGAGGTCAACAAACCGGCCGTCGGGATCCACCTTGAGCGAGGTCATCTGCTGCAGCCGGTACGAGAGATTCAGATCGCTGTCCGGCGCATCCGTCAGCCAGCCGCCACCGTAACCGCGAAAACCTCTTCCGTAGCCGCTCGAATAGCGAATGCGCGCAAAGGTGAAGACATCCTTCTTGAAGGAACGTGGGTTCTCCCACGTGGGAGTTCCGGTGCTGCCCGAGGGCATTTCGCGCGCGGTCTGGACGCCGTCCATGGCCCGCATCCGCCGTCCCCGATCCCGATACTGCGCCAACGCGATGCCCGTCACGGCCACGAACAGGAGGACGAGGCAGGCGATCCGTTTCACGGGCGGCGTTCGGCCGGCGCAGCCGCTGCGCCCGCCGGGATGAGTTGTGCGCACCCGTTCATGCTCAGTGCGTCATGACGTAGAAAATGATGTTAATCCCGAGCGGATACGCGATGCGCTCCGAGAAATTACGAAAGAAGTAGTCGTTCACGCCCTCCGACTCCCAGCCTTCGCCCGTGTCGGTGTTATGCGTGGCCAGGACCATGAGCCGGCCCTTCTCATCGAAGATGCCGCGATGATGGACGGTCTTTACCTCGCCGTCGTGGTTCCGCTCGTAGGTGACGCCGGTCTGTTCGCTGTCGATTGCGGTGTTCATGTTCGGGATCTGTCCCTTGGCCTGAATCTCGAACACGCAATGGTAGAGCGGATGATCCATCGGGACCTCGACGAAATTCCGCGTCGGCAGGACCTTCTTCAAATAATATTGCACGTTCTTCCACGCGGCATCGCCCCAGAAATCGTCGAGCATCAGGAATCCGCCGTTTTGGAGATACTTCCGCAGGGCGGTCACTTCGTCCGGCGTGAAATACATCGAACCGGGCTCGGCAATGTAGAGCCAGGGAAAGTCCGAGAGGGCGGGATCCGTGAGATCGACGAACCGACCGTTCGGATCGACCTTGATGGCGGTCATCTGCTGCAACCGGTACGACAGATTCAGATCGCTGTCCGGGGCGTCGGTATCCCAGCCGGCGCCACCGCCAAAGGCTCCGCCCGCGGCCCCGCTCGCATAGCGCACCCGGGCAAAGGTGAAGACGTCCTTGCCGAACATTCGCGGATTCTCCCAACGCGGGGCCACGGTGTTGCCGGAAGGCATTTCCCGTGCCGTGTTGACCTCGGTCGAACC
>CANEVO010000068.1 GCA_947442255.1 Opitutia bacterium
CTCGTGCGCGACGCGGTGACGCCGGCCTGAGTCGGGGTCGGGCGTGGCATGGGTCTCCAGACCCATGAAGAATCGTCACGGTCGCCACTCCGTCCACCACGGGTCGGGAGACCCGTGCCACCCCAGACGCGCCGCGATCGTATCCGGAATGAAAACGCAGCTACTAGTAGGTGCGCGTTGTGCTTCATCCCGCGGGGGGCCTCGATTCCGTGTTGCAACGTTCCGGAGCGCGATTCGTCATCCCCACGCGGCCGAATTGGGCTGCGTTTTTATCCACTGACATGGCCTGCTCCCACGTCCCACCCCAGCCGGATCGGCGCAGCTTCATCGCCAAGGCTGCCTCCATCGTCATCGGTGGGATTGTCGCGGTCGTGCCGGCGCTCGCGGGTTTGCTCGTGTTGTTCGATCCGCTGCGCCGCAAGTCGGAGACCACCGGCGCCGTGTTTGTCGGTTCGCTCAATGCGCTTCCCGAGAACAGCCCGCCCCGGAGGTTCGAGATCGTCGCCACCCGGGTCGATGCGTGGAACCGCACGCCGAATGTGCCCGTCGGCTCCGTTTACCTGCAACGCACCGGACCAAACGAGGTCCGCGCACTGAACACGATTTGCCCACATGCCGGCTGCGCGGTGGGTTACCGGGGCGGCCAGGACATTTTTTTCTGTCCCTGCCACAACAGCAGCTTTTCGCGGGACGGAAAGATTCTCGATCCCAAGAGCCCGAGTCCGCGGGCGCTCGATGAATTGCCGGTCGAGATCCGCCATGGCACCGAGATCTGGGTGAAGTTCCGGAACTTCCGCAAGGGCGTGCCCGACAAGATTCCTGTTTGATGAAGGCCTCGCTCGACTGGCTCGACCAACGCACCGGCTACAGGAAGCTGGTCCACGAGACGCTGTTTGAAAACGTGCCCGGTGGGGCCCGGTGGCGCTACGTCTGGGGCAGCACGCTGGTGTTCTGTTTTGCGGTCCAGGTCATCACCGGACTCTTCCTCTGGCTGGCCTACAGCCCAAGTTCCCAGACCGCGTGGGAAAGTGTTTATTTTATCCAGTATCAGATGTGGGGCGGCTGGTTCCTCCGCGGCTTGCATCACTTCACCGCGCAGGCGATGACGGTGCTGCTGGTGCTTCACCTGATGCAGGTGGTCATCGACGGCGCCTACAAGGCCCCGCGTGAGATCAATTTCTGGTCCGGAGTGATCCTGCTGCTTCTGACGCTGGGTCTCTCGCTCACCGGCTATCTGCTGCCGTGGGATCAGAAGGGCTATTGGGCCACGGCGGTGACGACGAACATTGCGGCGATCACCCCGATCATCGGACCGGCGTTGCAGACGATCGTCGTGGGCTCGGCCGATTACGGGCATCACACGATCACGCGCTTCTTCGCGCTGCACGCCGGCATCATCCCAGGCGGCATCATCGCCTTCATCGTCGCGCACATCTATCTGTTCCGCCGCCACGGCATCACGCCCAAGGAACCGCGCCGCCGGCCGGACGCCGCATTCTGGCCCGACCAAGTACTCCGCGACGCCGTCGCCTGTCTCGCGGTCCTGGTCGTCGTGCTTTTCTTCGTCATCCGGCATCATGGCGCGCCGCTGGATGCGCCGGCCGACCCGTCCGAGCCTTACGATGCCCGGCCCGAGTGGTACTTTCTGTTCCTCTTCCAGTTGTTGAAGTACTTCCCGGGCCGCACCGAGATCATCGGCGCGATCATTGTCCCGACCCTGTTGCTGGGCGTGCTGTTCGCGATGCCCTACGTCGGGCGTTGGAAGCTCGGGCACCGTTTCAACCTCGGCTTTCTCTGGGCGATGATGGGCGGCGTGGCACTCCTGACCTATCTCGCGATGGCGGAGGATGCGAAGAACGCGGATTACCAGGCGGGCGTTCAAACCGCGCAGCGCGACGCGGCTCGCGTTGTCGAGCTGGCCCGCGGCGGCATTCCGATCACTGGCGCCGTGACACTGCTCCGGAACGACCCGCTCACGCAGGGCCCAAAGATTTTCTCCCAAAGCTGTTCCTCGTGCCACCGCTACGACGGCCACGACGGCCTGGGCAGGCAGCCGAAGGACAAGATTGCCGCTTCGGACCTGAAGGGCTTTGGCAGCCGCGAATGGCTCACCGGGTTCTTCGATCCGGCGTTGATCGACACGCCCCGCTATTGGGGTGGAACCCATTTTGGGGCTGACTCGGACATGGTGAAGTTCGTCAAGGACCTCGCCGAATGCACGCCCGAGCAGAAGGAAGAGTTGCGCCGGGGGCTGATCGCTTTGTCGGCCGAGGCCAGGCTTCCCGCCCAAGCCGAAGCCGACCGCCGGGACGCGACGCTGATTGCGGAAGGAAAGGCCGCCATGAATGGCACGCTCCTCGCCTGCACCGACTGCCACACCCTCCATGACCAGGGTGCCGCCGAAGGCCCCGACCTGACCGGCTATGGCTCGAGGGAGTGGCTCGTCGCCTTCATTTCCGATCCCTCGCACGAGAGGTTTTACGGCGAGAACAATGATCGCATGCCCTCGTTCGGCCCTGAAAAGAGCCTGAACGAGCACCAGATCGGACTCGTGGCGGATTGGCTCCGCGGCGCGTGGCCCCAGCCGGCCACCCCGGCCGCAGCGGGCTCGAACTGAACCCGGCGTTCCCGAGGCTCCTGTGTCCCGTGGCATGGGTCCAGTTGAACACAGAGGACACCGGGGCACGGAGACAGGCATCGGACCACCGCAGGTCCTTCGATCCGAGCCCCCATGATTTGGGAAGATCGCCCATTGGAATCCTGCACTTCTCACTCTCGAAACGGCCGCGGTGCTCAAAGAGGCGATGGCCCTCTCCACGCGCGCCGGATTCATGCCGGCCGACGGTGGCGTCCACTCCTGCCAGTGCGATCTGGCGATGGAGCTGAATCTGGCTCAGGCTGTGCCACCATGACGACTGTCGCCCGCTGTCTCACCATCGATCAGGCGTTGTTCCTCAAATCCCTGCTCGAGGGTTGCGGCGTCGCAGCCTTCGTGCCCGACGAACTGACCGCCCAGACCGATCCGGTCATCTTCATGGGGAGCATGAACAGCATCCGGGTCCAGGTGCAGGACGCGGACGCGGAATCTGCGCGCGCGGTGTTGAAGCAAAGCGACTTTTCGTCGGCCGAGTAGACACGGCGAACGCGGTCACTGCGGCTTCGCCAGCGCGGCGATGACGCGCCCGAGAAATTCGTTCAGCGCTTCGTCGTTCTTGATCCAGCGCACGACCACCACGAGGTCGTGCTCCCAGTCGACATAGACAATGTTGGTGCCGGCGCCGCGAAACGTGACGCTCGAGGCGGGCGTGGCGGGCAGCGGCTTGCGGCCGGTGTTCAGGTACCAGTTGGCGAAACCATAGGTGTCGTTGGCCGGACCCGGCGTCCGCGCCAGTGCGATCCATTCCGGGCTGACGATCGCCCGATCGCCCCACCGTCCCTCTCGCAGGAAGAGGTAACCAAAGCGGGCGAGATCATGGGCATTGATGAACATGCCGCCGCCGAAATGGCCGCCGCCGCTGACGGACTGGATGCGCTGGCCCTCGATTTCGACCCAGGAATTCTCATAACCGTGCCAGCGCCACGTGCTCGAGGCGCCGATGGGATCCATGACTTCCTCGCGCAACACCTCGGGGAGCGGCCGCCGCCAGACGTGCAGCGCCGCGAGCGCGAGGAGATTCACCCGCACGTCGTTGTATTTGAAATACGCCCCGGGCTCGTGCATCAGCCGGTTCGGAAAGTCGGCCGGCGTGGCGCCGACCGGCCGGTCTGCCCAGTCGGAAACTCCCCAAAGCGTCCCCGACCAGTCGCTCGTCTGGCGCAGGAGGTGATTCCACGTGATCGAGGCGTTGTGCTCGGAACCGAAGAGCTGCTCCCGCTCGGCCGTCGGCAGGTAGCCGGCCACGCGGTGGTTGACGTGACGGATCAATCCCCGCTGCCACGCCAGTCCCACCACGGTGGTGAGAAAAGTCTTCGTGATGCTGTGCGTCATGTCGGTCCGTGCGGTGTCACCCCATTCCGCCACGACATAACCGCGATGGACGACCAAGCCGTTGATCGCCGCGCGGGGCTGGGTGGGGCCGAGGAGTTCGAAGTTCGGCTCACGGGCACCGAACGTTTCCCGCTGGAGCGTCGCCTGATCCCGGTTGGCGGGATTCTCGTGCTCGCGGACGTAGTCCACCGCCTGCTGCATCTTCAACGAGTCGAGATTGAGCTGGTCGGGACGACGATGTTCCCAATCGCCGCGCGGCGGAAAGTATTCGGCTGCGGGCAGCAGGGCGGCGAACCGAACCAGCAGCGCCAGGCCAAGCCCGGCGGCGAAATTCGGGGTGCGGGGAGATTTCATGGGGACGGGAGTCGGAAGTTTGTCATCCATCCTGGGGAACCGAGTGCCACAAGGTGCACACGGCATTGGAGTCCATCAAGGCCCAGATCCTCAACTCCAAGGAGACACGCAAAGACAACTTGCCGGCTTGCCGGTCCCGGACACTGCGGACTGTATCCGCGCATGAGACGCCTACCCCTGCTCGTGCTTGCATTGTTCGTGTGTCGACTGGCGATGGCCGGCGTGGTCCGGGTCGAGGTGACGGAACGGACCGATGTTGCACTACCGGCCGGGGCCGCGGGCGCCGGTCCCTATGAACGCGTCGTGGGCAAGGTGCATTTCGCGGTCGATCCCAAGCTGCCGGCCAACCGGCTGATCTCGGACATCGATTTCGCACCGCGCAACGCCCAGGGCCTGGTCGAGTTTTCGGCGGAATTGTACCTGTTCCAACCGAAGGACCCGGCGCGCGGCAACGGCACGGTTCTCTTCCAGGTCGGGAATCGCGGCCGCAAGGACCTGCTCGTGCTCTTCAATCGCGGCGCCGTGTCAAACGACCCGCGGACGCCCGCGGAGATCGGCGACGGCTTTCTCTTCGATCGCGGCTACACCCTCGCGTGGATCGGCTGGCAGTTCGACATCCCGGGCCCCGGCGAACTGCTGCAGTTGCACGTCCCCCGGGCGACCGACGGCGGGCGGCCCATCACGGGCCTCGTCCGCGCCGACTTCGTGCCCGACGAGCGCTCGACCCAAATCTACGTCGCCGACCGGAACCACGTCGCCTACCCCGTCGCGAATCCCGACGATCCCAGCCTCACGCTGACGGTCCGCGATCGCCGCGACGCGCCCCGCACGGTCATCCCGCGGGCAAACTGGAGCCTGGACGCGAAACGCGAGAACATCGTCATGGCTGCAGGCTTTGAGCCGGGAAAAATCTACGAGCTGGTCTACCAGGGACGGAATCCGGCGCTGGTCGGGCTCGGGCCGGCGGCGGTCCGCGACTTCATCTCGCACCTGAAACAGAACCGCGCGACCAGCCACATCGAGCGGGCGATCGCCATCGGGTCGTCGCAGACCGGGCGATTCCTGCGGACGTTTCTCTATTTCAATTTCAACCAGGATGAAAAGGGGGCGCCGGTGTTCGACGGCATCTGGTCGCACGTGGCCGGCGCGGGCCGAGGCAGTTTCAACCATCGCTTCGCGCAGCCGTCGCGCGACGCGCGGCCGTACTTCAATTTTCTCTACCCCACCGATCTGTTTCCGTTCACCGACGCCCCGCAGTCGGACAAAATCACCGGCCTGACCGAGGGGCTGCTCGACCGCGCGGAAAAGTCCGGCACGGCGCCGCGGATGTTCTACACCAACGGCGCCTACGAGTACTACGGTCGCGCCGCCTCGTTGATTCATACCTCCGTCGATGGGACGCGCGACTTCCCGGTCCGGGATCGGACGCGGATCTATTTCGTCGCGGGTTCACAGCACGGGCCGGCCACCGCATTTCCCCCTCCGCTGGCCGGCACCCAAAACCTGGCCAACTCCAACGACTATCGCTGGGCCATGCGGGCGCTGCTCGTGGCGATGAACAACTGGATCACCAGCGGGGCGGAACCGCCCGCGTCGGTCTATCCACGGCTGGCCGACGGCAAGCTGGTGCCGCTCAGCGCCGTGAAGTTCCCGGCGATCCCCGGCGTGAAATTCCCGGCGCGGATCCACGAGGTGTTCGACCTCGATTTAGGGCCCGACTTTCGGAGCAAGGGTATCGTGTCGATCGAGCCGGCGAAGGTCGGGCCGAAATATCCCGTCCTGCTCCCGCAGGTGGACGCCGACGGCAACGAGGCCTCGGGCCTGCGGATGCCGTGGCTCCAGGTGCCGCTCGCCACGTACACCGGCTGGAACCTCCGCGCCCCGGCCGTCGGCGCACCGGAGGAGTTGTTCAGCTTCGTCGGCTCCACCCTGCCCTTTGCGAAGACGAAGGCCGAGCGCGAGAAGACCGGCGATCCGCGGCCCTCGATCGCCGAGCGCTACCACGGTCGGGATGACTACCTCGAAAGAGTGCGTTCATCGATTCAAGGCCTGGCGGCGGGCAAATACCTCCTCGAAAACGATGCCGCAGCCATCGCCGAGATGGCGGGTCTGCAATGGGATCACTGGATGGGATTTCGCTGACGCGAAATCCCTATCCTTTCAGCGCCCCGGCTGCGATGCCCTTCACGATCTGCCGCTGGAGCAGGAGGTAGACGACGAGGATGGGCAGCGTCACCAGGACTATCCCGGCGAAGAGCGAACCATAGTCGCTGCGGTACTGCGCCGTGATCGAGAGATTGGCCAACCCCAGCGGCAGCGTTCGGGCGCCGCCCTCCACGTCACCGCTCGTGAGCATGAACGCGAAGAAGTATTCCTTCCATACGCCGATGAACTGAAAGATCGCCACCGTCACCAGCGCGGGACGCGCCAAGGGTAGAAGCACCCGCCAGAACGCCGCGAACTCGCCGCAGCCGTCGATCACGGCCGCTTCATACAGCCCGCGCGGAAGGGAGCGGAAGAACCCCGCCAGGATGAAGATCGCGAACGGCAGCCCGTTGGCCGTGTAAACCAGGATCAGGCCAAGCCGCGAGTTCAGCAGTCCCAACGTCCGCATCTCGAAAAAAAGCGGCACGATGGCCAGCTGGGCCGGGATCGTCAGCCCGGCGAGGAACAACCAGAAGACCGTCTTCCCGGCCGGGTGATAAAAGCGCGCCAACGCATAGGCCGCGAGCGCGCCGAGACCGACAATCAGCACCACGGAGGCCGTCGTCACCACGACGCTGTTCAGGAAATATTCGCCGAAGCGCGCCTCCCGCCACGCCCGCCCATAATTCTCGGTGTGCAGATCGTCGAGCGGCGGGAGAGCGAACGCATCGCGAAAGATCGCCGTGTCCGCCTTGAGCGACGAATACGCCACCCAGAGCATCGGAAAGATGACCCAGATCGCGTAGCCGATGAGAGCCGCCACGAGCAGCCCGCGGCCGAGCGTGGGCCTCGGCTTGGGCGTGGATTGATTTTGGGACGCAGAGGACACCGAGGTGAAAGGAGGGCGCAGTCGCGCTAAAAGGCGCGATCGTTGATTACCCGGCGAATACCATCGCGCAGGTGCCATACGTGGAAATTCAGGAGCAGACCCACCGGGAAACCGGAGAGGCGCGGACAGGAAAGCAGCTGGGCGACGTGGACATCGCGCACCTGTTCAACGGCTTTCAATTCGAGCAAAATAGTTCGCTCGACCAGGAGATCGATGCGGTAGCCTTCGTCCAGCTGTGTCCCTTGGTAGAGAATCGGCAAAAGCTTCTGCCGCTCGACCTGCAGTCCGGCCAGGTCCAGCTCATAGGCGAGGCACGCTTCATAGGTGGATTCCAGCAAGCCGGGACCAAGCGCGCTGTGCACGACCATGGCCTTTCCAATCAATTGTTGGGTAAGCCGGTTGATGGCACTACGCCCGAGCCCCGGATTTTGGAACACAGCGGACACAGAGCCGAGCGGAGGGGGAAAAGCGCAGGATTCCCATGTGCGATCTGCCCAAATCATGGGTGTTCGGTTCGAAGCAGTAGTTCGATGCCTGCCTCCGTGCCCTCTGCGTCCTCTGTGTTCAACTGGATCGGTCCGTCTCATTCCACGGCCTCCCGCTTCAGGCCCCGCATCAACGCCGCACTCCCCGCGAGCACGAGAACGAACAGCACGACCGCAATCGCCGTCGCCCGGCCGACCTGGAATTCCTTGAACATCGACGTCACCATGAGCGTGCCGAGCGTGTGCGTGCTGGTGTCGGGATCCTGCGACGTCAGCAGCCAGATCATCTCAAAGGCATTCAATCCCGCGATGACGATGAAGACCGCGGAGATCACCACGATCTCCCAAATCAGCGGCAGGGTGATGCTGAAGAACTGACGCCACGGCGGCGCCCCATCGAGTTCGGCCGCCTCGTAGAGCTGCGGATCGATCGCCTCCATCGCCGCGAGGTAGAGCACCAGATTGAAGCCGCACGCCATCCACAGATAAATCGGGATCAGCGACCAGTAGAGATGCCGCGGCGCGAGCCAGGGATGCGACGCATACCCGCGCAGCGCGTCCCAGTGCAGCATGTCACCCAAGCCCACGAGCGCCGCGTTCACGAGGCCACCGTGCGGCGCATACGCGCTCATCCAGAGCAGCGTGGCCGCGATGCCGCCGAGCAGGTTGGGGAAAAGGAACACCGCGCGGAAAAACTTCGCGCCCCAGACCCCGCGATGCAGCGCAGAAGCGAGCGCCAGCGCGAGTGGCAGCACCACCAGCGCCGGCACGAGCATCAGGAACGCATTGTTCTTCAGCGCGGCCCAGAAGAGATCGCTCTCGAAGAGCAGCCATTTAAAGTTAAACAGCCCCGCCCACACCCGCTCGCCCATGCCATCCCAGTGCGTGAACGCCCAACCAAACGCCGCAAGTCCGGGTGCGAGGACAAACGCCCCATACAGCAGAAAGGCCGGTCCGACGAATCCGAGCGCGAACGAGGTCCTCATCCGACCGAAATAGGACTCCCCGTCCGTGCCGCGTTCGGCCGTTCCCGCCGCGAACGATCGGCCGTCGGCCCGGCGCCAGCCCAGCCAAAGGGCCATGCCACCCAGCGCGAGCAGGAGCGCGCTGCCGGACAGCGGAAACCGGTACTCCACCTCGTTCGGCGCCGCCGCGCGCGAGCGATCCCGCGCCGCCGCCGCTTCGACCCGGGCCCCAAATTGCCCAGGGGTGATCCGGCCCGACATGAGATCGAGTCGGGCATCGATCAGGGCCTGGCGAACCCCAGGGGACTGCAGCATCACCTGCGGCATGTTGAAGGTTTCCCTAGCGTCCTGGATCAACGCGGCCGTGACCCGCATCCGGGGTGAGTAGGCCTCGAGCGGCACGCCGCGAATCGCGGTGGGCGCGTCCGTGTGCCGCACGAACGCGGCGGCGCGGGCGCGCGAGGTCAGGAACCGCAGGAAGTCGATCGTCGCCCGTTCCCGCACCGGATCGCCGGTCGCAAACACAAAGAGATTGTCCGAGCTCGCCTGGATGGTTGTCGGATCCGCGACTCCATCCGAAAAGATCGGGAAGTTCATCACCCCCATTTCAAAACCGGCCGGAATCTTGTCCCCCATCTCGTAGATCATCCACGAACCGGAGACGCACATCGCCGCCCGGCCCTCGAGGAACGCGAGCTGCGCGGCCGTGTGCGTCGCGCCGTCCCAGCCGGCCAGCGTGTAATTCTGGGTGATGCGCTGCAGGACTCCGGCCGCGCGGACGTAGCGCGGATCGGCGCGCGTGCCGGGGGCGAGATCGTTGAGGGCCCGCCAGCCCGCTTGTCCCGCGAGATTGTAGAAGGCGGATCGAATGATCGCGTCCGGATAATTCGCATACAGGCCGGTCAGGCTCACCGGCGCCACCCCCGCCGCCTTGATCGCGTCGCCGAGGGTGAAGAACTCCTCCCACGTTCGCGGCACCGTCCAGCCGTGCTGCCGAAACAGCGCCCGGTTGTAGAAGATCGTCCAGCAGGCGTAGCTCGTCGGCACGCCGTAGGTGCCACCGTCGATCCGCCAGGCATCGAAGGCGCCGGGGAGAATCGTGTCGCGCCAGCGGGCGTCGCCCTCCCAGTTGGGACCGTCGAGTTCCGGCGTCAGATCGCGCAGCTTGCCGGCCTTGACGAGCGCGGGGATCAGGACGTTGAACGGCAGCATCGCATCGGGCAGGTTGCCGTCGATGATCCGGACCCGAAGTTTGTCGGAGATGCGGGGATCGCCGTAGATCTTGATCCGCACGTCGGGGCGCAGCTTCTCGAACTCGCGCGCGGAATCCTCGTAGAAGGAGGTCCCGTAGCCGCCGGCGAAGAGCGGAATGTCGAGCTCCACTGCGGCGCGCAGCGGGAGCAAGAGGCACCCGCACCAGGCTGCGAGCCAGCGGCCCCACGCCAAGGCCCGCGGTCTCACCGCGCCGGCCGTCCTCCCTTTCCGTGTTGGCTGCACTTTGGCCATCGCTCCGCGAACGCATCAGATTCGCTCCGGGTCGAAGGTGGCGAATGTATTTCGGCAACCAAATCGCCGTCGGCGTGCGAAAGGCACACGTGAGGGGCAACTTTGGGCGTTAGGTCTTGCGCAACTCTCCGTGGCATGGGTTTTCCGACCCATGAAAACGGATCCGCCTCGCCTCCCGATCTTCACGGGTCTGGAGACCCGTGCCACACCCGCTACGCCTACGGCATGGAGGCGCAGCTCGGTCGCTTCGCTCGGTAACTTCGCTCACGCTCAGAATGACAAACCGGGGAGGTTAATCAGCCGCGAAACGAAGAGCAGCGGTTCCTGCCCTCACGGGCAGGACTACCTCGAGCCGGCATCACCTGCGGGATCCCGGCGGAGACTGGCGCCACACGGAGGCCATTCGAGGAATAGCGTTGCCCGTGCGGGGCGCGCAGTGTCGTTTCAACCCGCCAACCGGTCGTGACGCCCGCTGGCCCGACCATGTATCAAGTTACTTTTTCCGAGCAGGCCATGCAGGAGCTGAACAAGCTCGATAAGCTGGCCCAGCTCGATGCCATCGATCCGATCACCAACCTCCGGCCCGCGGACATCGCCCATCCGCGCGAACCGCTCGGTCATTTTCACCGCGGCAAGCGTTCGCTCTACCGCCTGCGCGCCGGCGAGTTTCGCTTCTACTTCGAGGCTCACGGCGAGACGCTCCACGTGGACTATATCCTTCACCGGAACTCACTTGAGGACTTCCTCCTGCGCAACAAGCTGCCGGTCTCGGAACAGCAGTTGGTCGAGCAGAACTCGAAATTCTGGAAATATCTGGAGGGACTTACCAAATGACCGCACCCCGCCGTTCCGACGACGATCTTTCCAGCCGCGAAGATCCGTACAATGTCACGCAGGCCAGCCGGATCTACTTCCTGCCGAACCTGATGACGGCAGGAAACCTGTTCTGCGGTTTCATGGCTATCGTGGAGTGCATTCAGGCCCGGCTGGCCGAAAGCTCGCTGACGGGCGAATACCTGAACGCCACCAACGCCGAACACTACAAATACGCGGTCTGGTTCATTTTTGGCGCCGCGGCCTTCGACATGCTAGACGGCCGGCTGGCCCGGATGGGCGGGCGCGAGTCGCTGTTCGGCGCGGAGTTCGACTCCCTGGCGGACGTGATTTCCTTCGGCATGGCGCCGACACTGCTGATGTTTTACCTCATTGTGTCGCCGACTCAGGGCATCCTGTGGTTCCGATACATTGGGTGGTTCATCGGTTTCGTTTACCTGCTTTGCGCAGCCATCCGGCTGGCCCGTTTCAACGTGATCACCAATCCCCTGCTTCATCACGGGAAGAAAGAGTCGTCGAAAGATTTTGTCGGGCTCCCCGTGCCCGCCGCGGCCGCGACAGTCGCATCGCTCGTGTTGTTTCTCCTGCAACTGGCGGAAGCAGATCGATCGCTGAAGAGCTGGGCCCTTGCGCTTCCCTTCCTGATGTTGTTGGTCGCCGTGCTGATGGTGAGCACGGTCCGCTATCCGAGCGGCAAGAACATCGACATGCAGACGAAAACGCAGCTCCGCTCGTTTGTCTTCATCCTCGTGGTCGTCGCCGTGGTCGTCTTTTACAAGGAAGTTGCCGTTTTTGGGATCTGCCTCGCCTACATTTTTTTTGGCCTCTTTCGGCAATGGCGGCGTCCCAAACCACCGCTGTCCGGACGTCCGCCGGTTACTCCCAATGAGGTGTGAGCAACCTGCGCATGAGATCGCGGTAAACGGCCGCTGCGAACAAGTGCCTCTTTACGAGCACGCCATCGGAAAGTTCTTCACCCCTAAAATCAGGGATTTTCAGAGTGAAAATGAAAGTTACTACGCTTATTCGCAGCGCATATGACTACTGATATAATTCCTATTGAACCTCTATCCTTTTACCCTTTGTTAGTTTCCACCAGACTCCCCGGAGCCCGGCCCGCATGAAATTCAAAATCAACCGCGACCATTTCGCCAATGGCCTTGCCCAAGTCCTCAACGTCGTTGGGTCCAAAGCCACGATGCCGATCTTGAGCAATGTGTTGATTGAAGCGGAAAAGGACCACATCTCGCTGACCACCACGAACCTGGATCTCGGGATTCGGTGTAAAATCAAGGCGGACGTGAAGGAGACCGGGTCGATCACTTTGCCGGTCAAGCGGCTGGCTGGAATCGTGCGCGAGTTGCCCAACGTCGACGTCATGGTGGACGCCTCGCCGAACCATCAAATCAAGCTGACTTCCGGGGGATCAACCTTCCGGATTATGGGCATCGGCAAGGAGGAATTTCCGCCGCTGCCCGAGTTTGGCGAGGAGAAGGCGCACAGCCTCGCGCAGGACGAGTTAGCCGCAATGTTGAAGAGTGTCGCGTATGCCCAGTCGACGGATGAGACGCGCTACATCCTCAATGGCGTCTATTTCAACTTCAAGGACGGCAAGCTGTCCCTCGTCGCCACCGATGGCCGCCGGCTGGCCCTGATGGCGAAGGAAATGGAAATCCCAGAGGAGAGTTCGGGGGCGATCATCCTGCCGGCCAAGACCGTGGGTGAGCTCACTCGGCTGCTCGACAAGGGCGCGCGGGTGAAGATCAACTTCAACGAACGGCGCGCGGCTTTCCAGATCGCGACCGACAAGGACACGAGCGGCCTGGTCGATCACGTGTATCTGTATTCCAAGGTCGTCGAGGGGAGTTACCCGAATTACCAGCAGGTCATTCCCAAGGAGACGCACCAGCGGATTAAGCTGGAGCGCGAACTCTTCCTGCAGTGCGTGCGGCGTGCGGCGCTGGTCTGTTCGGAAAAGGCCAACTCGGTAAAGATCAAGCTCTCCAGCAACCTGCTGGAGCTGACCGCCCAGAGCCCCGATTTCGGCGAGGCCCACGAGTCGATGGCGATTGGTTACAGCGGTCCGGAACTCCAGGTGGCGTTCAATCCGGCGTTCCTGATGGATCCGCTCAAGGCGTTGTCCAAGGATGAGGTCTTTTTCGAGGTGAAGGACGAAGTCAGCCCTGGCGTCTTCAAGACGCTGGAGAATTTTGTCTGCGTCATCATGCCCGTGCGGCTGAGTTAAGCGAAAGCGTCCGTCCGAGCTTCAGGCCTGGCACCTTTCTGCCCCCCGGGCGGGTCGGGTTTACTGGCCGCGGGACTCCAATGGCAATGCAGCCAACCTACTTCATCATCGCCACCATGGTGGCCTCACTCGTCTTGATGCAGATCAACCTGAGGATGGCGTCGCCGATTCTCTCGATCATCGACCGCTGGCTGCGCTGGTTTGTGGTGTCGCTCGGGGGCGCGCAACTGGTGCGGGAATTCGAATGGATCGATCGGCCCTTCTGGGCGCTTTCGCTCGTGTTCTTCTTGCTCTGGTTTCTCGGCGAGACGCTCTACAATTGGATCGCGATCACGGCGCACAGTCTCAGCCCGCTGCCGCTGTTTCCCCGTTATGCCGTGAACGCGAGTGGCGAGGAGTGGCCGGTGCAACCGCGGCTGCTACGGATTCGCGAATGGCTGCGGAACCAGGGGTTCCGCCAGGTGCAGGCGCTGAAGGCCGAGATTGGGGGAGGAATTTTCCTGCGCGTTTCCGTTTATCAGGACGCCGAGGCGGCGATCCGGATCCAGGTGACCTTCATTCCGCAGGCGAACGGTGCGATCTCGGTTTGTTACGCGGTCACGTCGATCACGACGGACGACAGCCGTTACCTCACCGACAATCTCTACATTCCCTTCGGCGGATTTTATCCGGAGAACTGGTTCGTCGAGCGCGCGCCTTGGCGGCGTTCCCTCCCCCGGCTGCTCGCGCGGCATCGGGCGCGGCGGGTGAAAGCCGGGGCGGTCCCGGTCCCTTTTACCGTGGAGCCGCTCGCGGATCTCAACACCGCC
Organism: Opitutia bacterium; assembly: GCA_947442255.1. Next base: position 14,221 of record CANEVO010000068.1, read on the forward strand.
CAGCATGAGCTCGATCAGTTGAACACCGAGCTGGGCTTTCTCTATCCGCATGCCGAGCGCGACGATCTCGGCAAGTTCACCCAGGAAGGACGCTACCGCGTCTGGAAGGAAATCTGGATGTTGAACTATCTGGGCCGGGCCGCGCGGTACGAATAATCGGGTTTTCGCGCCGCGAAAACCCTAGCCCCCGATGTAGCTCATCTCGATCTTTGCGCGGGGCTCGCCGGTGGCGATGACCTCGGCGCGTTCGTCGCTGTAACGATCGAGCCGGCCGCCCCACACGCGGCCGAGGTACTGTCCGAGCTCCGCATCGCTGGCACCACCGCGCAGTGCGCCGAGGACGTCCCAGCCGAGCGAGGCGAAGAGACAGGTGTAAAGTTTGCCGTCGGCGGAAAGGCGCGCGCGGTGACAATCCCGGCAGAACGGTTCCGTCACCGAACTGATCAGGCCGATTTCACCGCGGCCGTCGCGATAACGGTAACGCGCCGCCACCTCGCCGCGATAGGCGGGGCCGACCGGTTCGAGCGGCCAGCGGGCGTTGATGCGTTCCACGATCTCCTTCGCCGACACCACCCGCTCCTGAGTCCAGTGGTTGGTGTTCCCGACATCCATGAACTCGATGAAGCGCAGCGTGTGGCCGCGCGCGCGGAAGTATTCACAGAGCGCGGGCAGCTCGCTGTCGTTCACCCCGCGCTGGATCACGCAGTTGATCTTGACCGGCAGGCCGAGGGCCGCGGCCGCGTCGATGCCGCGCAGCACGCGGGCGACGCTGAAGCCGAGACCGTTCAGCTTGCCTGCAATCGCGTCGTCGAGCGCATCGACGGAGACATTCAGCCGGTTGAGTCCGGCGGCGGCCAGTTTCGGGGCGAGTTTCTCGAGCAGCCAGCCATTGGTCGTGAGGGCGACGTCCTTGACGCCCAGATCCTGCTTCAGGCTGCGGATCAAGTCCGGCACATCGGGCCGCAGCAGCGGTTCGCCGCCGGTGAGCCGCACCTTTTCGACCCCGAGCTCGAGAAACGCCCGGACGATGCGGGTCAATTCCGCGAGACTCATCAACTGCGGGTCCCGGAGGAAGGCGTGGCCCGGGCCGAACACATCCGCGGGCATGCAGTAGGGGCACCGGAAATTACAGCGGTCGGTGACCGAGATTCGGAGATCACGCAACGGACGGTTGAACTGATCGGTGGGATGACCCATGTAAATGCGGCCGGCGGCCGCGGTCAGCGAGATGAACGCGATTTGCGCGCGGCGTAAAGCCACTCCTCACGTTTCCATGCTCATCCCCGCCGAGGCCGAACAACTGATTCAGGCGAACATCACTCCCTTCCATCGCGAGGATTGCCCCCTGACCGCGGCGCACGGTCGCGTTCTGCGCCAGGACTTGGGGGCCGATCGCGATCTGCCGCCCTTCGACCGCGTCACGATGGATGGCTATGCGCTGCGATCGGCGGCGATCGCGGGCGGGATCAGGACCTTCCGGGTCGAAGGCGTGCAGGCCGCGGGCATGCGAGCCTTTCAGCTTGGGGTGGCGGAGGATGCCTGCGTCGAAGTGATGACCGGGGCCGTCCTGCCCGGCGGCGCGGATTGCGTGGTCCCCTACGAGGACACAAAGCGGGAGGCGGCCACGATGGTGTTGCAGGATGGTAACTCGCCCCAGGCCGGCCAGGCGATCCACCGGCGTGGTAGCGATCATCGGGCGGGCGAGATCATGATCCGCGCCGGCACGCGACTGACGGGCCGTGAGATCGCCGTGGCGGCGGCTTGCGGCCATGCCGTGCTGACGGTCAGTCACTCCCCGCGGATTGCCGTCGTGGCGACCGGCGACGAACTGGTCGAGGTGGATGCGCTGGTGGCACCGCATCAGATTCGCCGGAGCAACGATCACGCGTTGCGCGCAGCGCTGATCAGCGCGGGCTACCCGCAGGTGGAGCGGTTTCACTTCCGCGATGTGCGGCAGGAAATTGAGCACCTGTTGTGGCACATCATCGCGGAGTTCGATGTCGTGGTGATCACCGGCGGCATCTCGAAGGGGAAATTCGATTATCTTCCCGCGGAGCTCGATCGGCAGGGCGTGAAGAAAGTTTTCCAGGGCGTCGCGCAGCGGCCCGGCAAGCCGCTGTGGTTTGGCGTCACGACGCGGCAGACGCCGGTCTTCGCGTTGCCCGGCAACCCGGTGGCCTCCTACACCTGCCTCCACCGTTTCGTCCTGCCGGCGCTGGCCCACGCGAGTGGACTGGCGGCGACGACTTTGCGAACCGTCGCGCTCGCGGAACCGGTGACGTTCAAGCCCAAGCTCGCGTATCTGCTCCCCGTGCGACTGGCCAGCGGACCGCGGGCGGAGTTGCTGGCTTATCCGGATCCCAGCAACACCTCGGGCGATTTCGCGGGGCTGCTCGGCACCGACGGATTTGTCGAGTTGCCCGCTGACCAGGTGGATTTTCCTGCCGGTACGTACGCGCCCTTTCGCCCTTGGGTTTAGGGTTTGGCGTCGCCAAACCCGTCGCTTTCGTCACCGGTCATGGCACTCCCATGTTCTCGCACCTCGACGCCCAGAACCGCCCCTCGATGGTGAACGTCGGCGACAAGGCCGTGACCAAGCGGACGGCGCACGCCGTCGCCGTCGTCACGTTGCCGGCCGAGCTGGCGGCGCTGCTGCGCGACGGGGAGATCGCGACGAAGAAGGGTCCGTTGTTCCAGACCGCCATCCTCGCGGGCGTCATGGGCGCGAAGAAGACCAGCGAGTTGATCCCGCTTTGCCATCCCCTCGCGTTGGACGACTGCCAGATTGTGGTGGAGCCCAACGCGGCGCGCGATGCGATCGAGATCCACTGCCGGGTGCAAACCCACGCCAGGACCGGCGTGGAGATGGAGGCGATGACCGGGGCGACGGTCGCCGCGTTGACGTTCTACGACATGGCGAAGGCTGTTTCCCACGGGATCGTGATCAAGGATGTCCGGCTGCGGGAGAAAACCGGTGGCAAGAGTCACTACCAAGCGTCGTGACGCTTAAGGCCGTGTCCTTGCCCGAACCATGATCTCCGTTGCCGTCCAGTATTTCGCCATCCTCCGCGAGCAACGCGGGCTGGCGCAGGAAAAAATCGCGACGATCGCGGGCACGGCCGAGGCGTTGTATGATGAATTGAAACAGCGGCATGGATTCACGCTGCCCGCGGCCCGAATCCGCGCGGCAGTGAACGACGAATTTGTCTCCGCCGCGGCCCCGCTGCGCGACGGAGATAGAATCGTGTTCATCCCGCCGGTGGCGGGGGGCTGAGGCCGCCTATAAAAACTGGCGGTCGGGATGGTCGACACTAACGTGCGGCCATGTTTCGCCTCTCCGCCGAATCTTTCGATCCCGCCGTGTTGCAGCGCACGCTCGGTGATCAGCGGGCCGGGGCCTGCGTGACGTTCGAGGGTTGGGTCCGCGATCGCAACGAAGGCCAGCCGGTGGGCTCGCTGGAGTACGAGGCCTACGGCCCATTGGCGGTCAAAGAGGGGGAGCGGATCCTGGCTGAGGCCCACGGCAAGTTCCCGATCCTGGGCGCCGTCTGCATCCACCGGGTTGGGCACCTGCAGCTCGGCGATTTGGCCGTTTGGGTGGGCGTCACGGCGGAACACCGGGGCGCGGCCTTCGATGCCTGCCGCTACATCATCGACGAGGCGAAGGCCCGGGTGCCGATTTGGAAGAAGGAGCACTACGCCAGCGGCGACACGGCTTGGATCAACTGCGCCACCAAGGGCGAGCACGCCGGGGCCGAGGCGCCGCCCCCGGCTTAACGCGCCGAAACCCGACGGGTGTGGGGCTGCCGCTCGTCGCCAGGCCCCAATTCACGAGGTAGAGCGCCCGTCGACGAGCCGTTCGACAGGCTCTTGGCCTGCCATTCGATCCAAACCAAGGTCTTAAGCTGGTCGAAGGGCGACGGCCCTGCAGTCAAAAACTGGCGAAAGTGCTGCCAATTGGCGTTTACGGTCGAACTCGCGAGGGCCGGACCTATCCAACGAGGCATGCACTTCGCCGTGACCACGGAAGCTTCGACCGCCCTGCAAAGGCTCGGACAGGTCCCAACGGATTTCTGGATCAAGATCGCCATCGGCGTGGCTGTGATCGTCGCCTTGGTTCTGGTCTTCCGGAAGCTCGCGCAGATGAACAAGGTCGTTCTGGTCGTGGTCGCGGGGCTGGTCGTCTCGGCCTTGGGCTTTAGCTGGATCTACGAGCGCAATGAACCCCATTGGGCGACGCCGGCCGTGAGCTTTCTCGCCGACTTCTTTCCGTCCAAGGACCGGGTGGAACATTGGTAAAGTCGGGGGGAGTTGACCGACGCTGGCCGGCCGGACTCACTTTTTGTGATGCCCCGTTAAAATCGGGTTGGTTTTCGTGAACCTTAGGGTAGTTCTCGACTTTCTTTCGAACTGCCATGGCCAAAACCCAATCTGACATCGGACTCATCGGGCTCGCCGTGATGGGTCAGAACCTCGCCCTCAATATCGCCGATCACGGCTTCCGAATTTCGGTCTTCAACCGAACGACTGAGAAGACCGATGTGTTCGTTGCCGAGAACCCCAACACCCCGGGTGGCCTGGTGGGGACGAGGACGCTCGAGGAATTCGTGAAGTCGCTGGCGAAGCCGCGCAAGGCGGTCATCCTCGTCCAGGCCGGCAAGGCGACCGATGCAGTCATCGACAGCCTCGTGCCGCTGTTCGAGGCGGGCGACATCATCATCGATGGTGGCAACGCGAAGTGGACCGACACGATTCGCCGCGAAAAGGATCTCGCCGCCAAGGGCCTGCGTTTCATCGGTTCCGGCGTTTCCGGTGGCGAAGAGGGCGCGCGCTTTGGCCCGTCCCTGATGCCCGGCGGCGATCCGGCCGCCTACGCCTCGCTCAAGCCGATTTGGGAGGCCGTCGCGGCCAAGGTTCATCCGAAGACCGGACGTCCGATCGAAGGCGCGGCGCCCGGCAAGCCCGTCCAGGGCGGCGTGCCCTGCTGCACCTACATCGGGCCGGACGGCGCGGGCCACTACGTCAAGATGGTCCACAACGGGATCGAGTACGGCGACATGCAGATGATCTGTGAGGCGTACGACCTCATGAAGAAAGTGCTGGGCATGAGCGCGCCCGAGATCGGCAAGGTTTTCGCGAAGTGGAACAAAGGCATGCTCGACAGCTTCCTGATCGAGATCACCGCCGACATTCTCCAGCAGAAGGATCCCGAGACCGGCCAGCCGTTCGTCGACATCGTGCTTGATACGGCCGGCCAAAAGGGAACGGGCAAGTGGACCAGCGTGAACGCCTTGGACATGGGCGTGCCGGCGCCGACGGTCGCCGAGGCTGTTTTCTCCCGCTGTCTCTCGGCGGTGAAGGAGGAGCGTGTCGCCGCCTCCAAGAAACTCCAGGGCCCGAATAAGAAGTTTAAGGGCAACAAGGCCGCGTTCATCCGCGCGATCCACGATGCGCTCTACTGTTCGAAGATTTGCTCCTACGCCCAGGGTTTCCAGCTCATGCGCGAGGCGCAGAAGGAATACAAGTGGACGCTCAACTTCGGCGAAATCGCCCAGATCTGGCGGGGCGGTTGCATCATCCGCGCCGCCTTCCTGCAGAAGATCACCAACGCGTTCGCCCGCAAGGGTGACCTCGCGAATCTGCTGCTCGATCCGTATTTCCGGTCCACGGTGCAGAAGGCGCAGAACAACTGGCGCAAAGTGGTCGGCGCGGCCGTCGAGCTCGGGGTTCCGATCCCGACATTCGGTTCGGCGCTCTCCTACTACGACGGCTATCGCTCCGCCCGCCTGCCGGCGAATCTGCTTCAGGGCCAGCGCGACTTCTTCGGCGCGCACACCTATGAGCGGACCGACAAGCCCCGCGGCAAGTTCTACCACATCGACTGGCCCGAGAAGGTGCGTCCGCAGTTGGAAATGAAGTAACTCAGGGTCGCGATCTCACCCTCGAAAATTCGGCCGGACGAACTGTCCGGCCTTTTTCGTGCGCGCGGCGGTGGACTTAGCGTGCCTCCGGTGGCCGCACGCGTCCGACGATCACTTCCCGCCCCTGCTTGCTGAGCGTGTAGAGAATCCCGGAATCCCGGGGATCCCAACCGAAGGCCTGGCCTTCAGCGGTGATCGGGATCGTCGCGATCCACCGGCACGACGAGCACCTTTGGCACGCTGAATGTCACCGCTGCCGGTTCCGTCCTCAATTTCGGTCTCAACACGGCTTCCGTCCTGAACATGTCCAACGTCACGATGGGCGGCAGCGGGAACCTGACGGTGAACAACTGGATCAACACCGTGGACTACTTCAACGCCCAGACCTTCACGGATGCGACGCCCAACGTCAGGAATGCCGCGCCGATGAATCAGATCGGCTTCGCGGACTTTTCCAACAGCCATACGTTCTGGGGCGGCAACCAGGAGATCACTCCCGCGCCGAGGCCCGCCACTTACGGCTTCTTCTTCATTGGCGGCAGCATCGGGCTGCTGCTCTACCGCCGTTTTCGCCGGTCCAAGGCCGTCGCGGCCTGAGGAGTTCAGGTGCTGAGGGCAAGGGCGCAGACTTGCGCCGGGAGGATTCTTTGGAGGGTTGATCTCGGAGCTCGGCTCTCCACTAGTTTCAGGCCTCGTCCATCCAGTGTAGGGCCCGGGCTGGGACGCGTCGAAATTTTGCCGTGGCTTCATCCGGGTCGGCTGACACCATTGCGCCCGCGTGACTCCCGCCCAATTTATCGACCGCCACCCGGAGGCCCTGTTGGGCCGGCTCCAGAAACTAGTCCGCATTCCGACCGTTAACCCGCCAGGCGAGAATTACGCGGAGATCACCTCTCAGCTGGTTGAAGAGTTGCAAGGGGTGGGTCTGGCGACCCGCCGTTACACGATCCCGAAGGCGGAGCTGAAGGCCTTGCTTCCGCCGGAGCAGCATGGGTTTCCACGGTTCAACGTCTTGGGCCGCTGGCCGGTGCGAGGCGCCCGGAAGACGATCCATTTCAATGCCCACTACGATGTCGTCCCGGTCTCCGGCGAGTGGAAGCTAGGCGGGCCGTTCAGTGGTGCGGTGAAGGACGGCTGGATTTACGGACGCGGGACCTCCGACATGAAGGGCTCCATCGCGAGCCTGATCACCGCCATTCACGCCCTGCGCGCCACGGGCACGCTCCCGCGGATGAACCTCGAGGTGTCGTTTACGGCCGACGAAGAGACGGATTCGGTACTGGGCACGGGCTGGCTGGTGCAGAACACGCCGATCAAGCCGGATTACGCCATTGTGATGGAGGGCGGCGAGCAGAACGCAGTCTGTTGCGGCCACAATGGCACGGCCTGGTTCGAAGTGCAGGTGCACGGCCGCGCGGCGCACGGCTCGCTGCCTGAGCATGGCATCAACGCCTTGGAAAAAATGGCGGCGCTCGTTCGGTCCCTCGAGGATTACAAGCGCGTGCTCGCCCGCCGGACCTGGCGGACACCTGAGGGCAAGATCATGCGGCCGACGATCAACGTGGGCGGCGTCTTTCACTGTGGCGAGGGGGCGAAGATCAACACGGTGCCGGCGCACGCGAGTTTCACCATCGATCGCCGCGTGCTGGCGATCGAGGACCACGCTGCCGCCGAGCGCGAAGTCAGGGCTTTCCTCACGGCGGCGGCGCGAAAAATTCCGCAGTGCCGGATCACCATCAACAAGATCTCCGAGAACTTCTCCTGCTTTTCAAAGCCGACACACTCGTTCTTCACCGCGATGGCCGGCTGCGTCACACGGGTCCGGAAACAACCCTCCGTCTTCAGTGTGTCGACCGGGTTCAACGACATGCACTTCTTCTCGCACCACCTCAGGATTCCCACCCTCGGCTACGGGCCGGGCGGCGAGGACTTCCACGCCGTGAACGAGCGGGCCAAGGTGAAAGAGCTGCTCGCAAGCGCCAAGATCTACGCGGAGCTCCTCACGGGCTACGCGGGGTAGCGGCAGGGAGCACGGCCGTCTTGGTTGGTAGTCCCGCCTCCAGGCGGCGGGCCGCGCTTTCTTTCCGCCTGAAGGCGGGACTACGGACCCCCCCGCTTATCCTGGGGGGCTCCCGCGGAGCGTAGGGGAGCAGTCTTGTGCTGCGCCCCCTACGTCGCCAGCCCCCGCCGGATCATGCTCACCGCAATCGCGGCGAGCAGCATCGAGATGATCTTCGAGATCGCGCGCATTCCCGTCGGCCGCAGCACCCGCGCGATCTGATCGCTGCAGGCAAAGGCGATCACGACGAGGACCAGGTTTGCAAACAGCGCGGAGAGGGCGACTGCCATCCCCAGCGACTGGGCGAGGAGAATCAGGGTCGTTATCAGCGCCGGTCCGGCGATCAGCGGCATGCCGAGGGGAACCACGCCGAAGTCGGCTGGTATCTGGACCGGTTCGACCGCCGAATGAACCAGTTCGCGCACGGCGAGGATGAAGAGGATGCACCCGCCGGCGATCTGGAAGTCGCTCACTGAGATGCCCACGGCCTTGAAGATGTTGGCCCCGAGAAAGAGGAAGAGCAGCGCCACGCCGCCGCCGGTCAGCGTCGCCTGGCGCGCGATTCGCTGCCGCTGCGCCGGCGCCGTCCCCTGACCGAGCCCGATGAAAATCGCCGCGAGCCCGATCGGGTCGATCGCGACAAAGAGCGGGATGAACGCCTGGAGAAATTTCGCCGCGAAATCGGCCATGGGGGCAAGATGCCCAC
>CANEVO010000069.1 GCA_947442255.1 Opitutia bacterium
ATCTCCGCCACGCACGGCTATTCCGGAATGAAGCGGATGCTTCTCGGCAGCACCGCGGAGTACATTGTCCGTCACAGCCCGTGCCCGGTCCTGACGATCCGCCGCCCCAACCTCGGCAAATCCGGCGGCACCGGCCGGATCCACTCGATCCTCTCGCCCGTGGATCTCTCCGCCCCTTCCAAGGAGGCTTCGGGCTATGCGACCGATCTCGCGGTCCGGCTCAAGGCGCGGCTGACCCTCCTCAACGTCGTGCCGCCCATCGATTCTACCGGTTCCACTGAGCGGACCGCCGCCAGCGCGGCCAGGCAATTGGAAAAACTGGCCGCCAAGGTCCGTCCCAAAGTGCCGCAGGTGAAGTTTCGGATCGCCATTGGCAGGAACCCGGCGGCGGCGATTGTCGCCGACGACACGGCCTCTGCGGCCGACCTGATCGTGATCGCGACCCACGGCCGCGGCGGCCTCGGCCGTATCCTAATCGGCAGCACCGCCGAGGGCGTGATCCGCGAGGCCACCTGCCCCGTCCTGATCGTCCGGCGCCCGAAGCCCGCCCCACTCGGTTGGTACAATCCCCTGCTGTTCTTCCCGGTTGCGCCCGTGATGCCGTAAACCTCCCGGCTCGGTTCAAACCGATCCCTCCGCCCTGCCCGGGGCCGCCGATTTTATCCCGGCATCCCGAACTCCGAGCCCTTCCGCCAGACTAAGCTCTTTGTGAATGCCAAACCCAAAGTCGATCCGGACGCCGCCGCCCGGGCCCCGCAGCGACCTCACACCAAGGAGGTTCCTCCGGCAAAGCCGGCCGGGTCCGGCAAGCCCCTCTGGGACAAGCCTCACTCGTCGAAAGCACGGGACAGATCGGCCTTGCTCGAGTGGCATGGGTCTCGCGACCCATGAAGACGAAATCAGCCTTCTTTATCCGTGTATGACGTCCCTGCGCGCTCCGATCTTCATCTCCAAGATCTCCCCCATGAAATTCAAACTCCTGTTGATCGCCTTGGCATTTCTGACCCCTGGTCTCCTCGTGGCCCAGCCACTCGCAATCAATGATCAGCAGAAACGGGACCTCACAGGGCTGATTGATGCCTATTCCCGGGCCCGGGAAAAACAGGACCAGGCACTGATGGAAAGCATCCTCACCACCGATATCGACCAACTGGTTTCATCCGGTGAGTGGAGAAAGGGCAAAGCGGCCTCGATGCAAGGGATGGGAAGAAGTTCCGCCGCCAACCCGGGAACCCGTACCCTCAAGGTCGAAACCATCCGCCTGCTGAGTCCGGACGTGGCCCTGGTCGACGCCCGCTACGACATTCGCAGTCCCGAGGGCGTCACCCAAAACATGTGGAGCTCGTTTGTAATCGTCCGCCGCAGCGACGCCTGGAAGATCTCAGCGATCCGAAACATGCTTCCGAGTCGTCAATGATTTTTGAAGGGAGAGCCGAGCTCCATCGAGGCCAATTCATGGAACGATCCAAGAGCGGCCTCGCGGAGCTCGGCCCTCCATCTCCACTCGCTGGCGCTCGTGGCTACCTCCGAGACCGGTGGTGCGGGCGCCGGGAATCGAACCCGGGTTCCATGCTTGGGAAGCACATGTGATAACCACTATACTACGCCCGCGAACAACCGAGGCGCCAAAACAACGCGCCACCCGCCCGAGGTCAAGAATAGGTCCGCCCCCGACCGGAATCCGCGCCCGCCGAATGCCGCCGTCAGTTGGGAGGCTCCCAACGGTTTTCGCCGGTCGGAGACCGGCGCTACTCGGGCCAGCGACTCTCAGCTCTCAACCCTCAACTCTCAACCGGCCACTCTCAACCGGCCATCCCCATCAACTGATCAGCAACAACCTCGGTCCCTGTCCGGGCCGCGTCTCGGGGGCGCGATGAATGCAGGGCGGGACCGCGCTTCCGGGATGCTCCACCGCGATGCGCCACAGATTCCCCACCCCGAAGGAAAACGGCTGCGCGCCGGCGACGGGCGCGTAGTGCAGATCGTAGCAACACTCGCTCAGGTATTCGCGGAACGCCTCGTTGTCCTCCCCGCCAAAACTCCGCAGCAGCGCCGCGCGGGTCTCCGGGATGTCCACCCGACGCCGCGCCTGCTCGTTGCGCAGGCCCTCGCTGGGGGCGCCGTGATACGTGCAGAGCCAGGTGTCGGCCTGGACCGGGGCACTGTCGGCATGGAAAGAATAAACATCGGTGGAAACACCGTTGGCGTCATCGTCCCGGGGATACGCCTCGATGCAGTCGAGCACCGGTGCGAGGCCCTGATTCCGCAGGAGTCGCAGATCCTCGATCAGAACCCCAATAGCAGCGGACCCGGCGGCGGTCACGGGGAGCGCAGCCAACCGGGCTTCATCAAGTGTCGTGATTCCCTCCGTGGCGCCAATCCGGGCCACCACCTCGCCGAAGTCCCCGGGCAACGTCCGCTCCCAGCAGAGGGCGTTCACGCCGCCGGCGAAAGGCGCCGCCACCAACTCGTCAAAGCTCCCCACGCGTCGGATGCGGGTGTAGCCCGGAGGCAGGGCGAAGGAAGGCATGGGGCGGCGGTGGAGCTGAGAGTTGAGAGCTGAGAGTCGCTGGCCCGAGTAGCGCCGGTCTTCGACCGGCGAAGGGCAATCGAAACCTACCTATTCAATCCTTCCGCCTGAAGGCGGAACTACCAACTCGGAGGCCGCGAACGTGGGTCGGTGGCCCGCGTCAGAGGTAGGTGCGCCGACCCTCGAGCGCGCTCTTCAGGGTCACCGAATCCGCGTAGAGCACGCCGCCCCCGCTGGGCAGGCCGAAGCCGATGCGGGTCAACTTCACCTCGCGATCGGGCGGCAGATGCTCGGTGATGTAGTGGCACGTGGCCTCGCCCTCGACGTCGTTCGGCAGCGCGAGGATCAATTCCGCCACGTCACCTTCCGCAATCCGGGCGTGGAGGCTTGCCAGGTTGAGCTGATCCGGGCCGATGCCGTGGATGGGCGACAATTTCCCGTGCAGCACATGATACGTGCCGCGAAACGCGCCGCTACGCTCGATCGCCACGAGATCCGGCACGTGCTCAACCACGCAGACGATCGCGCGATCCCGTTTCTCAGCGGCGCAAATGACGCAGTGCTCGGCCTCCGCGATGTTACCGCAGCGAGTGCAGCGCCGCACCGCGGCGGCGGCCTCGGTCATGGCAGCGACGAGGGCCGGCAGCCGCTCGGGCTTCTCCACCAGAAGGTGCAGCGCGATCCGCTCCGCCGACCGGTAACCGAGGCCGGGAAGCTGCTTCAAGTGCTTCTGCAGGTTCTCAAACGCCGAAGTGCTCATTTTTTCGCGGCGAAAAAAATCAAGTTTTCGGCGCCGCCGAAAACACAAGAAAAGGGTGCCGAAGGCTATTCATCGCATTTAGCTGGGAAATCCAACTCCCGGGGTTTTCGCCCGGCGAAAACACGACGGTTTGGGCAACGCCCAAACCGCCTTACATCAGCCCGGGCATGCTGAACGCGCCGGTGACCTTCTGCATTTCGGCCTCGTTGTATTCCTTGGACTGCTTGGCGGCGTTCTGAATGGCGGCGAGGACCGTGTCGGACACGAGCTTGGCGTCCTCCTTCAGGAACTCAGGATCGAGCGCGAGCGACAGGAACTTGCCGGTGCCGTTGACCTTCAACTTCACCGCGCCGCCGCCGCTGGTGACTTCGATCTCCTTCGCCTCGAGCTGGGCCTGCAGGGCTTCGATGCCCTTTTGCATTTTCTGGGCTTGTTTAACGAGTTTTCCGAGTCCGGCCATGGTGGTGAGAGGAGTTGAATTTCAGTGCCGCCGGGGGCGGTGTGGGAGCCCGGGAGTTGAGCGAAGCGCGCGCGCCTAACGCGACAACAAACTGGTGTAGCCGTCGCGAAACGTCGGGTGGCGCGGCCGCCAGCCGAGCCGTTCCTTCAACCGGGCATTGCTGATGATCCGATCCGGCGTCACGGCCCGACGCTGGCCCGACGGCTGGCCGGTGAAACGCGGCGGGGTTACCCCCAACTGCCCCGCCAGCCACGCCGCGATCTCGGACTTGGTCGCAGGTCCGTCGTCGGCAGTGTTGAAAATCTCGTTGGCGATCGCCGCCGGCGCGGCCAGGCAGGCGAGAATCGCCGCGGCGGCGTCGTCGCGATGAATGAGGTTGAGATGATGCGCGTCCAGACCCGAGACCTCGCCGGTGCGAACCTGATCCATGAGATGCTGCCGCTGCGGTCCGTAGATGCCGGCCAGGCGGAGGATGAACCAGCGCTGCCAGGCCTCGCCGCCCGGACCGCCGGCGGAGCGCAGCCGGTTCTCCGCCTCGAGCAGGATCTGTCCGCGTTCGCCAGCCGCCTCCGTCGGAGCGAACTCGTCTACGGTCACGCCTCCGTCCTGCGGATACACCGACGTACTGCTGGTATAGACGAAGGTGCCCACCGGCCCATGACGCCGGGCCCAGGTTGCAATCGAAGCCATGCCGCCGACATAGCTGTGCCGGTAGCCGTCGAGCCCGGCCCCACCGGAACTGACACAATTGACGGCGAACTCCGGAGCCGCCGGAACCTGATCGTGCCAGGTGTCCGAAGTCAGATCGGCCTCGACCGTGGCGACGCCGGCCTCGCGGAGCAGAATGGCCTTCGCGGTATTCCGGGTCAGCGCCGTGACTTGAAACCCGCGGGCGAGACCCTCGCGGGCGACGGCCCCGCCGATGTAGCCACAACCAAAGATCACGAGATGAGGGGTGTCGCGAGAGGACATGAGGAAGCAGAGATTGCGACAATGAGGTGAAGGGACGACTCCGAAAGAGGTCGCTATTCCAGGACGGGATCCGTGGCTGCGCAAAGCGAGTGGCACGGGTCTCCCAACCCGTGGAATGCATTCCGATCCTGGTTCACGGGTCGGGAGACCCGTGCCACCCAAACCGGCCGGTCGCGAGCGACGGCCCTACATCTAACTGAGCGCCACCGCGGCGTCAGAATTTCGCGTGCTGCAACAGGAAGTTCACGATCGGGGTCGGGTCCGCCAGACTGTGGGGGTGGTGACCGACGCCGGGCTTGCGGATGACCTCGATGGTGCCGCCCAGCTGGCGATAGCGCTGCTCGAGGATGCCGGTGTTCTCGGCGACGGGTACGACGATGTCGGCGTCACCAACCACAACGATGATCGGAATGCGTCCGGTGGCCACGGCACCGATCCGCTCGATCGGGTTGCCCTTCATCTTCGGGAGCGTCTCCTCGGTCACGCCGTACGCGGCGAGGCATTCGACCCATTGCTTCGAGGACCGGTCGCCGCCCGGCCAGCTTCGGATATCGAGGGCCGGGGCATCGAGGTAGAGCGCAGCGACGCGGGTGGGATGGATCGCGGCAAAGTTGAAGGCGTAGAGCCCCCCGCGGCTGAACCCCTCGAGCACGACCCGGGGCGAAAGCTCATGGATCGCGACCATGTGCGCGTAAAACTGACCGAAGAGCGCCATCGCCTTGGGTGCGCCATACAAGTTCTTCGCGTCCATGTAGGCGACGTACCAGCCGCGCTCGAGCAGGGCCAGGTCCGTCTGCGGCTCGTGTCCGAAAAACTCGGTGCGCCAGATCCACGGCCGGCCCGGAGCCGCCGCTTTCGGCGCCACGACGAGGCACGGGCGACCTGCGACGACGAAGTCGAGCCGGGTGAAACCATGCCATGGCGAGAGCTTCTCGGCGGCCCCGGCGGCATCGCCCTGCGCGGCGTAGAGAGCCGCGCCCGCGAACGCGAACCAGAGGGTTGCCCAGCGCATGAAGGCCATGGGCAGGAACGTTCCCCCAGCCTCCCGGCAAGGCAAGGGCGAAGGCACCGCGCCACGGCCCAGCGAGCTCCCTGCCGCCAGGCTCCGATGACCTGCCCTCCGGCGACCAGTTTTGGATCGCAGGTACGGCATGAAACTGGCCGGACATCTTTTTCATCGCGGGAGAACCCGGGGCTGGATTTTCCGCACGCGGGAGGCAGCCTCACCGGACGCATGGCGAAGGTTTATTTCTACTACGCGGCAATGAATGCCGGTAAGAGCACGGTGCTGCTCCAATCCAGCTACAACTACCGGGAGCGAGGCATGCGCACCTTGCTGTTCGCGCCTTCCATCGACACGCGTTACGGCAGCGGACGGATCGAGTCGCGCATTGGCCTGCGCTCCAGCGCCATCGCCTTTGCCCCGGCGGACAATCTGCTGAACCGCGTCCGACTGGAACATGAGTCCCAGCCGATCGCCTGCGTCCTGGTCGACGAGGCGCAATTCCTCACCAGCGAGCAGGTGTGGCAGCTGACCGATGTCTCGGACCAGCTCCAGATCCCCGTACTCTGCTACGGGCTGCGCACGGATTTCCAGGGCAAGCTTTTCCCCGGCAGCGGCGCTCTGCTGGCCGTCGCCGACGAGATCGTCGAGTTGAAGGCCGTCTGCCATTGCGGGCGCAAGGCGACGATGAATCTCCGGCTCGATCGCGACGGTCGCGCCGTCAGGGACGGGGCCCAAATCGAAATCGGCGGCAACGCCCGCTACGTGGCTGTCTGCCGCCGCCACTTCAAGGATGCCTTGCTCTCTTCGGGCACCGGGGCCCCCGACACGCCCCTTCCGAGCGCCACTTCAGGAACGTAAGCTGATTGCAGGGCCGTCGCTCGCGACAGGCCCGTATTACCTCGTGAAATTCGGGCCTGGCGACGAACGGCAGCCCCGCGGGACGGCGCGCAAAACGACCTTGTCCCTTCCAGCGGGAGCGGGATTGTCACGCCACTCCCCATGTACCCCGCGCATTTGCGTTCACCGCTCGCCCGCGCCATCGGGTGCATCGCCGCTTTCGTCAGCCCATCCTCCGCCTTTGCCATGTCCCATCTGATCTATTTCGGCACCTACACGCGTACCACCAGCCAGGGCATTTACTCGATCCGCCTCGATGACGACACCGGTGCCCTCACCACGCCCATCCTCGCCGCCCCCGGGACGAATCCCGCCTGGATCGTCTTTTCCCCCGACAAGAAGCACCTCTACACGCTCCACGGCTCTCAGGCCCAGGCGATCGGCTTCACCGTCGATGCCGCCAGCGGCAAACTGCATCCCTTGCCGGTGCCCGTGGCCGCCGCGATCGCGCCACCGTCCCATCTCGCCGTGGACGCGACCGGCCGAATGCTGCTCTCCGCGAACTACGCCGACGGTTACCTCGGCGCCATGGTGATTCGCCCCGACGGCACCTTGGGCGAGCCTTCGCTCATTTCTCATACCGGGCGGAGCGTCCACGCTACCCGACAGGAGAAGCCGCACGTGCACTCCGTCACTCCCTCCCCCGACAATCGCTTCGTCATCGTCTGCGACCTCGGCGTGGACAAAATCTTCACCTACGCCATCGACTCCGCGACCGCGAAGGCCACTCCCGCCAATCCGCCTTTCGTCGCCACCGAACCCGGCCAGGGCCCGCGTCACTTCAAGTTCGGCGCCGATGGGCGTCACGCCTACGCGATCAACGAACTCGCCAGCACCGTCACGGCCTATGACTACGATGCCGCCGGCGGCGCGCTGAAGCCTCGGCAGACGGTCACCACGCTGCCCCCCGATTTCAAGGGGCCCACCACGACCGCCGAAGTTCGGGTGCATCCGAACGGCCGTTTCGTTTACGGCTCCAATCGCGGTCACGACAGCATTGCGGTCTTCGCCGTCGATGCTTCCTCCGGACTCCTGTCCCCCGTCGAGATCGTTCCCTCCGGCGGCAAGGTGCCGCGCAACTTCGCCCTCTCCCCAAATGGCAAGTGGCTCGTCTGCGCCCATCAGGATTCGAATAACATCACCGTTTTCCGCGTCGACTCGACCACCGGTAAGTTAACGCGGACCGAGCACACCGCGACGGTCCCGATGGCCGTTTGCGTCCTGTTCTACGATTGATTGCTGGCGAATGAGTTCGAGGACTGCCAAGGATTCGGAGTCATAATTCTTGCTACTAGCGCCCCCTCGCTTTTCGGCCCGGGCTTATCACCCCATTGCGACTCGGCCTGTCCGTTGACTCGCGATGACTGTCCCTCCACCTTCCGAATATCCATGGTTAGTCCAAACACCCCCGAAACCCCGGACGGCGCCAACCCCAGCGCAGCGCCCCGGTCCATTCAAGACGTTGTCATCCGGCTCGCCGGCAATTCGCAAGACGGCATTCAGGCCGTCGGCGGATTCCTCGCCCGACTCGCCGGACGCAGCGATCAGGACGTCATGACCTACATGACGATTCCTTCCACCATCTCCGGTGGACCTTCGATCTTCCAGGTTCGCATGGGCAACGGCGACATCCTGTCCGCCGGCGATCGGGCCGACATGCTCGTGGCGTTCTATCAACACAGCTACGACGCGCACATCAGTTCCCTGCGTGCAGGCGGCGTACTCCTTTACGACAGCGACCACGTCAAACCCGCGGTCGATGACAACCGGTTCACCCACGTCGCCGTGCCGATCACGACTGCGACCGTCGAGGCCGTCGGCGGCACCGGCAAGGACAAGGGCAAGAACATCTTCATCCTCGGCCTGATCGCGCGCATCTTCGACCTCGATGTCGCCAAGTTGTCCGCGTTGATCAAGGAGCGCTTCGGCGGTCGCAACGAGGACATCGTACGCAACGCCATGCTCGCGTTCGACTCGGGCTACGCCTGGCCCCAGAACAATCTTCGCGATCTGTTCTATCGCTTCGAAGCAGTGGACCGCGTGCCCGGCGCCTCGACCCGCCCGCAGATCACCGTCGATGGCAACACCGCCGTCGCCTACGGCCTCCTCGCCGGCGGTGTCCGCCACGGCGCAGGCTACCCCATCACGCCCTGGTCCTCGATTATGGAAACGCTCCGGACCGAGCTGCCTAAATACGGCGGCGTCTTCGTCCAGTGCGAAGACGAGATCGCCGCCATCTCGACGGCGATCGGCTTCTCCTACACCGGCCAGCTTGCGATCACCGGCAGTTCCGGTCCCGGACTCTCCCTGAAGATGGAGGCGCTCGGCTGGGCCGTCATGGCCGAGATGCCGCTCATCGTCGTCAACGTCCAGCGCGGCGGTCCGTCCACCGGCATGCCGACCAACGTCGAGCAGAGCGACCTGCTGCAGGCAATCTACGGCAGCCACGGTGACGCACCCCGCGTCGTCATCGCCCCGAAGAACGTCGAGGACTGCTTCTACATCGCGCTCGAGGCGACCCGGATCGCCCGCGAGTATTCCACACCCGTCTTGATCCTCACGGACTTCGCCCTGGCGAGCCGCATCGAGGCCTTCGACGAGCCCGAGCTCGCCAAGTTGATGGTCGAGCCGAAGCCGGACCTCTCCGACCGCGGCACCGATTTCAAGCCCTACCCGCTCGACCGCATCACGCGGCACGCGCCCCCCGGCGCCAAGATTGCCTCCGGCAAGTACCCGACCGTCACCGGCCTCGAACACGACGAGATGGGTCATCCCACCGGCAGCCCGAAACTGCACTCGCAGATGACCGCCAAGCGCCGCGAAAAAATCAAGACGCTCGCCGCTTCGCTTCCCGCCCCGGAACTGACCGGCGACGAGTCCGGCGAAGTGCTGCTCGTCACCTGGGGCTCCACCTGGGGGCCGGGCCGCGAGGCCGTGGGCCGCATCCGCCCCGCCGGCGTCAAGGCCGGCCACCTTCACCTGCGTTACATTCACCCGCTCCCGAACGGCCTCGAGGTCATCTTCGCGCGCTTCAAGAAGATCGTGGTCGCCGAGATCAACGACGAGGGCCTCTACGGTTACGGCCAGCTCGCGACCCTCCTCCGGGGGCGTTACGCGAATCCCAACATCGTAAGTGTGACGAAGACCGACGGACTGACCTTCAAGGTGAGCGAAATCGTCGCGGGCATCGCCAAGCACGTCGAGAGCCAGTCCCTCGATGCCGGTGTCGGCGTCGCGAGCCACAGCGCGCTCGCCAAGACCGCCTGAACCGCGGTCCCGACCACTCCGAATTACCAAACTCAAAAACCCTTAAATCGATGTCCTCTGTTGCCACCCCTCCTGCCCCCGCTCGCGCGCCCCTGACCAAGAAAGTCCTCGTCGCCGATCAACCCACGTGGTGCCCCGGCTGCGGCGACTTCGCGGTCCTCGCGTCGTTCTACCGCGTGTTGGAAAAGCTGCAGTATCCGCACGAGAAAATCGTCACCTTCGCCGGCATCGGCTGCTCGTCCCGCTTCCCGTATTTCGTCAACACCCACGGCGGCCATTACATCCACGGTCGCGCCCTGCCCTTCGCCGCGGGCATCACCCTCGGCAACGACGACCTCCATGTCTTCGTTTTCGGCGGTGACGGTGACGGCTTCTCCATCGGCGGCAATCACCTCGTGCACACGGCGCGCAAGAATCCGCGGCTGACCTACGTCATCATGGACAATTTCGTCTATGGCCTGACGAAGAAGCAGACTTCCCCGACCTCGCCGATCGGCTTCAAGACGAAGACCGATCCGACCGGCGCGATGGATCAGCCGATCAACCCGATGCGGACGCTGCTCAACACCGGCGCCACCTTCGTCGCCCGCAGCCATGCCACGCAGGTCAATCACATGACCGACATCATGCTCCGGGCCGCGAAGCACGATGGTTTCTCGGTCGTCGAGATTCTCTCCGAGTGCGTCGAGTTCTACGAAGGCGCCTTCGACGCGGCCGTTCCCCGCAAGGGCGGCACCTGGTCGATGATCGACGAGAAGAAGAACGACGGCTCACCCGAGGATGCCGCGCGTCACGACACCAGTGACGAACTCGCCGCGATGAAGATCGCGCTCGAGCCGTGGCCGGGCAAGTTCGGGGTGTTCTACGAAAACAAGAGCCGCCCGACCAAGAACGCCCTCGAGGCCGGCCTGATTTCCCGCGCCCGGGAAAAGACGAAGAACGCCCCGGATCTTCAGCTCCTCCAAAGCACGTTCGCCCGGCTGCGCTGAGCGGGCCCTTCCCACTTCGAGCCGGTTCGCCGGCTCCCTCCCAAGGCACGTCCCCGCGACGTGCCTTTTTTGTGGGCGGCGCCGGTCTCCGACCACAGCCGGGGCCCTCGGAGAGGGCATCGAGCCACCCACCCCGCCCTTCGGGCACCTCTCTCCGAGAGGGGATCCTTAAGAAGCACGTGCCCAAGATCCCCTCTGGGAGAGGGGTGGCGCGCAGCGCCGGGGTGTGTTGGCTGGAGCTCGTTGACTCCACACCGCGGAGCGACCAGCGCGGAACTCCTCGTGACACGGGTCTACCGACCGTGAATTTCCGGTCTATCTCACTTCATGGGTCTGGAGACCCATGCCACTCGCACGTTCACAATTTCTTGAACCCGCTCGCCCCCGGAAATGTCCGTCGCACGAGCTCCTGGACCAGGCGCAGGTTCTCCGTGCCGCCGCGCACGCGAAAGGGCACCGTACCCATCTCGGACACATAAATGCAGTAGCGGCCATGAAAGAGGAATACCACCGCAGCGGTCTCCGTCTCCACGCCGTTGTCGCTCCGCTTGAATGAAACCACGTTCACCGGACGTCGCTTGGCCAGCCGCGCCGCGACGATGCTCGCATCGCGCACGGAGGAATTCGGATGGGCGGGCTGCGCCAACGGCAACGTCGCGCCGGGCGTCTGCGGAAAATCGAAACGAAAGATTGGATATCGCGCACTGACCCGCGGGTATTTTTCGAGCACCGGCGGCGCGACGAGTTCCGGCTTCTCTCGCTGCGCCGTTTCCACCGGCAGCTTCGTCCAGCCGAAGTTGATGTCCCAGCTCCACAGCGCTCCTCGCGCCTCGCAGATTCCGACCGCGTGGCCCATGACGACCTCGTCGTCCTCCTTCGCACCCCATTGTAGCAACCGCGCCCACGCGTCGGATCCGGCCGCCTCCTGCCAGTGATCGAGAAACGCGACCGTCTCAACGAAGCAGCCGTTCGCCACGCCCATCATCGCGTGCTGCAACGGCGGCGCCGCCGCCCCCGCCGCCGTCAGCGGCGACTAGGCAGCGAAGAACAATCCGGCCAGTGCAACCCACACCTTCATCGGGTTGGACGAATACGGGCCGGCCCGCCGCCTGTCATGGCGAATCTTACAACTCTGTAATCCTCCAGAAAGGCCTCAGAGACTCGGGCATGGCATCTTCTCACCACAACCAAGCCCTTCCCACATGAACCCATTCATCCAACATCTGCTCTTCCGCCGGCGCGCGGCCTTCCTCGCCGGCATTCTCGCCCTCGGCGGAGTCTTCGCCGGAGTGCACGCTGCTCAGTCCAGTCCCAACGCGGAAGTCGCCATCAAGCGCGACGCCCAACCCGTCAACCGCGGCCAGTTGGAGAGCGCCAGCTTTTCCACCGTCGTCAAGCGGGTCTCCCCGAGCGTCGTAAAGATCACGACCGAGACCAAGGCCCGCCGGATGTCGCGCGGGGATCGCGAAATGCTCG
This sequence comes from Opitutia bacterium, assembly GCA_947442255.1. Next base: position 12,358 of record CANEVO010000069.1, read on the forward strand.
AGAATCCCATGCTGCGCGAATTCTTCGGCGGCCGGATGCCCGAAATGCCCGAGGCGCGCCCCCAGTCCGGCATCGGCTCCGGTGTCATCATTAGCGCCGATGGCTACATCGCGACCAACAATCACGTCGTCGAGGGCGCCGACACGGTCACCGTCGCCCTCACCGATGGACGCGAGTTCACGGCCAGGGTCGTCGGACGCGACCCGCAGACCGATCTCGCCGTCATCAAGGTCGACACGAAGGACCTGCCCGCCGTGACCTTTGCCGACACGTCCAAGATTGAGGTCGGCGATCGCGTCCTCGCAATCGGCAACCCGTTCGGCATCGGCGAGACCGTGACCAGCGGCATCATCAGCGCCAAGGGCCGCCGCGTCGGCATCCTCGCGGACGTCCAGGGCTACGAGGACTTCATCCAGACCGACGCCGCGATCAACCCGGGCAATTCCGGCGGTGCGCTCGTCGACGTCGATGGCCGTCTCATTGGCATCAACACCGCCATCCTCAGCCGCAGCGGCGGCTTCCAGGGCGTCGGCCTCGCCGTTCCGGCCAACCTGGTCAGCCAAGTCACCGAAAGCCTCGTCAAGAACGGCAAAGTCGTCCGCGGCTATCTCGGGCTCAACATTCAGAGTGTCACGCCTGCCCTCGCCGAATCCTTCAACCTGAAGGAAAACCGCGGCGCGCTGGTGGCCGACGTGGTCGACAACGGCCCGGCCGACAAGGCGGGCGTGAAGGAAGGCGACGTTGTCACCGCCATCAATGGTCAGCCGGTGATCGACGCGAACAGCCTCACCATGGCCGTCAGCACCATCGCCCCCGGGACGAAGGTCTCCCTCGACGTCCTCCGTGACGGCAAGAAGGAGCAAATCACCGCCAAGACCGGCGAGCGTCCCAATGCCCGGCAGGGCCGCCTGTCGGATAACCGCTCTTCCCATCAGGAGGACGAAGGCGTCCTCAACGGCGTCGCGGTCAATGATCTCGACGCCGCCACTCGCGCCCAGCTGAACCTTCCCGCCCGACTCAAAGGGGCCGTGATCACCAGTGTCGAACCGGACTCCGCGGCTGCCAAAGCCGGGCTGCGCGAGGGCGACGTGATCCTGGAACTGAACAAGCAGCCCGTCACCTCCGCCGAGGAGGCCGTCGACCTGAGCGCCCAAGCCGAGAGCAAAAAGACCCTCCTGCGCCTCTGGTCGCGGGGTGGCACCATCTTCGTGGTCGTAGACGAAACCGAGTCGGCCAAGTCCGGTTCGTAGCGAGCGACCACCGCAGGAAAGTGGCGGTTTAACCGGCCCCGGGAGGCGTCCGCGCCACCGGGGCCGTTTTCGTCCGATCTGATCGGGTCGATCTGGAACCCAGAGGCGCCGTTGCTGCGCCGCCACGCTTCCAACCTTTTCAAACCCCTTCGCTCCCTCACACTTTCCGCCATGCGCGTGCTCGTCGTCGAAGATGATTCCAAGATCGCCTCCTTCGTGGTCCGCGGACTCAAGCAGGCGGGCTATGCCGTCGACCACGCGCCTGATGGCGAGACCGGCCTGGCACTCGTGGAGTCCACCGACTACGACGCCGCCATCGTCGACATCATGCTGCCCAAACTCGACGGCATCAGTCTGGTCAAGCGGATGCGCGCCGCGCGGCGCCCTACGCCCGTCCTGTTCCTCAGCGCCAGGAGTTCCGTCGACGATCGCGTGAAAGGCCTGCGGGCCGGCGGCGACGACTATCTCACCAAGCCGTTCGCCTTCTCCGAACTCGTGGCGCGCGTCCAGGCGCTGATTCGCCGCGCCACCCAGTCGCCGGAAACCACCCGGCTCGTCTCGGGCGACGTCACCCTCGATCTCGTCACCCGCGAAGTCACCTGCGCCGGCCAACCCATCGACCTGCAGCCGCGCGAGTTTTCCCTCCTCGCCTTTCTGCTCCGGCACACGGGACGGCCGGTCACCAAGACGATGATCCTCGAGCACGTCTGGGACTACAGTTTCGATCCCCAGACCAACGTCGTCGATGTCGTCATGTCGCGGCTGCGCTCGAAAATCGATCCGGACCATCGCCGGATCGAGACCGTTCGCGGCGTCGGCTACACCTTCCGTCCGACCGCCCATGCTTGATCGCCTGCGCCAGTCCCTCGCGCTGCGGCTCGCTGTCCCCTACGCGCTGGTGTTCGCCCTCGGCGCCGCGGCGCTCTTTGGCGTCCTCTACTACCTGCTCGGCAACGCCCTCGAGCAACGCGACCAGACGGCCATCGAGCAGCGGGCCCAGACTCTCGCCGACGGCTACGAATTCGGCGGGCCGGCGCTCCTGCGGACCCGGCTGGAAAACGACACCTCGCCGGACGCGAAGTCCTTCTTCGTCCGGCTGATTAATCCCGACGGCACGGCGGGCTTCCTGATCTATCCGCAGGACTGGATCGAAACTGAGGTCCAGCAACTTCCCATTCCGGGCTATGCGCTGAAGCGCCAGATCGTCCGGTTTCCGCAGAACGACATTCGCGACTACACCATTGCCCAACTCGGGCTCGCCGATGGCCGACTGCTGCAGGTCGGACGGCTCACGGAAAGCCGTTCCGCCCTGCTCGCTCCGCTGCGCCGTGGCTTCGTCTCTGTCGGCGCCGCGGCCCTCGTGCTCTCGGCAGGCATCGGACTCCTGCTCGCCTGGCGCGCGACGCATCCCTTGCGCCAGCTCGCGGACACCGTTCGCCGGATCCTCGACACCGGCGACCTCGGGGCCCGCGTGCCACCGTCGGCCGGCCGCGACGAACTGGCCACCCTCGCCCGCCAGCTCAACACGCTCCTCGACAAGAATACCGCCCATGTCCGCGTCCTGCGCGAGACCCTCGACAACCTGGCCCACGATCTTCGGACCCCCCTCACGCGCCTGCGCGGCACTGCCGAACTGGCTCTCCACGACACCGGCGATCCGGTCGACGTGCGCGGCGCCCTCGCCGACTGCGTCAACGAATCCGATCGCGTGCTGCATCTGCTGGAAGCGCTGCTCGATGTCTCGGCCGCGGAAGCCGGGGCGCTGAAACTCAACCGCGATCGGCTCGACCTGCGTTCGCTGGTCGAGCGCGCCGTCGACCTATACCACGAAGTCGCCGAGGAGCGGCGGACGACCGTCACGGTGGACCAGCCCGAGACCGTCGAACTGGAGGCTGATGCGATCCGGCTCGGTCAGGCGATCAACAACCTCCTCGATAACGCGCTCAAGTACACGCCACCCGGCGGGCAGGTGACGATCGCAACGCGTCGCGAGGCCGGAACCATCCTGCTGACGGTCACCGACTCGGGACCCGGAATTCCGGAAATCGAAAAGGAAGCAATCTTCCGCCGACTCTACCGCGGCGACTCCAGCCGATCGCAGCGGGGTCTTGGACTCGGCCTGAGTCTTGTAAAGGCCATGGTCGAAGCCCACGGCGGCACCGTGACCGCGACCGACGCGCCCGGCGGCGGAGCCCGTTTTATCGTCCGGCTCCCGGCACCGTAGTCCACCGTTTCGGCGGCGGGCCTGAGTGGCACGGGTCTCCTGACCCGTGAAGATCCGAACGCGAGGCGGATCCGTCTTCCTGGGTCGGGAGGCCCATGCGATTCCGGATCACGAGCCGTCGCGGATTTCCCGAATCTTCATGTTCCGGATCCAGGCTTCGTCGCCGTGATACGTGAGCATGATGTGTCCGGCGACTTTCCTGCCGAATCCCGGCTCGTCCTTGAACTTGCTCTTCGCGACCCCGGCCATCACCTGAGGCCCACCGAGTTCACAGCTCATCACGAGCTTGCCGTTGTGCCAGTGCTCGAGGTGATTTCCGCGAACCACAATGCGCGAGGTGTTCCATTCACCTGCGGCGCGCAGCGGAATATCCTTCGCCGGCTCGATGATCGCGTAAAATCCCGCCGTCGCGTGCAGCCAGCGATCCGGAGAGGCGTTCGTGCTGGAGAGATCGTCCGTCATCTGGAATTCGGGCCCCGGTGCATTCGGGCGCTCCTCGATCACGAGATACTTCAACCCGCTGTTCGACCTCTTCGCCACCCGCCAGTCCCACGACAGTTCGTAGTCGTTGAACTTGCGGTCGGTGATCAACTCGCCCTGCCGAAAATCGCTGAACTTGAGGTTCTTGGTCTTGTCCGCGGGCTTCGCGTGCAGCGCGCCGTCCTTGATCTCCCAGCCGAACGGCAGTTGCGGGAGACCCTTCCGGCCGTAGCCCCGCCAGCCTTGGAAGGTCTTGCCGTCGAACAGGAGTTGCCAGCCCGCCTGCTTCTCGGCCGGGGAAAGCTGATTCACCGCCACCCCGCCGGTCGCCGACGCCACCGGCGGCAACGGAATCGTGATGTCACGCCGGTTGGCGCGGGTCGGCTTCATCGGCGCCAGCCAGGCCACCAAGCGCTGGTACTCAATTTCCACATCGAGCCGCAGATTGTCGAAAATACCGACATCGAAGCCCGGCCGGAGTTGGTGGCGGCGATCCTTCTGCGCATCGAGGAACGACTTCACGGCGGCCTTCTCATGGACGTCCTTCACCGTGGCGAGCAGCGCATCGAAGCGCGCGATGGCGGCATCGAGCGTTTGCAGGGTCGCGCGTTCGGACTCGCTGAACGCGCTGGCGGACACCGCTTCCGCCGGCGGGCCGTCCTGGGCGCGCAGCGGGGTGCGAGCAGCCAGAGCGACCAGCACGCTCAACAGGGCAAGAGGAAATCGGCGGGAGGCATTCATGAATGGAAACGTACGACCTGGATTCTGGGTTGGGGCGCCCGGCGCGAGGCCGGGCGCAGGGCGTCAGGTCAACTCGAGCCCGCGCATCGTGCCGGTCGACGAGCCGAACTTGTCGTCGGGGAGACCCATCCGGTGCAGCATCGAGACGAACAGGTTCGGGAGCGGATAATTCTTCTCCGTATCGAACGCCAGATGCTGGCCGTGCTTGAAGCCGCCGCCCGCGAAGAGGACCGGCATGTTGGTGCAGACGTGCGAGGCCGCGCTGCCGAACTGGGATCCGTAGAGCACCATCGTGCGATCGAAGAGCGATTCGCCGTCTTCCTTCACCGCCTTCAGGTCCGTGTACAGCTTCGCGAGCAGCTTCATGTGCCATTCCTCGATCGCGCGGAGCTGCGTGAGCTTGTCCGGCGAATTGCCGTGGTGGGACAGATCGTGATAGCCATCCTTTACCGCAAAATCAGGCAGCTCCACCACCGGCGTTGTCACGCTGCTCAGCAGCAACGTCACGAGACGGGTCGAGTCGTTTTCAAACGCGAGCCGCGTCAGGTCGAACATCACGCGGACACGCTCGGTGAACTGCGCTGGGCTGGCCGGATCCACCGGCGCCTGGGCGGTGACGGCTGGCTTGGGTTTTTGCTCCCAGCCACGCGTGACCTTGAGGCGCGATTCCAGATCGCGAACGCTGGTGAAGTATTGATCGAGCCGCTCCTTGTCGCGGCTGCTCAGCGAACGCTGCAGGTCCTTCGCATCGCCCACGATCGTGTCGAGGATGCTCCGGCCCGTGTCGATTTCACGAATCTTCGCCTGCACTTCGTCGGCCGTGCCCTGGAGGAACAGCTGTTTGAACACGTCCGAGGCGCGATCCTCGGGCGGGATGGCGACCCCGGTGCTGGTGAACGAGAGGCTCCGGGCCCGCGTGTTGACGGCGAGCGTGATCGAGGGAAACCGCGTCTGGTTGCCGATCCGCTCCGCCATGTGCTGGTCGAGCGAGATGGTGTTGCGGAAGGAACTGCTCGCGGGATGCGGCGCGCAGGTCAGGAAACAGATGTCGGCCGGGTGACCGCCATCGACACTCGGATGGGAGACGCCGCTGAACACCGTGAAGTCGTTGCGGTGCCCCTCGAGATGCTTGAGGTACGGCGACGGCGTGTAGGTCCGGCCGGCGCCCTTGGGGAAGAACTGATCCCCGAGGAGGCCGAGATTGTTACAGATCGCGAACATCCGGCGGGGCTTGGCGCCGGGCGCCAGCGGGTTCGACGTGTCCGCAGCCTTCGCGAAGCGCGGCATCATCGCCTCGAGGAACGGCAGCGACAGCACCACGCCCGTGCCCTGCAGAAAACGGCGGCGGGATATCGGCGTGCGCGTGGCCACAAAGGGGCTGGAGGGAAAGGAAACGGGGCGGTTCGTTTTCATGAGAGGGTTCCTTGAGTTCGGATCGACGACGGAGTTTGGGAAAGGCGGAAAGGGGCTGGGGCGGGCGAAGAGTTATTTGTTCCGGAAGAGGTCGCTTTGGACGATCCCATGGATGATGCCGCGCAGGCCGTAGTCCTGCGCCTTGGTGCTGCGCACGATTTCCTCGATGGGCTCGCGATCGCTGAAGCGGACGGGCGCACCAGTGGAGAACACGGTGAGCTGCCGGGCCAGGTTGCGCGCAATCTGGGCCTCGTCCTTGAGGATCAACTTCTTGAATTCACGCACCTCCTTGAACGGCCGGCCATCGACCAGCCGCCCGCTCGGGTCGACCGGCAGCGCATGATGGAACGCAAACGGATGCCCGTTGCGACCGAAGCCAAGTTCAGGCGCCACCTCGGCCGCGACACCGCGATACCGATCGCGCCAGCCGCCCATCACATCGAAGCTCTCGAGCGCGAAGCCGGGCGCATCCAGCTTGCGGTGACAACCGGCACAGCTCTCGTCCGCGCTGTGTTTCTGGATCTGCTCGCGAATGGTGGTCGCGCCCCGGGTGTCAGGTTCGACGGCGGGCACTGCCGCCGGCGGCGGCGGAATCGGGAAACCCATGATCCGCTCGGTAATCCAGACGCCGCGCAACACCGGCGAGGTCGTCGTTCCGTTGGCGGTGATCTTCAGGATGCTGGCCTGCGTGATGAGTCCGCCGCGCACGCTGTCCGGCGGCAGGTTCACTTTCCGCATCGCCACGCCCTCCACCCCGGGGATGCCGTAGTGCAGCGCAAGGTGCTCGTTGAGGAAGGTGAAGTTCGAGTCGATGACGTTCCGGACGGGCAGGTTCTTCGCCACGAGCTCGCGGACAAACATCCGCGTCTCGTCCTGCACCGCGTCCATCAGCATGTCGTCGAGATAGTAATCGTTATAGAGCGTCACGGACGGCGTGGTGTCCTCCATCTTCCGTAAATCGAGCCAGTAATCGACGAACGCATCCACGAAGCGCTTCGACTTCGGATCGCTCAGGAGGCGCTCCGTTTCCTCGCGCAGGACCTCGGGCCGGCGCAACTGGCCCTGGGCGGCCTTGGCGCGGAGTGCCGGATCAGGCTCCGAGTTCCAGAGGAACAGCGCCAGCCGGGTCGCAAGCGCGTGGTCGTCGAGCCGGCCGGGATTTTCCTGCACGAAAACAAATCCGGGGGACGCGAGGACGCCGGTATAAGCCGTGACCATCGCATCGGCGAACCCGACGCCCGACGCATATTGCGACTTGAAGAGCCCGAGGTAACGCTGCACGCGATCCTCGTCCACCGGGCTGCGCAGCGCGCGTTGCAGGAAGCTTCGCAGCAGCCGCTCCGCATCCTGCTCGGCATTCGTGCTCACGACTTCAAACTTGGGATCCGGCACCGCGGGACCCCGGCCTCGCCCACCCCGTCCCCGGCCCGCGCCGGCGGCAAAGGGTGACTCGAGTTGCGGAATGGCACCCGGCACCTTCACGCCCGGCTCGGCCTCGGTTACACGCTTCAACGGCAGGTCGCCAAACAGCGCCTTGTAACCCGCCCCGTTGGAAGCGTCCTGCAGCGGTCCTTCGATCTCCATCCAACGGAACGCCACTCCCGGCATGCCGTCGCGCTGCGCCAGCGGATTCGTCCAGATGCCGCGCGTGACGGTCGGCCGCGACCGGAAGAAACGCGAGGCGTCGACGATGATGGTGTCGTTAGCGTAGAGATCGATCACCCCGAGGTCATGGACCTTGGGTTCGGTCGTCAGGTCGAACGAGCCGAGCCGCCGGTTCACTTGGGAGCCCTGGGTGGAAATCGTGATCGGCTCGGCGCCGCGGCCGGCCGAGATGTCGTCGAAGTTCGGCTCCACCCAGCGGATGGCCGGCGGATGACCCACGACGCGGTTGTTGTTGAACGGCTGGAGGTGGCCGTAGGGGCCGACCCAGATCGTGTAGCCGCTGAATTTCACCCGATAACGGCCGGCCATCGGCGCGCGGTAGGAAGTGAAGCCGGTCGTCATCGCCGCCGGATAGTTGCCATGCACCCAGCCGACCGCCTCGAGTTCGCGGCGCGCCGGGTCGTCATCGCCGACGGTGATCGCGGCGCGGCGGGCTCGCACTTCCGGTTCCGGCTCGAGACCCACGATCGGCGTCGTGGCGCGATTGGTGAAGGAAAGACCGGTATCGTAATTATTGAAGCGGCCCGTCAGCGCCGCTTGATCGCGGGCATAGTAGCGCTTCGTCGTCGTCGGCACCTGGGCCAGCTTCGCCCGCATCGCCTCGATGACGGCATACTTCGCGGCGCTCATATACCGCGACATCTGCACGTAGGACACTTCGAGCGCGTCGCCGACCTTGTTGTAACGATGGGCCTCGCCGTCCTCGGGCAAATGATCTTTCACCTGCAGCCAGGGGAGATTCAAAAGATCCCGCAGCGCGTTCTCATATTCGACGCGGTTCAACCGCCGCTGCGTCGCCCGGCCTTCGCGGGTCACGAGGTCCTGCTCAAACGCCACCAGCCGGGTTCCGAGACCTTGGACGAAGGGACCGAGTTCGTCGGCGGCCGGGCGCTTCTTCTCCGGGGGCGGCATGTCGCCGGATTGCACGCGGTCGTGGACTTTAACCCAGGTCTGAAAATTCACCGGGTCGTTGGGCGAATACTGCAGGCTCGTCAGATCGAGGCCGCCCTCTTTGTCGACGTCGTTGTGACAGGTCGAACAGTGCCGGTCGGTAAAGGCCAGCGCGTCGCTATCCGGAAACGCCGCGGCGCCCATCACTACGGGGGCCGTAGCCAATGTGACGACCGCCAGAAAAGACGACCAGCCGGTGGTCCGGGAAAGGGGAAACGAAGCAACGAATCTCATGGTGAAAAAAATTGGCCCACGAAGGGCAGAGAGGATCGGTCGCAGGGGGTGCAACCGCGGGGCGGCATCGGGGCAAATTCGAAGGATCCTGCCAAATGACCCTGCCAGACGGTATTTCGGCTTCGCTGCCCGTCAACGTTGGACGCAATTGTGCCCGGATAGCGGATAACTATCCCCACCTGCGTGTCCGAAGCCGTTCGCCTGCGTCCATTCTTGGCGATCACCTGCTCGTAGTTCCGCCTTCAGGCGGAATCCGAGCCCGCAACCGACAACCGTCTCGTCGCACTTCAACGCCTTTTGTTCGTCGTTCCGCCTTCGCGCGGAATCCGATCGTTCCACTTCCCCTACCCGAAGGCTGAACTACCAACCACGGCACATGGCAGAAAACTGAGATGCGCCCCTACGTCGCACGGCTTCGACTTTCCCGTTGACGCGTCCCAGTCACCCGCGTTTGTTCGCCCTTCCTTCGACGGCAAGATAGCTCAGTTGGTAGAGCAGAGGACTGAAAATCCTCGTGTCCCCGGTTCGATTCCGGGTCTTGCCACCACTTTCGCGGTCGCTCTTTTCGTTGTGCGGGCCGATTGAGGCGTCGGGAGGCTGCGAGCCTCTACCGATGGCAGGGCTGGACCACCGCCGGGTTTTTGCCCCACGCTCCTGCCGCCCTTCCCCGCCATGCCCCCGATCTTCTCCCGTCGTCAGTTCCTGAAGTCCGCGAGCGCCGCCACCGCCGGAGCCCTCGCCTTCCCCGCCCTCCTGCGCAGTCAGAGCACGCAGACGCCCAACAACCGGCTCAACGTCGCCTGCATCGGCGTCGGTGGCCGCGGCCGGGCCGCTGTGCTCGGCGTCGCCGACGAAAACATCGTGGCCTTCTGCGATGTCGACGAAGCCCGCGCCGCCGAGACCTACGGCCAGCAGCCGGATGTACCGCGCTTCCGCGACTACCGCCGGATGTTCGATCAGATGGGTTCCTGGATCGATGCCGTCACGATCTCGACACCCGATCACATGCACTACCCGATCGCCGTCGCGGCGCTCTCGGCCGGGAAGCACGTCTTTGTCGAGAAGCCCCTCACCCACACGATCGAGGAGGCGCGCCGGCTCGCCCAACTCGCCCGCGACAAGAAGGTCGCCACGCAAATGGGCAACCAGGGCCACGCCGGCGAGGGTGTGCGGCTGTTGAAGGAATGGATCGACGCCGGCGTCCTCGGCGAGGTCCGTGAAGTCTATAGTTGGACCGATCGGCCCGGCCGCTGGTGGCCGCAGGGCGGACTCAAGCCCCCGGATCATTCGAAATTTATTCCCGTCGCTCCGCCGACCCTCGACTGGGACACCTGGCTCGGCGTCGCGCAGCCACGGGACTACGATCCTGCCTACGTGCCGTTCGCGTGGCGCGGCTATTGGGATTTCGGCACGGGCGCCCTCGGCGACATGGGATGCCAC
>CANEVO010000070.1 GCA_947442255.1 Opitutia bacterium
CGTTCCCAGATCGGCCAGTTGTGACTGAAGCTGCCTTGCAGCGTGATGTTCTTCTGCACGAGCGGATCGAGCGAGAATCCCAATGGCTGCGGGCCCCAGCCCACTTTCGTGATCCATCCATTCGGCCGCACCAGCTCCAACGCGCTGCGCAGCGCCGCCGAGACGCCAGCCGCGTCCACGACGCCGTCGACCCCGAGACCGTCACGCGCCTGCGCCCAAGCGCTCGCATCGCCCACGATGACTTCGCAGCCATACGCCTTCGCCGTTTCGAGACGCCGTCGATCGCGCTCGAGTCCGACGAGGGCCACCTCGGCCCCCGCGAGCCGGGCCATGGCGGCGCAGAGAATTCCGATAGGGCCGGGCCCCAGAACGATCACTCGATCGCCGGGCCTGATCCGGGCGTTGTGGATCACCGCATTGTAGGCGACGCAGCACGGCTCGGTCAGGGCGGCGTGCTCGATCGCCAGTCCCGCCGGCACCGCATGCAGGCAGCGCGACGGCACGCGGACAAAGCGCGTCATGGCGCCATCGACGCCATAACCAAAACCTCGGCGGGTCGGATCGAGGTTGTAGAGTCCCTCGCGCGTCAGCGGGCTGTTGGGATCGATCACCGCGGCAGTTTCGCTGACGACGCGATCGCCTTCGCTCCAGCCGGTCACGCCCGGGCCGACCGCCGCGATCACGCCGCCAAACTCATGGCCGAGCACCACAGGATAATTAACCTTCCAGCTATGGGTGCCCGTCCACTGGTGGAGATCGCTGCCGCACACGCCCACGGCTTCGACGGCGAGGATGACATCGCCGAGGCCGGGCTCGGGCCGCGAAAATTCGCGGACTTCGACGCTATGCGGCGTGGAGGAGAAGTTGACGACAGCGGGGCTTTTCATCGTTTCGAAAGGGGAATGTCACCGTAGGCGTGCACGCGCTCGCAGATAAAGCGCAGCTTGTCCTCGAGATCGCCGCTGGCGGTCTTGAAGGCGGCATCGTCGATCGCGAGGGGCGCGCCTATCACCACCAGCAGCGCACCAAATTCCGGTGTCCGGATCGCCTGCTCGATGCTGAGTCCGCCCACGGCCTGGACCGGGACGTGCACCGCCGCAACCACCTCACGCAGTTGATCGAGCGGGCTTGGCATCCGGCGGCCTGCCGCGGCGATCCCGCGACGCTCGTCGTACCCGATGTGATGAATGACGAAGTCACAGCCGAGGTCCTCGATGAATTTCGCACCCGCCACCATGTCCGGGCAACCGAGGTTGTCGCCCATCACCTTCACGCCGTGATCACGCCCGGCCTGGACCACACACTTCAAGGTCTCCTCATGCGCCCGCGCCATCACGACGACGTGGGTCGCGCCGGCCCTGGCCATCATCTCGGCCTCGAGGTATCCGCCATCCATCGTCTTGAGATCGGCGACAATCGGCACCCCGGGAAATCGCTCGCGCAGCGCCCGCACCCCGTGCAGTCCCTCCGCGAGGATCAAAGGCGTGCCGGCCTCGAGCCAGTCGACGCCGGCGCGGCGGGCCAGTTCGGCCGTCGCTAGTGCTTCTTCAAGACTCGTGACGTCGAGGGAGATCTGGACGATCGGCAGCATGCGGGTGAACCAGCGTGGGGAACGAAGTCATTCGCCGTCAAGCGACGGACACCGGCGGGACCGGGGGATTCGCGTGGCATGGGTCTCCCGACTCCTCAACCGAACGCCTTCGTCATCGCCGCGACCACGGACGCCGGTGGCCGGACCGGCTTGCCCTCGCGGTCGATGAACGCGTGGACCGTATGCCCGGTGGCGAGCAATTCGCTCCCGCGCATCACTTCGTAATCGAGCCGGATACGCAGCGCCGGCTTGTCCTTCATCGTTGTCACAATCGTCAGCGTGTCGTCGTACACCGCCGGCCGCATATATTTCGCCGTCACCTCGAGCACCGGCAGCCGAAAACCGTCGGCCTCCAGCTGCCGATAGGGCAGGCCCAGCTCCCGGAGGAGCGTAGTCCGGCCGATTTCGAACCAGGGGAGATAATTGCCGTGATAGACGACCCCCATCATGTCGGTCTCGGCGTAACGGACGGTGACTTGCGAGCGGGATTGGATCATGGCGCGGACCAGGAGGGATTGAATAAGGCTTCGGCCGATTCCTTCCAGCCATGGCGTGTCGCCCACTCCCGGCCAGCGGCACCGAGTCGGCGGCGCAGGTCGGGATCGTGGATCAATTTTTCAAAGGCAGCCGCGAGCTGGGCAGGCCGATGGGGCGGCACGAGCAGGCCCGTGACGCCGTCCACGACCGCCTCGGCCACCCCGCCGACGTCGTGGGCCACCACCGGCAACGCGTGTGCGGCCGCCTCAAGATACACGAGGCCGAAGCCTTCGACGCTGTGGTCGAGATTGACGCTGGTCATGGCAAAGATGTCGGCCCTCTCGTACACGGCCGCGAGTTCGCCGTCCGGCAGGTTACCAAGAAACCGCACCGCCAAGTCCGGCTGCCGCGTGGCTTCGGCCTGCAGGCGTGCGTCGTAGTCACCCTTGCTGGCGGCGCCAACGACCCAGTATTCGATCCGGCTCCGGACCTCAGGCGGCAACGATTGCAGCGCCTGAAGTGTGAGCAACTGGCCCTTGCGTGGATGCAGCCGGCCCACGGTCAGGATAATCACCTTGTCCTTGGCCCCCGGCGGACGCGGCGGGAGCACCGCAAAGTCCGAACGGATGGCCCCCGGGGTGAGGTAGATCTTTTCCGCGGCGCCGGGAAAGTGCTTCAGGAGCAACTCCTGCGTGTAGTTGCTCAGGGTGCTGATCCGCGTCGCCCGATCCATCAACCGGCCGGCCAGCCAGCGGCGCAGCGGCTGCCGGCTGAAGTTCAGGATTTCCGAACCATGAAACGTCAGCACGAGTCGCTGCGGCCGGAAGGCACGGAAAAACTGCAGCAGCATCATTGTAAGCATCGGTCCCGGCTCCGGCAGGTAGACCGTGGCAGTGCGCAGCTGCCGGCGGTGGCGGATGAGTTCCAGCGCCAGCTTCAACTGGCAGGCCAGATCATGCGTGCCCTTGAGCGGCATTCGCCGTACCTGGAAGGGCCAGTCGGGCTTTTCTGCTCCCGGGGACGCCGCCGGCGCCCAGACTTCGACCCGATAACCAAGCCCAGCCGTGGCGCGGGCGATTTCCTCGGCGAAGGTCGCAATCCCGCCCCGCTGGGGAAAGAATTCGTGCGTGATGAGGTAGACCGGCGGGCTCGCGGCCGAAAGCGGAGCGCTCATGCGCGAACGAGGTTTAGGCGGAAAGGCACGCGGAAAGTGACGAGTCAGTAGGTGCGGCTGGGTTGGGTGGCAAGCGTGCGACTTCCCCTGAGCCTGACCGGCAGGGGTCCGGTAGGTGTAACTTTGAACCTTCAAACAGGTCTGGGGACCGTACGCGATGACTTGCGTAAATTTCACGGCGCCGAGGCCCCTCAAACTCCCGGAGATATTCCACGTCACTAACTCCGAAGGCACTTAACTTGCTAAGACCATACGATCGCGAGTTGGGCCCAGAATAAGGGGTTTACTTGCCAACCCTCCTAACCTACAAACTACGAACCATGTCTGAAGCCTCCGCTCCATCGCCATCGGGCTCGAGCAAACCTTTTTCTAATCCGCTCAAGCCGTTTATGCCCGAAGACGAGGTGACCTTACGCGAAGGATTAAAACGCTGTTCTCCATCGACTTTCGAAGCAGCGGTCCAGTTTCGTCGGACGGGTAATGCCGACCATGTTCCCGCCGTGGTCATTGGCGTCATCGAGCGGTTCGTCGAAGCGGATCTCCGGAACAAACTCAAGGATGCCGGCGACGACCTTCGCCTAATCGAGGACCTCGGCATCGATTCGCTCACCATGATGGAAATTGTCATCTTGGTGGAGGAAGTGCTCCAGATGACGATCAACAACGAGGATCTCCGCAACCTGCGGACCGTAGGGGACGTGAAGACGTTCATCGATTGCAAGATTCGCGGGTTGCCCCTGCCGAAGCCGACCAAGTTCATTCCAATTGAGCACATCAGCGCGGTGCTCCCGATGCAGCCGCCGTTTCTGTTTCTCAACGAGGCGTCCGTGAGCTCCACGGCGGCCAACGGCAAATACAAGATTTCCGGGCAGGAGTATTTCCTTCAGGGTCATTTCAAGGACAACCCGGTCATGCCAGCCTCGATCATGCTCGAGGCGCTTGGACAGCTTGCCGTCCTCTATCTGTTGGAGGGCGCTCCCACCGAACCCGGGAAAGTCGTCAGCCCCCAGACAATTTTCTTCACCGGCTGCGAAGGCGTCCGGGCCCACCGGATCTGCAGGCCGGGCGACATCCTCAGACTCTCGATCAAACCCAAACGCATGAAAATGCCGCTCGCGACCTTCGAGGGCGCCATCCGTGTGGGACAGGAAAAGGCCGTCATCGCGGAAGAAATCACCCTGACCTACGCCTTCGCCGATGCGGTGAACGCGCCGGTGCACATCGCCGAGACCGGCGTGCATGCGACCGACGGTGAGAATGGCACAGCCGCCACGCCGAGCCCGACCCCGCTGCGGGTCGCGGCGAACGCCTGAGTGGGGATCAGGCAATAAGTGCAGGACCGGCGCCCTTCGACCAGCCCAGGGCCTTGGATTGGATCGAACATCAGGCCGTGAGCCTGTCGGCCGGCTTGTCGCAGTGCCCGCTTCACCTCGCGCATTTGGAGCCTGCCCGACAAGCGGCAGGCCTACACCCACTGGTTTCGTAACGCCGGGGTGGCTTGGGCCTCCTGACTCAAGGCGGTGATCAAAGTTAATTTCACGGGTCGGGAGTCCCGTGCCACTTGATCGGGAACGAGGCTGGTCAACGACTCGCCCGCGTGATTCGGTTCGCAGCGGTGAATGCGCTTACCCCGGCGACCCCCGTTCCTGAATCCAGCGAAGCTGCGACTCCCCCTCCCTTGCGCCTGCGCTGGGTCATGATCGGTTTCGCCTTCGCGGCGACGGTCATCAACTACCTCGATCGCCAGGCGCTGTCGGTGGTGGCGCCGGCGCTGCGGGAGGAGTTCAACATGAGCAACGAGGCGTACGGCTATGTGCTGTCCGCCTTCATGCTCGCCTACACGATCTCCAACGGGGTCTCGGGCGCCCTCATCGATCGCCTCGGCACCAAGCTCGGCTATGCGGTGTGCATGGCCTGGTGGTCCACCGCGGGGCTGCTGCACGCCTTCGCGACGGGCGCCTGGTCGCTCGCCGGGTTTCGCTTCCTGCTCGGCATCGGCGAGGCCGGCAACTGGCCGGCGGCCATCAAGGTCGTGGCGGAATGGTTTCCCGCGCGGGAGCGCGCGCTGGCCTGCGGCATCTTCAACAGCGGTGCGGCGATCGGCGCCATCGTGGCCCCTCCCCTCATGACGTGGCTCGTCCTGACTCAGGGCTGGCCCGCCGCCTTTCTCATCGTAGGCGTCTCCGGCTACGTCTGGCTCGTCGGCTGGTGGTGGATCTATCGAACGCCGGAAAATATTCGCCGCGAGGTGTCCGCCCGCCCCGCGCCGGCGCTGCGGCTGCTTCGCACGCGCTTCGTCGCCGTGCTCACGCTGTCGAAGGTGTTTCTCGATCCCGCGTGGTACTTCTACATTTTCTGGTTCCCGCAGTACCTCAAGAGCGTGCACGGCTTCGACCTCGCGCAGATTGGGATGACGGCGTGGATTCCGTTCGTCACCGCCGATATTGGCAACCTGGTCGGCGGCTGGCTGACCGGGCGGCTCATTCGCGGCGGCATGCCGACCAACCGGGCCCGAAAAACAGTGACCGCGATCTTCGCCCTGCTGATGACCGCGGGCATCCCGGCGGCCTTCGCCTCGAACGTCTGGGTGGCCGTGGCGCTCATCTCGGTCGCGACCTTCGGTTACACCGGCTACAACACCAACACGCTCGCGTTTCCCGCCGATGTTTTCCCGCGGAACATGGTCGGCTCGGTCTGGGGCCTCGCCAGCATGGGCGCCGGTTTTGGCGGCATGGTCTTCAGTTGGCTCAGCGGCCGGCTTATCGATCAATACGGCTACACGCCGGTGTTCGTCGGCTACGGTCTGCTGCCGCTGATCGCCCTCAGCCTGATCCTGTTTGCCCTTGGACCATTGGAACCGCATCCGGACTTCGCCGCCGCGCCGGCGAAGCCTGCGGCTTGAAACACGGGCGCGCACGAGTGTTTCCCGTCCAGACAACGAGGCGCCCCCCCTACGAAACGGATGGAGGCAGTCGGGCTGGCTCGAGTGGCATTGGTCTCCCGACCCATGAAGAGTGCTTCGAAGCCAAAACCCGGGTCGTGAGACCCGGGCCGCCGGGACCAACGCCCTACCCTTCCGCCCGCGCCTTCGCGTCGGTTTCGATGAGTCGGCTCAACGCCTCGAGCGTCGTACGCACGCGGGCCTTCACGGCCGGCAACTCGCCCGGCGATCCGACCTGCTCGTTGGCGAAGAGGTAAAACTTCATCTTCGGCTCCGTGCCGCTGCCCCGGGCGGCGAAGCTGTAGCCGTTGGCGAGCGTGACGAGATAGAGATCCTGCTTCGGGATTTCGTCGCCATCGGCATCGATGATCGTCTCGCGCCCGAAGTCCTGGAACTTGGTCACGCCCACGTCGCCGAACGCCTGCGGCGGCCGCGCGCGATAGGTGTCGAGGATCCGCTTGATCTTCGCGTTGCCGCTCGCGCCCTCGTAGTAGATGTTAATCACGCTTTCGAGATAGAAGCCGTAGCGGAGGAACAACCCGTCGAGATATTCCGGCACCGTCAGTCCGCGGCTCTTCACCCAGGCGCAGAGTTCGGCAAACATCAGGCAGGCCGAGTTGCCGTCCTTGTCGCGCAGGAGATCGTTCGGCAAATAGCCGTAACTTTCCTCGCAGCCAAACGCGTAGAAGGTGCTGTGCTGGAGCAGGAGCCGGGCCCGCTCCTCGAAGGGCGTGGCCTCATAGTCGAAGCCCGGACCCATCGCCGCGCGCAACCGATCCTCATACACCCGCATCTTCGCGGCGATCCACTTGAACCCAGTCAGCGTGTTGATGACCTTCACGCCGTGCCCGGCACCGATGGCATCCTGCAGCCGCGTGGTGACAAAGGTCTTCACGATGCACGCCTGCGGCGAACCCGCCGCCGGGATCCAGCCCAGCTGTTTGTAGCGGGTCAGCCGGTACTCCGCGAGGAGCGCGCCAATCTGGTTGCCGGTCAGGAGTTCCATCCGGCCGGCCCGGTTTCGCACCGCGCAGCCCATCCGATCCGCATCAGGATCGGTCGCCAGCACGACGTCGCAGCCTTGCGCCTCCGCGAGGGCGATGGCGCGGGCGAGGGCCTCCGCGTTCTCTGGATTCGGCGACTTGACGGTTGGGAACCGGCCATCGAACTCGAGTTGCTCGGGCACCGGTAACACCTCGCACCCCGCATGGATCAGCAACGGCACCGAATGCACTGCGCCCGTGCCATGAATGTTGGTGAACGCGATTTTCACTTTCGACCGCCGCAGGATCTCCGGATCGAGGGCGGCCTTCGCCGCCACCGCGAGATAAGCGTCGTCGGCGTTTCGCCCCAGCGTGGTTACACCCTCGAGCCGGGCGGTGAGGAAGCGACCAATCTCCGCGAGCGGCACCGCGTTCACTTCCTCCACGATCCTGCGATCGTGCGGCGGCACCACCTGCGCGCCGTCCTCGAAATAGGCCTTGAAGCCATTGTCGTGGGGCGGATTGTGGCTCGCGGTGATCACCACGCCAGCGTGGGCCTGCAGCCAGCGCACCGAGAAACTCAATTGGGGCGTCGGCCGCGGTCCGCCGAACAGAAAGGCGTCGCCGCCGAGCTGCGTCCAAGTTGACACCGCCAGCTCCGAGAAATGCCGGGAGAAGTGTCGGACATCGTGGGCGATCACGAGCTTTGGTCGGGCGGCGACGCCCGGCTTCGCCGCCAGATACTTTTTCGTGTAGCGAAACAGCCCGATCACGGCGCGGATGAGCGTGAAGTCGTTCAGCAGGTTGCTGCCAATGGCCGCGTGCTCCGGTGAACTCGCGGCGTTAATCCGCCCGGTTTCAGCCGTCGCGGGCAACACGCCCGCCGTGCGTCCACGCATGCCGCCGGTGCCGAACTCGAGAAAGCGATAGAAGCGATCGTTCAACTCGCCCCACGCCTGCTTCGCCACCAACTCCTCGATGCTCGCCTCGGCCCACGCCGGCAGCCGGGCGGCGAGAAAGGCCGCGATGTTCTCCGCGGTACCGGGAAGCAATTGTCCGGCCTGCGCGGCCGCGTTGATGCGATCAAGGGTGGTCATGCAAAATTGTGGAAGCGGTCCGGACGGCTCCACTCCGTTCAGTCCCGGCGCCGACGCGGGCGGCGATCGCCGGGCGGGGCCTAGGCGAGGTGAAGTCCGTCACGAACCGGCGGCGTCGGCGACAGTTTTTTCCACGCGTCGGCGAAGGAGTCTTCGTCGTAACCGAAAAGAGGCGACACCTCGATCTTTGCGGCGGGCAGCCCGGTGGCGTCGGTCGCGACCTCGGCCCCGTTGGCCTTCAACCAGCGGGCAAACTGCCGGCGCTGGTCGTCGCGACAGGTCTGGGGCGAATCGCGCCCCTCCGCATTCTTGACCGGCGAAAAATCGTCCTGCCGCAGCGTCTCGATCAGAACCGGATGGCGGGCGAAGGGCAGCGCATCAAAGACGAACATCTCGAACTTCACGCCGTTCGCCTTCGCCGGCTTCACCTCGGCTCCGCTCATATCGATGGTCGGGATTTTTTTGTCGGCGCGATGGAAGGGCATCGCGGGACCGGAGGCCTGGTCCTGGCCAACCGGGGCGCGCGCCATTTGGCGAACGAACTCCCGATCGAGGATGTGCACCGCGATGCTCCCGCCGATGTAGCGCAGCCGGCCGGCCGCGTCGGTTTCCCGCTGCCGGGCCATCGGCAGGTCCGAGTACTCGATCACGAGCGTGCGGCCGCGCTGCACGCAGAAATGCCCGACCTTCTCCTCGGCATAGGCCTTGAGCACCACCTTGCTCGACATCTCCGATTTCCGCTGGACGTGCCAGCCGATGAAGGCCGGGTCGATGCATCGGACGAGCGGATTGTCCACCTGGAAATAACTCAGGGTATCGATGCCCTCCGCCGCCATCCGGTCGAGCGCGCCGCTGCGGTCAAGCGCGCGCAACGATCCGCCGTGGCCGTCGGGCGACAGCGCGATCGCCTCCTTGCCCTCGAGAAGGATCTTGCCGTTGAAGTCCACCGCCGGCATCCGCCCCTGGCGAAAAAAATGCACCCGCCCACGATCGAGGCCGAAGTACCCCTGCCCGGCGAAGAACGCTTCCGTCGCAGCATGGTTCGCATGGCTGGTCATGATGAACCAGTGCAGCGGACGACCATAGCGCACACCGGCCGCGCGGATTTTCTCGGCAAAGACCTGGAAGAGCGGCTTCCCGTGAATCGGGGTGACAGGAAAGGTGCCCTTCGGCCCGTCGTAACCGAGCCGGGTGCCCTGCCCGCCTGCCACGGTGAACGCTGCGACGCGACCCGCCCGCAAGGCCGCCTCGCCGGCCGCCTTGGCCTGCGCCCAGGCGGCTGGATCGCCGCCGTGCTCGGGCCGCGGTTCGTAGGGCGCCGGCGCGAGGTCCGTCAGATCGAGACCCGTGGCACCGTGGCCCGTCACCAGCGTCCGGTGCAGGCGCTCGATTTCGGCGAGGTCAATTTCCGCCGCCTCTTCGATCAGGCGGCGCTGCGCGTCCGGCGCGAGCTGATCGAAGAAGGCGAAGACCTGACCCTGACCGGCGCGTTGAAAGGAAGCGATGACCTGAGTGGAGTTCTTCAGGATGGAAATTGTTCAGGCCGCGTGATGGCGGGTTCGATTTTAAAACCAGGGAAAAGCTTAGTCCTCGAATCGAAAGATGGTCTCGCCCGGTCGGGCATAGCTCATCCGATTGCGAATCACCTTCTCGACGAAGTCGCGATCCGTCCGCAACCGCGCGAGAATCCGTTCCTGCTCCTGCAAACGGGCCTCCGCCTCGGCCAGCCGGAGCCGGATTTCCGTCTCGGTGTACTTCAACTGCCGGTACTGCGCCCGCTCCTCCAGCAGGAGGACGCCCGCGCCCAAACCCAGCCCGGACAGCAATACGACATAGAGGGTGGTGATGAGACGGTGGGAATTCACTCTCGCCCGTCGATCAACGGCCTCCCGGGAGCGGGAGTAAAGGAGATTTAAATCCCGCACGGCGCCGGCGGTGCGAACGGGAGAGCCGGCCGGCCGGCCTCGCCCGATGAGCCTGATTAACGATGCCCTGAAGAAGGCCCAGTGTTCCCGCACCGCCGATCCGGCTGACCTCGGCGTGCCGATCCCAGATGGTGCTTCCCGGGTCGCGCGCCGCCGCCCGCCACCAGCGCCCGGACCATACTGCTGTACGCCAGTGGTGGTCTCGTGCTCTTCGTCCTTTGCGTGGTGGGCACGGTGTGGGTCCTGAATCGCCCCACGCCCGTCGCTCCTGTCGCCCAAGCGAAGCCCGCCCCGACCGTGGCCGGCCCGGCGCCGACACCCGTCGTCGCCGCGTCAGCACCTCCCACGCTGGGCACGCCCACGCCGCCGCCGGTCGCCAAGGCTTCGGCGCCCGTGGCCGAGCCGCCGAAGCCCTCTCTTGTCGCCACTCCGCCTTCCGCCTCGTCGACACCTCCACCGGCCGTTCTGCCTGCGGCCGCCGTCGTCGTCCCGGATGAACGCATTAACCTGTTTCTCGATGGCCTGCGGATCAACGCAGTCCGGATGCAGCCGGGCGGCGACAGCCGCGTCATGATGAACGATCGCGTGTTTCGCCTGAACGACGTTGTGGATCGCACGCTCAACCTGCGCCTCACCAAGGTGGATCCCAACCAACTCACGTTCACTGACGCCAACGGCCACATCTACGGGAAGTTCTTCTGACGTCCGTCCCGCGACGGCCTCATGGGTAGGGGCGCAGTCTTGCTGCGCCCAAGGGGCGTTCGAACGACGTGGCGGGCGCGGTCCCTCGACCTGCTCGGGACCCTGAGCTGGCCAAACGGACAAGACTGCGCTCCGACAAAATCCGCCCCCTACTCCCTTGGCCACTCCAGCGCCCGCGACACGCCCAGCTGCAATCCGCGCAATTCCGCGAGCCCGCGGAGCCGGCCGATGAGCGAATAACCCGGACACGCGGGCGCCGGCCGTCGGAAATCGTCGAGCATCATGTGCCCGTGATCGGGTCGGAGCGTGAGCTGCCAGTCGGAGCGACCGCGGCGCTGCCGCTCCCGCTGTTCCTGCAGCAGCGCGCCCACCACCGCTGGCATATCCGTGCTGCCCTCGAGGTGATTGGCCTCGAAGAAAACGCCATCCGGTTCCCGCTGCACGCTGCGCAAGTGCACGGCATTCACCCGCGGCCCCAGGCGCCGCACGATGCCGGGCAGATCATTGTCCGCCCGCGCGCCCAGCGATCCCGTGCAATAGCACAGGCCGTTGGCCGGCCGATCGACCATCGCAGCAATCGCGGTGAGGTCGGGTTCGGTTGAAACAATTCGTGGCAAGCCCAGGACCGGAAACGGCGGATCGTCGGGATGGATCGCCAGCCGCACACCCGCCATCTCGGCCGCCGGCACGATCGCCTCGAGGAAAAGCCTGAGGTGCTCGCGCAGCCGGTCGGCGTTCACCGTGGCGTACGCCGCCAGGCGTGCGCGCAGCCCGTCGATCGTCAGCCCGAGCCGGACCCCGGGAAACAAGTCCAGCGTCTGCGCCACGAAGGCCGCACGCTGCGCCTCCGTTTGCGAGGACCAGTAGCGCGCCGCTGCCGCCTGCTCTGCGGCGGTGAATTCCGTCGGTGCACCGGGCCGTCGGAGCGCGAACAAATCGAACGCCGTGATCTTCACCGGATTGTAGAGCAGAGCCTCGGCGCCATCCGGCAGCCGGTGATGCAAATCGGTCCGAACCCAATCCATTCCCGGCATGAAATTGTAGATCACCTGATCAATCCCCGCCGCGCCGAGCCGTTCGAGCGTCAGCCGGTAATTCTCGATGTGGCGCGCGAAGTCCCCAGTGCGAGTCTTGATCGACTCGTGCACCGGGACCGACTCGACCACGCTCCAGGCCAACCCGGCGGCGGCAATTTCATCCCGCCGGCCGACAATCGCCTCCGCGGACCACGCCTCGCCGTAGGGAACCTCGTGCAGTGAGGAGAAGATCACGGTCGCCCCGGTTTGGCGAATTTCGGCCAGGCTCACCGAGTCCGTCGGCCCGAACCAGCGCATTCCCTCCGCCATCACGTTTTGCACGGCGCCACGTCAGCGAACCCGTGGTGCGTCCACAAGAGGGATTTGACGACCGGAGCTGCGCGTCGGCGACCTTGACGGAGCCAGGTCGCCGGGAGCACCAACGCGGGGACGCTTATCGGGGTTTGAATCCGGAACCCATCGGCAGGAGGTTCCAGACCACGGAGACTCTTCCTAACCCCGGGATTCCGCTGGCAATTCACGTCTTGCTAAGGCCTGCGCCCACCTCTGTCTTCTGGCCTTCACGCCCGCTTCCGGCTCCCTCCGGCACGCGGACGTGCGCGCCATGACTTCCGCCGAAATCCGCCAGAGCTTCCTCGATTTCTTCGCCGCCCAGGGGCACACGATCGTCCCCTCGTCGTCGCTGCTGCCCGACTCCCCCGGCCTGCTGTTCACCAACGCCGGCATGAATCAATTCGTGCCCATTTTCCTCGGTGAAAAAGCGGCGGACGTCGGCAAGTGGGCCGGCGCCCGGGCTGCCCGCGACACCCGCGCCGCGGACACGCAGAAGTGCATTCGCGCGGGCGGCAAACACAACGACCTCGAGGATGTCGGCTTCGACACCTACCACCACACGCTCTTCGAGATGCTGGGCAACTGGTCCTTCGGCGACTATTTCAAGACCGAGTCGCTCACCTGGGGCTGGGAGCTCATCACCAAGGTCTGGGGCATCCCGCCGAAGCGTCTCTTCGCCACGGTCTATGCGCCGGACAAGACCAAAGGAGATCCCTCAGACTTTGATCAGGAGGCCTATGACATCTGGGCCGGCATTTTCCGAAAGGAGGGACTCGATCCCGCCGTTCACATCGTCCACGGGAACAAGAAGGATAATTTCTGGATGATGGGCGACACCGGCCCCTGCGGCCCGTGCTCGGAAATCCACTTCAACCTGCTCCCCTCCGACGACGAGACCGCCGGCCGCCAGCTCGTCAACTCGAGCAGCCCGCGCTGTATCGAGATTTGGAATCACGTCTTCATCCAGTTCAACGCCAACGCCGACGGCACCTTCTCGCCGCTCGCGGCCAAGCACGTCGACACCGGCATGGGCTTCGAGCGCGTCGCCGGGATTCACGCGACGACGGATGGCTTCAAGGACTTCAGCCGCGATCCATCCAACTACAACGCGGATGCCTTCGCCCCGCTGCTGACGACGATTGCCGCCCTCTCCGGCAAAGTTTACCAGGCCACGGTCCCCACGAAGCGCGAAGGCCTGACCGAACAGGAGAACATCGACGTCGCCTTCCGCGTCCTCGCCGATCACGCCCGCTGCGTTTCCTGCGCCATCGCCGACAGCATCCTGCCCGGCAACGAGGGCCGCAATTACGTCATCCGGAGAATCCTGCGTCGCGGAATTCTCTACGGCAAAAAAATCGGCCTTTCGGCCGGTTGTTTTGAGCAACTCGTGGCTCCAGTGGTGGAGTCTCTCGGTGCCGTCTTCCCCGAGTTGAGGCAACAGCAGGACATCATTCGCCGCGTCATCCGCAGCGAGGAGGAGAGTTTCGGACGGACGCTGGACAAGGGCCTCCATCAATTCCAGTTCGCGATCGATCTACACCCCG
The DNA here is from genome assembly GCA_947442255.1 of Opitutia bacterium. Next base: position 13,805 of record CANEVO010000070.1, read on the forward strand.
ACTCAAAGGTGGTCACTGGGGACCTAGCTTTCCAACTCTACGACACCTACGGCTTCCCACTCGACATGACCCAACTCCTCGCCACCGAGCGAGGACTGACCGTCGATGTCGCTGGATTCGAACGTGAAATGGATAAGCAACGCGCGCGAGGGCGCGCTGCCCAGAAAAAGGAAATTATCGTCGCCGCCACCGAGGGCGACGCCGCCACCGATCAAAAGGCCACCGTCTTCACCGGTTACCTCCAGACCAGCGGAAAGGGCCACCTGATCGATGTCGTCCACTCCGGGAAGGACGCGTTCCTCGTTTTCGATCAGACTCCGTTCTATGCGGAGATGGGCGGGCAGGCCGGCGACACCGGCTCCGCGTTGATCAATGGCACGCTCGTCCACCTCACCGACACAGTGAAGGACAAGGCCGGCCGCCACCTCCACAAGGTCGCCCCCGCCTCCGGCCTCGTCATCCCGCAGCCCGGCGCCACCGCCGAGCTCGCGGTCGACGTCAGCCGCCGCCGCGCCATTTCCCGCCACCACTCTGCCGCCCATCTGATCCATTGGGCGCTCCGCAAGACGCTCGGCACGCACGTTCGGCAGGCCGGCACGTCGAAGACTCCCGAACGGATGCGCTTCGACTTCTCGCACTTTGAGGCCGTGACGCATGCGCAGATCCTCGAGATCGAACGGCTCGTCAACGAGCGCGTGATCGACAACGCGAAGGTCGATTCCTACGAGACCGAGTTCGACCAGAAACCGGCCGACACGCTCGCCTTCTTCGGGGACAAATACGGCCGGATCGTCCGCGTCGTCGACATCGGCGGTTACAGCCGCGAACTCTGCGGCGGCACGCACGTCAGCACCACGGGAGAAATCGGCCTGATCAAGATCGTCGCCGAGATGGCCGTCGCCGCCGGCACGCGCCGGATCGAAGCCGTCGCCGGTGGCGCCGCCTATGACTTCATGGCGCAGCGCGAAGCCGCCCTCGCCGCGGTCAACGCGCGACTCAACGCCGGCCCGTTGGACGTCGCCCAGAAACTCGAGTCGGTACTCACGCACCAGAAGGAACTCGAACGCCGCCTGAAGGTGTACGAGCAGAAGGCCTCCGCCGGACTCGCCGACGAACTCGCCGCCAAGCCCGGACGGAAGGGCGAACTCGCGTGGGTCGCTTCCGTCGTCACCACCGATTCGCCCGAGACGCTTCGCTCCCTTGGCTCGCAGGTTCTCGCCAAGGTCGGTGAAGGCGTCGTGATCCTCGGCGCGGCCTTCGGCGACAAGGCGACCGTCGTCGCGTTTTGCTCTCCCGGAGCGATCCAAGCCGGCCACCAGGCCGGCAAGCTGGTCAACGCCCTCTCGCAGCAACTCGGCGGCAAGGGCGGAGGCAAGCCCGACTTCGCGATGGGTGGCGGCAAGGAAGTCGGCAAGCTGGCCGAAATTCTCGCGCAGGCCTGAGCCGCCGCGGCCGGTTTGTAACGTATTACGTTACAAACCACGAGGAACCAGCGAACGCCCGTGGCCAGAGCGTGGCGCCGGTCTCCGACCGGCGAAAGCCGTTCCGCTCCTCGATCCGTATTCGCAGGTCGGAGACCGGCGCTACTCGATGTAGGGGCGCAGTCTTGCTGCGACCTTGAGAGCATTTGAACGATGCTAACGGCGGAGCAAGACTGTGCCCCTCCGCCATCCATCTTGCCATCGCCGCTCGTTCTCCGGCGCGATTCACGCGCGCCCATCCTGTCCCATCCTCCATCCGCTTCCGGTCCATCCTGTCCCCCGCCAGAGGCGCGCCCGGACTCTCGATCGGTCAGACCTTCTCCCAGTTCATCAATTTTCGCGCATTCGACCGGTAGAGTTTCTCGAGCAGCGGCTCCGGCAGTTCCAGGCCGTAGTAACGCCACCACACCCGGCCGGGCAGATATTCATCGGCACTCTCGAGGAGCCGCCACCACGCCTGGTACATCCGCTTCTCGCGGCCCATGTCCGTGCCAAAGATGACACGGTCGGAATACTTCGTCAGGAATTTCAACGCCGCCCGCGGTGTGCGGCCCACTTCGTAATCCCGCGCGGAGATGTCGAGATAGAGATTGGGATGCGTATCGAGTACCTTGGCCAGCATCCCGAGATCGTTGCCCTGGTTGCCGAGGTGACAGGCGATGAACGTCGTCCGCGGGTGGCGTGCGACGGCCCGATTGCGTATCGCGATCAGTTCCTCGTACGACGGCACGTCCTGCTTCACCTGGTTGAAATGCTGGTAGGCCGGCGACCGTTCCTGGTACACGTCGAGCGGTTTCCAGTTCGAGGGATGATCGCTGACGTGGATGTTGACCGGAATCTTCAGCTCCGCGCATTTGCGGAAAAAGGGATCCAGCCGCGGGTCATCCGGATGCAGTCGCTTGTTCCGCGGCGCCCTCACCGCGCCAAAGCCCCACCCCTTGTCGGAAAGTTCGCCGACACCGCGGGCGCCCTGGCGATAACAACGCTCCAATTCCGCCGCGGCACGCGCCGGGTAGTCCGGGTGATCGATGTCGGTATTGAGCACGCCGCAATACAGCTGAAAGCGGGTCGGATATTTTTTCAGGTAGAGTTCCGCGAGTTGGTCGAAGGCCTCGCCGGTGGCACTCGTGAGGACCACCGACAGCTCGATTCCTACCTCGTCCATGATCCGCACCCAGTCAGCCACCTCGGCCGGCGTCCGCGCGTTGCTGGCGTGGGTATGAGCGTCGATGGCCGGGAACTTCGCCTTCGGAATCACCGTCTCGGGCGTCACCACCGACGACGCCGGGGCATAGTCCTTCAGCAGGATTGCATCCATGGCACCGGGCGTCGGATCGACGCCGGGGCCGCCCCAGGCACCGTAGCGCCGCTCGAGCCAGACCGGGTCCTCGTTCCAGACCTTCGCCGTCGGCGGAGTGCCCGCGGCGACAGCAGCGTGACTGGCAAGGGAGAGCAGCACGCCGGCAGCGGCGGCGAGAAGAATTTTCTGTCCAGGGGTAAGAAGTCGCATGATCTTAATTTGAGTTCGTGATTCCCATCATGGGACCCGATTCCCTAAAAGAAAGCCTATGAGCACCCCTACCCCTGGTCTGTCGCGGCGTGATTTCATTCGGGACTCGGCCAAGGCCGCGGTCGCCGTCGGGGCCGCGGCCTCACTCGGTCCACTCGCGGGCCACGCAGCCGAGAAATCGGGCAAGCTCAAGCTCGCGATGGTCGGCACGGGTCACCGTGGCACGGGCATGTGGGGCACGCCGGTGGTCCGCGACTATTCGGATCGGGTCGAGTTCGTCGGCCTCTGTGACATCAACCCGAAGCGCGCCGCGTATGCGCAGTCGATCCTCGGCCAGGGCATCCCGACCTTCACGGACTTCGACCAGATGGTGAAGACCACGCGGCCCGACAAGGTGATCGTCACCACCGTCGACAGCTACCACGCGCACTATGTGAACCGCGCGATGGAGCTGGGTTGCGATGTCCTCTGCGAGAAACCGCTCTGCACGGACGCCGAGCAGGCCCAGTCGATCGTCGACGGCTGCCGGAAAACCGGACGGCACCTCGATGTCACGTTCAACGCCCGCTACGGCAACAGCGCGACGAAGACCAAGGAACTGCTGCTCGCCGGCGAGATCGGCGAGCTCTACGCGGTCGACTATGCCGAGTTTCTCAACCTCTCCCACGGCGCGGACTACTACCGCCGCTGGCACGCGTTCAAGAGTAACTCCGGCACCCTGCTCTGCCACAAGGCGAGCCACCATTTTGATCAGCTCAACTGGTGGATCGGAGCGGATCCCGTCGAGGTCACCGCGATCGGCCGGCTGAACAAATACGGCCGCAACGGCCCGTTCCGCCATGCGAATTGCCGCGCCTGCACCTACAAGGACAAGTGCGAGTTCTATTGGGACATCACCAAGAACCAGCGGCTCATGGAGCTCTACGTGAAGTGCGAGTCCGAGGACGGCTACTATCGCGATGGCTGTGTCTACCGCAGCTCGATCGACATCTATGATCGGATGAGCGCGCAGTTCCAGTACGACAACCGCGTGCAGGTCTCGTACACGCTTGATGCGACCGTGCCCTACGAGGGGCAGCACATTGTCTTCACCGGCAGCAAGGGACGGATCGAGGTCCGCAACTACCAGGCCCAGCCCTGGCAGACCCCGCACGACGCGGAAATCCGGCTGACGCGCAACTTCAAGAATTCAGTCGTGTTTCCGATCAAGGATGCGGAAACCGAGCATGGTGGCGCCGATGTCCGGATTCGCGACATGGTGTTCAAGGGCAACATACCCGATCCGCTCGGCCAGCGCGCCGGAATGCGGGAGGGCATCATGAGTTCGCTCATGGGCATCTCGTCCTACACCAGCATCGAGACCGGCGGGAAGGTGAAGCTCCGGGATTTGGTGAAGCTCGCATAAGGGACCGTCTCTCCTCGTAAGGTCTCAGCTTGCTGCGACCGTCGAATCCATCGATCGACCGCGCGGGCGCAGCACGGGCCCCTACGGGTGCGGTTAATAGAAGGAATGAGACCGAAACGGAAAGGCTTCCGTACTCCGTTTCCCAGTAGCGCCAGTCTTCGACTGGCGGACACCGGTCGGAGATCGGTGCCACCTCGGGCGGCACCCCCGTCAGATCTTCCGCAGCACACCCTGCCCGCTCGCGGCGGTGTTCCGCACGAGGATCAGCACGAGGACCGCGCCAATCAGCGGCACGACACTCGCCACCGCGAGGATCGGCGCGAACGAATAGCGATCCGCCGTCCAACCGATCAGGTACGTGCAGCCAATCGTGAGGATCCCCGCCGACGTCCCCGAGAGTCCGCTCATCGTCGCGACCGTCCGGCTCTGGTAAAGATCCGAGGGCAGCACATTTGCCATGGTGGAGAAGGCGGCATAAGAGAAAGTCGCGACGCCAAAAAGGATCGAGATCCCGAAGAGGCTCGTCATGAAGATCGCGGGAATCAGCGCCGTCATCCCGATGCCGCCGAAGATCACGACCACCTTGCGCGCGGCGCCGACCGACCAGCCCCGCTTAATCAACCAGCTCGAGACTCCGCCGCCGGTAAAGTTGCCGAGATCCGCGGCCACGAAGGGCACCCAGAAGGCGATGAGCGTGGTCTCGGGTTTGAAGCCCTTCGCGACGAGATAGATCATGAACCAGTCCGCGATGAAGTACCACACCGGGTCGGTGAAGGCCCGGGCGACCAGGGTGCCCCAGGTCTGGCGCAGCGTCAGCAGGTAGCCGATGGACGGCGGAGGTGCGTTCTCTAATTCCGGCGCGGCCAGATCGGCGCGGCGATCGTCGAGAATCATCTTCCGCTCGGCATCGCTGATCCGCGGGTGATCCTCCGGTGAATAATACATCATCCGCCAGACCACGACCCACGCAAACCCGAGCGTGCCCGTCAGCAGGAACGCGGGACGCCAGTCACCGAAATGCGAATACAGCCAGATCACCAGGGCCGGCGCCACGGCGGCCCCAATCGAGGATCCGCTGTCAAACAGCGCGACCGCCCAGCCGCGCTCGTGCTTCGGGAACCATTCGGACACGGCCTTCGTGGCACCCGGCCAGTTGGCGGACTCACCCAGCCCAAGCAGGAAACGGAACATCGCAAAGCTGCGCAGCCCAGTCGCGAGCGAGGTCGCCATCGCAATCACCGAGTAGGAAATCACGGTCCAGGTCAGCCCGGCGCGCGTCCCCACCCGATCCACCAGCCGTCCGAACACCGTCTGTCCAACGGAGTACGCCACGCGAAACGAGATCACGAGCAGCGCGTAGTCGGAGTTCGACCAGTGATACTGCTCCTTCAGGAAGGGCGCGAGGGCCGACAAGGTCTGCCGGTCGATGTAGTTGATGACCGTGCTCGCGAAGAGCATGCCGCCGATCCACCAGCGCAAATTGTGAATCGGACGACGCCGCGGAGGGGCCGGCGCAACGAGGGGTGAGTTCATGGAAAGGGGAGCCGGCCGGCGACTGGGCCGACCGCCGCGAGACAATGCCGGCCGGCCGGCAACAATCGACCACAACTTCACGGGCTACTTCCGCCGAAACGCGAAGCAGACAAAAGCTGAGTTCCGGGGGAAGGCGCGAATCTTGAGTGAGAGCGCCGTCACATTGGCCGCGAAGAAACGGGATCCGGACGTCAGCGCCCCCGGCACGCGAAATCGAAGATCAGGCACTCGGCCGTCTCGAGTTCGAACCCCGCGCGGCGCCAGCTGGATCGCAAGTGCGCCGTTGCCGCTGAACTGCAGCCGCCGCTGGCAGGAATGCCGCTGCGCCGCATCGGCTTCATCGGACGGGAACAGGCGGCCCGGCGATCATTCCAGGCCACTGGCCTTGCGGGCGCGTTGCAACACGCCGTCGGCCACCGTGCGGGCCCGCTCCGCGCCCTCGCGCAACACGGCCGCAACGTGATCGAGGTTCGCGGCAAGCTCGGCACGCCGGGCGCGGGCGGCGGCAAAATAGTTCCAGTAGTGCTCGAAGAGAGCCTTCTTCAGGTCGCCGTAACCGAGCCCGCCGGCGCGAAGCCGGTTCTCGTAGTCGGCGGCCACGTCGACCGGGGCCACCAGCTTCAAGAGGATCAGCGCGAGGTTCTTCTCCGCGTCGGGCTTCGGCTCCGCGGGCGTGCGGGAGTCCATCACGATGCCCATGATCTTCTTCCGCGTCGCCTTCTCCTCGCCGAAGATGTCGATGGTGTTGCCGTAGCTCTTGCTCATCTTCTCACCGTCGAGTCCGGGCACGAGCGCCACGTCCTCGCGGATATCCGCCTCGGGCACGACCAGCGTTTCTCCGTAGGCCTGATTGAACTTGATTGCGATGTCCCGCGTCATCTCGAGGTGCTGCTTCTGATCCTTGCCGACCGGCACGCGGTTGGTGTCGAAGAGGAGGATGTCCGCGGCCATCAGCACCGGATACGCAAACAGGCCGAAGTTTGGCGACACGCCCTTCGCCGTCTTGTCCTTGTAGCTGTGCGCCCGCTCCAGCAGCCCCATCGGCGTCAACGAGCCCAGGAGCCAGGTCAGCTCCGTCACCTGCGGCACGTCGCTCTGCCGCCAGAAGACGGCGCGGTGCGGTTCGAGGCCGCACGCCAGCCAGTCAAGCGCGGCCTCGATCACGTTCTTCCGGCGCTGCGCCGGATCGAAGAGCGACGTCATGGAATGATAGTCGGCGATGAAATAAAAACACTCGCCGCGCGACTGCGCTTCGATCGCCGGCCGCATGGCGCCAAAGTAGTTTCCAATATGCAGGGAGCCGGAGGGCTGGATGCCGGTGAGGGTGCGCATGCGGTGCTCGTGATTCGTGGTCGTACTCGTGCTGGAACCGAAGAGAGAACGAGAACGTTTCGGAGAACGAGAACGATCTGTGGACCCGCGACCCGCTGGGTCGCGTGCCATCGGTGATTCCCAACCTCCGCGGCTAATCCCGGCGCGGCAGGAATTTCACCACCGGTCGGCTGTGGGCGATCGTCGCCTCGGGCAGGTGCCCCCCAAACGCCATCGTCGGCATCACCAACGAGCGCCGGCCGAGCAGCGTACCGGGATTGAGCACGGCGTTGCAGCCGACCTCCGCCTTGTCCCCCAGAATGGCCCCGAACTTTCGCAGGCCGGTCTCATAGGTTCGATCCGTCGTGCGCACCGTGACCGGCTGCTGATCGAGCCGGAAGTTGGAGCACATCACGCCGGCGCCGAGATGGGCGCCATTCCCGAGGATTGAGTCGCCGACGTAGCTGAAATGCGGGACCTGGACGTTGTCCATCAGCAGGCAGTTCTTGAACTCGCACGCGTTGCCGAGGACGCAGCCCTCGCCGACAATCACGTTGCCGCGCAGGTAGGCGCCAGGCCGGATTTGCGTGCCTGCCCCGATCCACAAGGGGCCAATCAGGGTCGCGGAGTGCGGCAGCTTGACGCTCGGGTGGATCCAAACGGGGCCCTCGACGTGCACGCCCGCCGGCACCGGGTGCGGCTGAGGCGCGCCCTCGATCGCGGCCAGCGCCCTGCCGATTTCGGGAATCCAGGTCCACGGCAAGGCCTCGGGCGAGAAGTGCGGCGCAAACGTCGCAAGCGAGGGCGGGAGGGCGAAAAAATCAGCGGCCTTCATGTACTATCTCTGGCGCCGGTAGGTTTCCCGCGCAAAGACCAACCACGTCCCGCGTCTGAAAGGCGACGCCCACTTCCAGGAGAGGTAAAGCCGGCCCACGCGACGCGGCGGCAAAGATGGCCCCCGGCCTGTACCGCGCCCGCCGCAGTTTCCCCTCCGTCGGGTCGAAAACGTCAGGGAATTCGGGTTTCGAAAGTTCAACGGATGACGGAGGGTACGTTCGCCAGAATAGTACTTCAAGCTGCACTTTGGCCGCGGAAATTGCAGGACCCTTCGTCGCGCGGAACTCGTGACGCCGCTTTCCCGATCCTTCACCGGCAAACGCTCGACGACGTCTCGGCGTCATCATACTCCGTGGAATGTCCCCGATGCGTGCCAGCAGCATGTCCGTCATCCTCACCCCGAGGGCTGCGAAAAGCGCGTGGTGGACAGATCTGCATCTGACAGTCCGTTTTCCCGGCGGGGAGAAGATGTCCGCCCCGTGACCGAGCGCCCGGCGCGGCTGGCGGGCACCAGGCCGGTCGGGAACGTCACCGGGGGCCGCAGGAGGACGATTCACCGGCCTGTTTCTTGCTCTCCGACGTCATGCCCGTCATC
>CANEVO010000071.1 GCA_947442255.1 Opitutia bacterium
ACCGAGAATGACGAACCTCTGGTGTTCCGGTTGTCACGTCAGTGGCAGCGCCGGGTAGCTATGTTCGGAAGGGATAAGCGCTGAAAGCATCTAAGCGCCAAGCCCATCCCAAGATAAGATCACAATCCCTCGCAAGAGGGTGCAAGGTCCGGGTAGACCACCCGGTTGATAGGCCAGATATGTAAGCAGGGTAACCTGTTGAGTTTACTGGTACTAATGACCTTGCCGGTTTATGCAGATGTTCGCTAATAAAGTTCTAGGCGTTTATTTTACCTCCTTACACAAGGATTACCCTAAATTTTTCTTCAATTACCCGGAGCAATCCGGGTTTCCCTTCCTGGTGACCACATGCCGGGGGTTCCACCCGTTCCCATCCCGAACACGGCCGTTAAGCCCCGAGCAGCCAATGGTAGTAGGACGATAGGTCCCGCGAGAGTAGGTCGTTGCCAGGTTTATAGCCCGGTTCTTCGCAAGAAGAACCGGGCTTCCTATTTTCAGGGTCGACGGTTCGCTCATCTCGAGCCGCGCCGGTTTCGTCGCTCGCCCGCTCTAAGGCTGAAACGAACGGGACCAGCGTAGGTCCGGACTCAAATCCACCCCGAACCCCGGAGCGTCGCTGACGCAAACATGTCCGTCGACCGGAACAGTTTCATTCGAAAACAACGGCGTGAACATAGGGACGACTTTGTCCGCGTTGGGAGCCATCATAAGGAATTCCGAGAACGGCGTCGCGTCACTCGTGATGCCGAAATGGTAGCTGTAAACGGAGGAGCCATGCGGGATGCACAGCCGGCCCTTCGCGGACGCCATGGCCTTGATCTTGAGCAGTTCAGTCAGGCCGCCGCACCAGTGGATGTCGGGCTGAATCAGGTCCACCCCAGTGTTGAGGAGATTCTCGAATCCCCACCGGGTATATTCGTGCTCCCCGCTGGCAATCATGATCGGGTGGGTTCGTTGCTCCACAAGTTGCCGGTGCCCGGCATAGTCGTCGGGCGTCAGGCACTCCTCGATCCAGTGAAAGTTATAGGGCTTCAGTGCCTCGATCAACTGGAGTGTATACGAAGGGGAGAGCGCCATCCAGCAGTCGAAAGCGAGGAAGAAGTCCGGGCCACACGCCTCCCGCATTTGCGCGGCTAGTTCGACGTTGCGACGCATGCCCGCCGCCCCGTGTGCGGGGCCATACGGAAGTGGCATTTTTCCGCCAATAAAGCCGAGTTTTTGTGCCAAATCCGGGCGAGGCCCGGTGGCATACATCGGCTGCCGTTCGCGCATTTTACCGCCAATCATGGACCATACCGGCTCACCTCGCAGTTTCCCGAGCAGGTCCCAGACCGCGCAGTCCACGGCCGAAATCGCGTTTATCGGCAGTCCCTTTCGTCCATAAAACAGGGAGGCGTGGTACATCTGGTCGAACATCACCTCGAGGTTTGATGCCGGTTGTCCGACGACGAAGCGGCGGAAGTGCTTCTCGATCAGGTACGCGGCGGGGACCCCGCCGGTGGTCACTGCGAATCCGACGGTTCCATCCTCGGCTTCGACTTCCACCAACACCGTACCAAGGACGTCGATGCCAAATGAGCGTCGGCTGCCTTGGTATTCGGGATACTTGCTCAGGGGCGTCGCGATAACCGTGCTGTTAATCCAGTGGCCCTCCGGTTTCGCATGATAATCAGCACCTTGGTCGGCACCTGATTGGACCAAGGCTCGAAGATCGACGATTTTCTTCATGTAATTGTTTTCGGTTGGATCCGAGAGTCCTCGATTACTCGACGTGAATCATCGCCTTCAGCAATCCGGGTGCCCGGGCCGTGCGGGGAAACGATTCGGGAGTCTCAGCCAGTGCAAACCGATGCGTGATCCAGGGCTTCGTGTCGATTTCGCCTCGTTCCATCTGCCCGATGATGGTTCGGAACGTGCCGGACAGGCCGTTCCGACTGGCGCAGAGGGTGAGTTCGCGACGGTGGAAGTTGGGATCGTTAAAGACCACATCCCCCTGAAAGAGACCCACAAACACGATCTGGCCGCCGTGCGCAGCGAGTTCGAAGGTCGATGCCATGGAGGCCGGGTTCCCGGTGGCATCGAAGACGATCGTGGGCAAGTCACCTCCGCCAATCTCGCGGAGGCGCGACGGTCCGTCCCCCGGGGTCATCGTATGTCCGACGCCAAACTGGGCCCGACAGAACTCGAGGCGTGCCGGACTCAAATCCATCACGGCCAGCTTCGCTCCGCTTAGCAGGGCGAATTGCACCACGCTCAGGCCAATGGGGCCGGCTCCGATGACCAAGACGTAATCGTCCCGCCCGATCTCGGCGCGCTCCACCGCGTGGGCGCCAATGCCGAGCGTTTCCACGAGCGCGAGTTGCTCGTAATCTAGGATCGCCGAGGCATGGAGCTTGTGGGCGGGTACGGCGAGCAGCGGCTGCATGCCTCCGTCCACGTGGACCCCGAGAACTTTCAGCGTCTCGCAACAGTTGGTTTTTCCGCGGCGGCACGCGATGCAGTGCCCGCAATTCAGATACGGTTCGACCGCGCAACGCAGGCCGCGGCGGAGCGCGCCGGGTTTCCCGCCGGGTTCGATTACTTCGACGCCCAACTCGTGACCGAGCACCCGCGGATAAGAGAAAAATGGCTGCCGGCCGGCGAAGGCGTGGAGGTCAGTGCCGCAGACCCCGATGGAGTCCACCCGAACGAGGGCCTCGCTGTCACCGGGAATTGGTTCCGGCCGGTCGACGGCGATGAACTGGCCGGGTTTCTCAAGTTGGATTTGCAGCATGATCAGGCGACAATGGGATCGCGATTTTCGGGGCGGCCACGAGTGAAATTGTGATCCTGGATTGGCGCCAAGATATTACGCACGGCCGCCAGCAGCTCCGCATCGCTGGACTCGCCCGCGGAGGCGACGTTCCGGCGAATGTTGTCGGGGCTCGCGCTGCCCACGAGGGTGGTCGCGATGGCTGGTTCCGCGACGCAGAATTGAATTGCGAGCCGGACGGGATCGACACCACTGGCTTCGCAGTAGGCGACCGCTTGCCGGGCCGTCGACACCATGGCGGGCGTGGCGGGATGCCACGGGGGCACGCCGCGGGCGGTGAGCAGTCCCATGCCAGTGGGGGAAGCGTTGATGACACCGATCCCCCGACCGGCGAAGGAGGGGAGGAGCGCAGCGAGGGCTGTGTCGTTGAGCGTGTACCGGCAGAACGAGAGGACGGTTTCGATCGTTCCGGGGGAGCCGCGATCCACGGTCTGCTGCAGCACGTGAAGCGGCAGGCCGGTGATGCCGATGTGGCCGATGCGTCCCTGTTCCCGGAGGCGAACCAGCGCCGGCAGCGTCTCGTCCACGATCTGGTTGAGATCGGCGAACTCGATATCGTGGCATTGCAGCAAATCGATGTACTCGACGCCGAGACGGCGGCAGCTTTCCTCCCAGCTCCGCACAACGCGGGCAGCGGAGAAGTCGAACTCGCCTTCCCCGTATTGGCCGACCTTGGTGGCGAGATAGTAGCTCTCGCGCGGGACGCCCCGCAGCGCCTTGCCGAGGATCGTCTCGGAGCGGGTGGCCCCATAATAAGGCGAGGTATCGATGAAATTGATTCCGAGATCCAGGGCTGTCCTCACCGTTTCGATTCCGTCGCGCTCTTCAACCGCACGGAAGACGCCACCCAGCGAGGACGCGCCAAACCCGAGAACGGAAACCTTGAGGCCGGTTCGGCCGAGGGGTCGAAATTGCATCGAAGGAACTGGTAATCGGGGTGAGATCGGCGCGATGGCACACCGATCCCTGCACAGGCGGGCATAGGGGGAATGGGGCGTCAATGCGCTTGTCGTCGGTATGGCCCGCGGAGGCACCGCCATGCTCGTCAGTCCGGCCGCGACGGATTTCCAGTTGAAGTTGCCTCCGTTCGACTCCTAATCGCGCTCTCGGAACTGCGGCCCTGAGGCAACTTGGTCGCCCGCGTGTTCCCTCCTCTGGGTGCCCCACCTCAACCGACGATCCTTTCTGCAGCTTTCCGCGACCAGCCTGCTGACCACCATGGCCTCCGGCGCGGAGCAGGCGCTTTCGTTGCCGCAGCGTGCCGCCGGGAGTGCGGACCACGTGACCCGCGAACTCGCGCGATACCTTGTCGCGGCAAAGCCGTCCGACGTCCCGGCCTCCGTTAAGAAGGAGGCCGCGCGCACGCTGCTGAACTGGGTGGGAGTAGCAGTCGGCGGATCCCGGCACGAAACCGTCACCCGCGCGATTGAGTCCGTGCGTCCGTTTGCCGGTCCCGCTCAGGCGCAACTCGTGGGGCGCAGCGAGCGGCTCGATGCAATGTCGGCGACGCTGATCAACGGCATCAGTTCGCATGTGCTCGATTTCGACGACACCCATCTCAAGACAATCATCCATGCCTCCAGCGCCGTGGTGCCGCCTGCGCTCGCGTTGGCGGAATTCCTCCCGGAGGTCTCGGGCTCACAGTTTCTCCACGCGTTGGTTTTGGGCTGTGAGGCCGCGTTTCGCGTGGGTAACGCCGTTTATCCCAATCACTATGACGTGGGCTGGCACATCACCGGCACCGCAGGATCTATCGGCGCAGCCGCGGCGGCCGGCGTCCTGCTCCGGTTGACGGAGCAACAAATGGTTTGGGCCCTGGGCCTGGCGGCCTCGCAGCAGGTGGGGTTGCGGGAATCGTTTGGTTCGATGAACAAGTCTTTCAACCCCGGTCGCGCTGGCCAAAACGGCATGATGGCTGCGCTGCTCGCCGCTCGGGGCTTCACCAGCTCCGAGCAGATGCTGGAGGCCAAACGCGGGTGGGCCAACACCGTCAGCACCAAGCAGGACTTTCGGGAGATCACCGGTGAACTCGGGACGCGATTCGAAATGGCGCTGAATACCTACAAGCCCTTCGCGTGCGGCATCGTGATTCATCCCATCATCGACGGTTGCATCCAGTTGCGAGGTCGACCGGGTTTCCGGATCGAAGACATCGCCCGCGTGGAGTTACGCGTCCATCCGCTGGTCCTGGAGTTGACCGGGAAGACCACTCCACGCTCCGGTCTCGAGGGAAAGTTCAGCGTCTTTCACTCTGCCGCGGTCTCGTTGATCGAGGGCCGGGCCGGCCCGCGGCAGTACTCGGACGCCGCCGTGCAGTCTCCTGCCACTGTCGCACTGCGCGACAAAGTGAGTGCCAGGGTGGACCCGGGAATCTTGGAATCCCAAGCGGATGTGACAGTCGTGCTTCGCAATGACGAACGCCTGAACGTTTTCGTTGCCCAGGTTGTAGGCAGTGTAGAAAAGCCGCTGAGCGACGACGATCTGGTCGCCAAGACGATCGATCTGATGGAGGGCGTCATCCCCACGAGCCGGCAACCGGCGGCGGTGCAGGCCTGCTGGAACATCGAAAACCTGCCCCGCGCCTCTCAGCTCGCCGATCTCCTGCGGACCTGACCCCCGCCCCCTGGAAACAACAAACCCCCGGAAACAGTTCCGGGGGTTTAAATTGGGTGCAGGGGCTGGATTTGAACCAGCGACCTTCAGGTTATGAGCCTGACGAGCTACCAGGCTGCTCCACCCTGCAATAAGGGAGGCGGAACGTCGGTGGCGCCCTGCATACTGTCAACGCCTTTCTCGATTCTCACCTACTTCGCGCTTGCCACTCCCTGGCGTGCCCGGTGTGTTGGCGGGCTCTGTCAGTCACGACGTCAGTCAATCACAACCATCAACGTTCCTCGATCGCAAGGCGGCCCACGGCCGACCTGTGTGTCAGAAGATACATCAGATCCCTATGAGCATTAGCGTTACACCCAAAGACCTGCTCGATGCAGGCGTTCACTTCGGCCATCAGACCAAGCGCTGGAATCCGCGCTCGAAGCCCTTCATTTTCGATCACCGCCAGGGGATCACGATCATCGATCTCGGCAAGACGCACGAGGCCCTTACGAAGGCCTGCGCGTTCCTCGAGGAAACCGTCGCCAATGGCGGCAACGTTCTGTTCGTCGGCACCAAGCGCCAGGCGAAGGATATCGTCCGCGAAGCCGCGACTTCCGTGAACATGCCGATGTGCGTCGATCGCTGGCTCGGCGGCACCCTGACTAATTACGAGACCGTCAAGAAATCGATCGCCAAGTTCAAGAAGTACCAGGCGATGGAGACGAGCGGCGAGATGGCGAAACTGCCCCGCAAGGAAGAGTCCGCCATCAAGCGTGAGATGACGCGCATGCAGAAAAATTTTGCGGGCATGTCCGAGATGGGTGGCCTGCCCACCGCGATGTTCGTCGTCGACGTGAACCACCACAAAATCGCGGTCGCCGAAGCGGCCCGCGCCGGCGTGCCTTGCGTGGGCCTCGTCGATACCAATTCCGATCCGACCACCGTCTCGCACCCAATTCCGGGCAACGACGATGCCGTGAAGTCCATCCGGATCATCGTCGAGACGGTGACCGCGGCCATCCAGAGCGGTCTGGGTCAGCGTGACACCCGTCGTGCCCAGCGCGGCGCCGCCGACATCAAGGCGTCGCAGGCGGGCGTGGTGGAGGAAGCTCCCGCGGCTCCCGTCGTGGTGGGCGAAGAGGTCGATCTCTCAGGCTTGGCCCTCCCCGTGGATGCTGTCGCGATGGTGGAAGGCGAAATCGAAGGCGGCGCGCTCAAGAAGAAGGTGGTTCGCGCGAAGCGTCCCGCCGTCAAGGCCGAGTAAGTCCCCCCGTCCAACGTATCATTCCATTTTCGCTCCATGAGCACACTCATTACCGCTCAGATGGTCGCCGACCTGCGTGAGAAGACCGGCGCCGGTCTTCTCGATTGCAAGAAGGCCCTCACCGAATCCAACGGCAACCTCGAGGAGGCCATCACCATCCTCCGCAAACGGGGTGCCGCCTCGGCCGCCAAGAAGGCCGACCGCGCCACCAAGGAAGGCCTCGTCGAGAGCTACATCCACGTCGGCAGCAAGGTCGGCGTGTTGATTGAGGTTAACTGCGAGACCGATTTCGTGGCCCGCAATGACGAGTTTCGCGCCTTCGTGAAGGACCTTTGCCTTCAGATTGCCGCGGCGAGTCCGACCTACGTTTCCCGCGAGGAAGTCCCGGAGAGCGAAGTTGCCAAGGAGCGCGAGATCGCCATCGCCCAGGTGCAGGGCAAGCCGCCCGCAGCCGTGCAGAAGATCGTCGAAGGCAAGATCGACAAGTTCTATGCGACGGTCTGCCTCGTGGACCAGCCGTTCGTGAAGCAGCCGGAAAAAACCGTGAAGGAATTGCTCACCGCCCAGATCGCCAGGATCGGCGAGAACATCCAGGTCCGGCGCTTTGTGCGCTTCCAGGTCGGTTCCTGAGTTCTGCGACCAAGGCGCCCCGGTTTACCGCGGCGCCTTTTTTGTCCCCTCCTTCGATCGTATCCTTCGCGCTGCGCGAGGTCGTTTGCCTCCACCGCCGTGGCCCATGTTCCCAAGGTTAGCCGGGCCCAGATTGTCGTCCGTGGGCTCACCAACCGTTGCCCGAACTGCGGGGCGCGGACGCTCTTTCAGCGGGGTTCGCTGTTCAAGGTGAACCCGAGTTGCTCCGCGTGCGGTTTCGAGATCGAGAAGGCAAATGACGAGGGCTTCTTCCTCGGTTCCATGTCGTTGAACTACGGTGTGACTCTCGTCTGTTTTCTGACGCCGGTGATGCTGTTTGCGTACTTCAAGGTCATCGGCACGACGCCGGCGATCGTCCTGGCCGGTGTGGGGGCCATTGTGTTTCCGGCCCTCTTCTACCGCTCCTCGCGGAGTTGGTGGCTGCTGAATTACTATTTTTTCTTTCCGCACCACCTGCCGGCGAACGGAGGGAAGGATCGGAGCGGCGAAGACGGAAATATTTAACGCGGCCGTCGGTAAACTGCCACCCCGCCGATTTTCGGCTTCCGTTTTCAACCTCCCGGCCTACGTTCACGCGTCCTGCCCTTCGAAGCCCCGGCGTCGGAGCGGTCCACCGGAGAGGTGGCAGAGTGGTCTATTGTACCTGACTCGAAATCAGGCGTGCCCGCAAGGGTACCGGGGGTTCGAATCCCTCCCTCTCCGCCATCCTTCGCTCGGGGAGCTTCGGTTGGCACGGCCATCCCCCGGAGAATGTCCCACGGGTGCTGGCGTGATGCGATCGTCGCGCATGATGTCCGGCGAAGCAGGGCGGAGCGTCCCGAGCCTGCGGACCAGTGATGCGCGGACCCCGTCGCGATCCCGGTGGGATTGTCATCCGATAAATGACAAACACCATCCGGGACTCGGCCGGGTAGGGCGCGGGTGCGGCCAGATTGTCCGAGGGATTGGAGGTTGCCGGGGTTATTAACGGTGAACACCCGCTATGATCTTCGTGTCCCTAGGATTCTCTCCGTCCGTCCCATGCGTTTGAGCGTCATCCACCTTTTCTTTGTCGGAGCGTTGCTGGTGCCCGCAACGGGTAAGTCCGGCGACCCGGGTGCCGCTGGAGAACGGGCCGAATTCCTGCGCGTCGTGGTCGCGGCCCCAGCCTTGTCGGCGGCGGCGCAGCGCGCGGGGGCGGCACGCGAGCGGATCGAATCGGCGGGCCGGCTGGCCGATCCGGAGGTCGAGGGCATGACGTCGCGGATGAATGGTCCGATGGGCGAACGCGCCACGATGTACGAATTGAATGTCCGGCAACCGCTGCCCAAGCGCGGCGAGCGCGCGGCGGATCGCGATCGGGCGCGGGCCGGCGTGGCGATGGCGGAAGCGGACTACGCCTCGATGGCGGGAGCACTGGCCGCCGATACGGCGATGGCGCTGGCCGAGGCGGATGGCGCGGCGGCTCGCATTCGACTTTTGGAGACGCAGTTGGGCCGGCTTGACGTGGTGCTGCGGAGCGTGGAGGCCCGGCTCGCCACGGGCGGCCGTCTGGCTGACCGGCTTACGGTGCAGACGCGGTCGGCCGAGATGCAGATGATGATTGCCGAGGAGCGGGACATGGCCGCGGACGCCTTGGCCTCAGCTCGCGGCCGCCTCGGGCTCCCACCGGAGTCACCGTTGCCGGCTTACGTCGCGCCCGCGGCCGCCGAGGTGATCGCCGCCGAGGCGGCGCCGTCCCGGCTGGCGACTGCGCGGGCCGACGAAGCGCTGGCGATGGCGAACCTGGCCCGGGCCACGGCGAAACCCGGAACCGCGGTCGGTCTGCGGATCGAGCGGGCGCGAACCGGGATGGGCGACGAGGACACGGTGGGACTCGCCTTCATGTCGGAGATTCCCTGGCGCAGCCGGCGCTATGCGCGGGCGGAAGTGCGGGCCGCCGAAGCCGAGCGCTCTGCGGCCCAAGCCGATCGGAGTGCGGCGGAGTTCAGGATTTCCGCCGCGGTGGCACGCGTGGAGCGGGCGGAACGTCTGGCTGACACCGCCCGGCGGCTGAGTGCCGGGACCGTGGGCCGGCTCACTGCCGAGTACGATGCGCTGATTCGAAGCGCCGGTGTCCCGGGAGCAGGCGAGTCCACCGTGCTCCAGACGGTCGCGTTACTCGAGAAATCCACCGACACGGAGAAGCAGGTGATCCAGGCCGAACTCGCCGTGCGGGCGGCGCGAGCGGAGCTGTGGCGATACCTCCCGACCGAACGATTTCTGAACCCGAACCATTGATTATGATCCGCAACGGCTTCGTTTTTCTCGGTACCTTTATCGTCGGCGCGGTGATCGCCCTGCTGGCGCGCGCGTCGATGTTTGACGCGCAGCCCGAACACACCGGCCATCCTCCGGCGGGCGGCGATTACGCCCCCATGGTTTCGAATTCCCTTGCGCCGGCCAGCACCGCGCCCGACGCCACGAAGGCCGGCGGGGCTGCGACCGCGCCTGCTCCCGCGACCCCGGCCACTGGTCAGCCGGTGAACACGGTGTGCGCGATCTGCGGCATGGCGGTCGATCCCCGGATCCCGACGGCCGAATACCAGGGCAAGACGATCGGTTTCGGCTGTCGGATCTGTCCCGCAAAGTTCGAGGCCGAACCCGATCGCTACGGTCCGCTCTACCTGAACAACGAAACGCTGAAGCGCTAACCGGCATGCGTCCACCGCCCCTCATGCTCTTTGCCGCCGCCGGCCTCCTGATCGGAGCCGGGCTCATTGCCCTGCTGCCTGCGGACACGCTTTTTGCGACCACGGCGAAACCGGATGATCGGGGCGCCGCGGTCGCGGGCGAGCGCTGGGCTTGCCCGATGATGGACTTCATCGGCAACCGGCCCGGCGACTGTCCGGTCTGCGGAATGAAGATGACCCGCGTGACGGCGGGGGAACTCTCTCGCGATCAGCAGCGCCGGATGCAGGTGCGGCTCACGACCGTGACTGAGGGTCCGGCCCGGGCGTTGGTGCGCGGCTATGGAGCCGTGCGCTACGACGACCGCACCTTGCAGGTGGTTATTCCGCGCCTCGGGGGGCGCATTGTGAAACGGCACGAGGCGGCGCGGCATGTCGGCAACACCGTCAAGGTGGGCGATCCGATTGTGGATCTCTACAGCCCGGAAGTCTTCGAAGCCCAAGGTGAACTGGCGGCCGCGGTGAAATTTGGGGATCAGCCCACGATTCGCGCGCTCACCGATCGCTTGGAGCGCTGGAACCTTGGCGCCGTGGCACGAGCAGTCATCGCCGGTGGTGCGCCGACGGATACCGTCACGATCACGAGTCCGTTCGCCGGCCGCGTCGTGCTGGCGCTCGAAGGGGAGGAAGGGGAAATGGTGGCCCGACTGCCGCAGACCGGTCAGGAAGTCATGGCCGACGCTCCGTTGCTGCGGCTGATCGATCCCGCGGCTTTCATGCTCGTCGTGCACGTCCCTGAAGCGCGCGCCCACTGGTTGAAAGTCGGGCAGCCGGTGAGGCTGGCCTCCGACGATCGCGGTGAATTGCCGGACGTCGAGGCGAGCATCACTTGGGTGGCGCCGGAACTGAATCTCGAGATTCGAGCGCGGGAAGTGCACCTGCACCTCCGCGATCCGAACGGACGTCTTCTGCCGGGGGGGCTGGTCAATGCGCGCTTCGAAGCGGCGCTCGGTCAGGATCTCGCGGTGGCCGATGGAGCAAACCCGGAGACTTGGGGGAAGTTCGTTCTCGTCCCGAAGACCGCGGTCATTTCCACGGGCGTACGGCACGTCGCCTGGCGCGTGGCGGAGCGGCAACGCGATGACCGCGTGCGTTTCGAACTTGCACCGCTGGCGCTCGGTCCGCGGATCGAGGACGAGTCGGGCAACGATCTCTATGTGGTTCGCGCGGGACTGAAGGCGGGCGATGAAGTGGCGACGCAGGGTGTGTTCCTGATCGACAGCCAGGCCCAGCTCGCGGGGACACCGAGTCTCCTGTTTCCGAATGGTGCCGCCGCACCGGCTGCGGCGCACCAGCACTGATCCATTCTCCTGTTAAGGCTGCGGTCCGTGGCCGCACCTCGCTTCCTTTTGATTGCCCATGCTCTCGTTCGTCATTCGCAACACGTTCCTGACCCTCGCCGTCGCGCTCGGGTTGGCGGTGGCCGGCTTCTGGGCGTGGCGCCAGGTGCCCGTGGATGCGATTCCGGATTTGAGCGACAACCAGGTCATCGTCTGGGCCGAGTGGCCCGGCAAGAGTCCGCAGGACATGGACCAGCAGGTGACGTCGCGGCTCGCGCGTGAACTCCAGGGGCTGCCCGGCGTGCAGACCGTCCGCGGCATGTCCTTGTATGGGGCGAGCTATCTCTACGTGATCTTTGAGGAACGGCGGGACCTCTACGATTGCCGCACGCGCGTGCTCGAGCGGCTATCGCAACTGCAGGGGATACTTCCGGCCGGCGTGAGTCCGCGACTGGGTCCGGACGCGACGGCGATGGGGCAGGTCTTTGCGTTCACGCTCCAAGGGCCGCAGGACATCGAGCGAAAGCGCTTCGTTCTCGATCAGATCGTGGTTCCCGCGCTGCGCGCGGTGCCGGGCGTGGCGGAAGTGGCCCCGGCTGGCGGTGTGGTGCGCGAGTATCAGATCGACGTCGATCCCCTCCGCCTCGAGGAGCAGGGCATCACGCTCGAGATGCTGATGATGGCCGTGCAGCAAGCCGGACGCGACGTGGGGGCCATGAGCGTCGAGCAAAGCGGCGTGGAAACGATGATTCGGGGCGTGGGCTTCATTCGCTCCGTGGCGGACGTGGAGAACATCGTCATCCGCGGCGATCGGCTGAAGGGCGCCGGGGTGCGACTCGGTGATCTAGCAAACGTGCAGCTGGGCGGACAATTCCGCCAGGGCCTGCTCGCCGACGGTTATCAGGAGCACGTCGGCGCGATTGTCGGCATGCGGGTGGGGGAAGATCCGAAGTCGGTCATCACCGCCGTGAAGCGCCGGCTGATGGACCTCGCGCCGACGTTCCAGCGCGAGCAGCTCACGGCGATTCCCTTCTACGATCGTTCGCAGTTGATTCGGGAAACCACGGCGACGGTCACGGCGGCACTACAGGAGGCGGTCATCACGACGGTCATCGTGGTTGTCGCGTTCTTGCTGCATGTGCGGGCCAGTCTCGCGGTGGCGGTGAGCTTGCCGCTCGGGATGCTCTTCACGTTTCTAGTCATGCGACTCGCCGGCGTCGGTGCGAACATCATGAGTCTCGCGGGCATCGCGATCGCGATCGGCGTGATGGTCGATTTCGGGATCATCATGACCGAGAACATCACGCAGCACCTCGTGGATCTGCAGGAGAAGTGCCGGCGGGAGGGAAGGTCGATGCCGACCTCGCCATTCGATCCCGAGATCACGGATACGGTGGTGCGGGCGGCGCAGGAGGTCGCGCGGCCGTTGCTGACCTCGGCGGCGACGACAGTGATGGGGTTCCTTCCGATCTTCGCCCTCAGCGATCAGGCGGGCCGCCTGTTCGAGCCGCTGGCGCTCACCAAGTCGCTGGCGATCACCGGGGCCGTGATCTTCGGCACGCTGCTGGTGCCAGTGCTGTGCCGGCTGCTGCTGCCGCCCTGGCAGGTGCGCAAACCGATCCTGCTCGCCGTTGCGGGTGTCGCCGCCGGCGTGGGCTTCGGCTGGTTCGTGCGCGAGGGTTGGTCGCTGCCGATGGAGTACGGGCGATGGGCGCTGACGATCCCGGGCTGGCTGTTTGCGCCGCTCTTCGCGCTCCTGATTGCCTCCGCGATCTGGCGGCTCGGTCGCGAGCGGCTGGTCAATTACGAGGAGAACCCGATGAGCCGGGCGATTCATGTCGGCTACGGGTGGGCTTATCGTCACATCCAGCGGCACAAGATCATCTTCACGCTGACGATCGCGGCGATGGCGGCGGGCGGCTATCTGCTCGGCGCGGGCTGGCCGACCCTGAGCTGGCCGCTGCGGCAGATCTTTCATGTCGTTGGCGCCAATCTCGCGGACACCACGCTCGATCAAGCGATGACCCGGCGGTTTCCGGGGGTGGGCTCGAGTTTCCTGCCGCCGCTCGATGAGGGCAGCCTGCTCTTCATGCCCTCGATTCCGGCGACGGGCGGGCTGGGCGAGACCCAGCGAATCATGCTCGTGCAGAACCGGCTGATTGAATCGATCCCCGAAGTCGCAAGCGTCATGGGGAAAATGGGACGCGCCGAAACCGCGCTCGATCCGGCGCCGATTGGAATGATCGAGACCGTGGTCCTGTTGAAGCCCTACGTCGACTGGCCGGTCCACGAGATCACCCGGGCCGATGGCAGCGTGGAGCATCGCCCGCGCACCCTGGCCGAGGTTCGATCCGCGCTTGCGGCCATCACCGAGATTCCCGGCGTGGCGCCGAGCTGGCTGCAGCCGATCGAAACCCGAATCGTGATGCTCTCGACCGGCATCCGGAGCCTCATGGCCCTGCAGATTCTCGGCGACGACTCCGACGCGCTGGAGCGGTTCGCGGAGGAGGCGGAGAAGATCATTCAACCAACCCCTGGGGCCGTGGATGTGCAGATGCAGCGGGAGGGCGGGAAGCCCTACGCAGAGATTCGGCTCGATCCGGCCAGGCTCGCGCGTTTCGGACTCTCCAACGAGCAGGTGATGCGCACGGTCGAAACGGCCTTGGGCGGCATGGCCGTGACCTACTCCGTCGAAGGCGCGCTGCGCTATCCCGTTCGGATTCGGTACCTGCGTGAACGGCGTGACGATCCCGACGAGCTGCTCCAACTCCAGGTGCCTGCGGCGGCGGGTCACGGGGCGATTCCGCTGACCAATCTGCTGGCGATTCCGACGGTGCACCTGCTCGAGTTTGCCGCGGGAGCGACGACGGCCGAGTGGAGCGTGCGGCTGCCGCTCGGGCACCAGCGCAATTTCACCGTGATCGATGCCACCCATGGCGAACTGACCGTGCCGGCCGGGGAAATCTTGCCCGCGGCAATCACGCAGGGGATGGCCGCCGGCACGGTCCGCATGACGGGTACGCGGCCGAGCGAGGCGGGGTTGACCTACACCATCGGGCCGATGGCGATTCGATCGGAGGGAGGCAAGCGGACGCAGTATGTGCTCCTGAATGCGCGGGGCCGGGGCGAAGTGGAAGTGGTGCGCGATGCCGAGTCGCGGCTCCGCGCGGCCCTGGCTGAGGGACGAATCGAACTGCCGGCGGGTGCCACCTATCGTTGGGTCGGACGTTACGAGCAGAAGATCAAAGCCGACCAGACGCTGCGGGGCATCATCAGCGTCTCGATGCTCGTCATGGTGGTGCTCATTTATATTGGGACGCGCTCCTGGCTGATCACGGCCATCATCATCGTGTGCAACGCGGTGGTCACGACAGCCGGAGGGTTCTTCTTCGTCTGGCTGTGGGGCGCGGAGATGACCACCGCGGTCGTGGTCGGATTTCTCGTGCTGCTCGGGGTGATGTTCAATGACGGCATCCTGCTCGGGACCTACCTGCAGGAGCAGTTCAAGACCCATCCTGGCACGCGGGACGAGGTTCACCGCCGGGTGTTCATCGCGGGCCTGCGGCGTCGCCGCCCCGCGATCATGACGAACGCCACCACGCTCTTGTCGCTGATTCCGGTGCTGTGGTCAACGGGCCGCGGGTCGGAGCTGATGGTGCCGATGGTCCTCCCGGTGATCGGCGGGATGATCTTCGACGTGGTGTCGCTCTTCTCGGTCCCGGTGTTCTTCACGTGGTATTGGGAACGCCGGCTTGTCCGCGAGCAGGAGGTCGCAGCGAGCATGGCGCAACCGGCGTCGGCGACGGATTGACGACCGAAGGGCCCGGCGGCGAGCGCCGGCCCTACAGCCATCGCGTCATGCGCGCTGCCAGCGCTAACTACGCCTTTGTTGGGGCCCGCTCCAGCGTCGGCAGGAAGACCGTGAGCAATCCGATCAGGGGAAAGAAACTGCACACGTAGAACACGTGCTCGATGCTGGTCTGGTCCGCGAGCCGGCCGAGGTAGGCGGAGCCGACGCCGGCGACACCGAACGCGAAACCGAAGAACAGGCCGGCGATCATGCCAACTTTGCCGGGCACCAGTTCCTGCGCGAAGACGATGATGGCGGGAAAGGCCGAGGCGAGGACGGCGCCGATGATCACGGTGAGCACGATGGTGGCCGCGAGGCCGACGTGGGGCAGGATGAGCGCGAACGGCGCCACGCCGAGGATCGAAAGCCAGATCACATACTTGCGGCCGAAGCGATCGCCCAGCGTTCCGCCAAAGATGGTTCCGGCGGCCACCGCGAAGAGGAAGACGAACAGCACGACCTGGGCATGCTGGACGGAGAGGTTGAACTTCTGCATGGCGTAGAACGTGTAGTAACTCGTCAGGCTGCTGAGATAGATGTGCTTCGAGAACGTCAGCGCCACGAGCACGGCCATGGCCTGGACGACTTTTGCCCGGGGCAGTGTCACGTGGGAGTGGGGGGCCGGCTTGCGGCCCCGCTGGCGGGCGAGATTGCGCTGATACCACGCCCCGACGCGGATCAGCAGGGCGATCCCGGCAAAGGCCAGCACGGAGAACCACAGGACATGCGCCTGGCCGCGCGGCACCACGATCGCCGCCGCGAGCAGCGGCCCGAGCGACGTGCCGAGATTGCCGCCGACCTGAAAGAGCGATTGCGCAAAACCGTGGCGACCGCCCGATGCCAGCCGGGCCAGCCGCGAGGCCTCGGGATGAAAGATGGCCGAGCCGGTGCCGACGATCATGGCCGAAATCAGGATGGCGTGGAAGCTGCCCGCCTGGGAGAGCGCGATCAGGCCGACGAGGGTCAGGCTCATGCCCACGGCCAGCGAGTAGGGCATCGGCCGTCGATCCGCGAAGGCGCCGACGAGGGGTTGCAACAGCGACGCCGTCGTCTGGTAGGCCAGCGTGATCAATCCCACCTGCGCAAACGTCAGCCGGAACGAATCCTTCAGGATCGGATAAATCGCCGGCAGGATCGCCTGAATCACGTCATTGAGAAAATGCGACACGCTCAGCGCGACCAGGATGCGGATCACGGCATCCTCGGGAGCCGCCGGTGAGGCCGCGACATGGGCGGACGAACGTTGCATCCCCTTCTTCTGCGGTTGGGCTGGGGCGCAGGCAACTGGATTGGCGGAGCCACCCAGCGGGCACAAAAAAGGGCGACGGTTTGCACCATCGCCCCGGGAGTGAATGAACGGAAAACGTTACGGCGACGTCAGCGCGGTCACGCCGGCGGCGGCGATCTGGCCGTCTTGGGCGGAGGTCACGCCGCTGACCCCGATGGCGCCGATGTAGTGGCTGTCCACGACGAGGGGCAGGCCGCCTTCGACGGGCAGCGCACCGGGGAGCGCGAGCAGCACATTGCGGCCGCCGGCGACCCCGTCCTCGAACACCTTGGACGGGCGCTTGAACTTGATCGCGGTCGAGGCCTTCTTTTGCGCGACCTCGATGCTGCCGATCTGGGTGCCATCCATCTTTTCCAAATAGATCAGGTTCCCGCCGTCGTCCAAGACGGCGATGACGACGTTCCATTTGTTCTTGGCGGCTTCGGCGCTGGCCTTGGCCGCGATCTTCTTGGCCAGCTCGAGAGTGATGGTGGGTTTGGTGGCGACTTGAGCGTGCATGGAGAACGTTCCGAGAACGAGGAACGTGGCGGCAATCAGCGAACGGAGATGTTGTTTCATGTTTTGGGAGGGCCGAGGCGTTACTCGGGCGCTCCGATTACTCCGGTCAACGGGCTGGATGGCAACTGTTTCAAGGTGGAATCGACTGCCAATTTCCAAGCCACGGACCCGGGGACCGGCGCTACTTCGCGATCAAGTCGTCGATGGTCGGCACGCCGGCGCGGGGCCGGTGGCAATAGACGCAGCCGTTGTCCGGATCGATTCCACGCTCGTTCTTCACCTTCTGACCGTGAGCCCGGACGCCACCGGGCGGCTTGAATCCCATCAGCGTGACTTCATCGGGCCGGCGGAGATACGGCGTGGGATCGCGATGGCAGTCGATGCACCAGTCCATACTCAGCGGTTCGGCCTGATAGGTGGTCTCCATCCGGTCGACGCGGCCGTGGCACGATTCGCATGAGACCCCGCGCTTCACGTGGCCGGAGTGATTGAAGGTAATCCACCCGGCCACCTCGTGGACTTTTTCCCATTTCACCTCGGGCCCGCCGGTGGCCTCGGCGCGAACCGCGGTGAACTCCGGAATGTCGTCCGCGGGCACCTTGTGGCAATTGAGGCAAACGCTGGCAGTGGCTTTCGGCCGGTTCGAGGTTTCGAGCGTGGTGTGGCAGTAGCGGCAATCGAGTCCCATCTCCCCGACGTGCTGGGCATGGCTGTGCGGCACGGGCTGCTTCGGCTGATAATAGCCTTCCGAACCCGACTCCGCGGATTGCCCGTAAAGGACGATCGACACGACCCAGGCCGGCACGCTGGCCCCGAGGACGAAGCGCCAGAACGGGTGGCGCGGAAGGAATTTGAGAAGGGGCGATGCCATGGAACCATCGGATTCCGCAGGGCCGATCACGGGTCAGGAGACCCGTGCCACTTCGGGCCGGCGTCGGCTCCGAATCCAGCGGAGCACGAGCGGGGAAAGCCAGACGAGCAGGGTGGCAACGCCGAGCGTGCCCGCGATCGGCCGCGCGAAGAAGGCGCCGAAATCGCCGTCGGCCTTGATCATCGAGGTCACGAAATTCTGCTCGAGCATGCCGCCGAGGACTAGGCCGAGAATGGTTGGCGCGATCGGAAAATCGTTCGCCTCCATGAAATAGGCCAGGAGCCCGAAGACGAGCATCACGCCGATGTCGAAGATCGAGTTGTTGATTGCGAACGAACCGACGACGCAGAAGAGCAGAATGATCGGCATCAGGACGCTGCGGGGTACGCGCAGGACATTCTTGGCCGCCTTGATCGCGAGCCAGCCCAGCGGCAGCATCAGCAGGTTCGCGAGAAAGAAGACGATGAACACCGCGTAGATGTTCTGGGGGTTCTCGATGAAGATCGTGGGTCCGGGGTTCATGCCCTTGAGGTAGAGCACGCCGATGACGATCGCAGTGATCGAGTCGCCCGGGATGCCGAACACGAGGGCGGGAATCCAGGCGCTGGCGAGCGCGCTGTTGTTGGCCGCGCCGGACTCAATGATGCCCTCCACGTGGCCGGTCCCGAATTTCTCCGGCGTCTTCGAGAAGCGCTTCGACAGGCCGTAGGAAATCCACGCCGCGATGTCGGCTCCGGTGCCCGGCAGCGCGCCGACGATCGTGCCCAGCACGCTGCCCCGAAGGACCGGCATCTTGTATTGCTTCACCAGCGCCCACTGGCCGTGGAAAATTCGCCCGATGCCCTGCTTCAGGGGCTCAATCGGAATGTCGCGGGAGACTGCGTACCGGATCACCTCGGAGAGCGCGAACATGCCAATCATCACCGGGGTCAGTTGCAGCCCGCTCATCAACTGTTCGGATCCGAACGTGAAGCGCGGATAGGCGGCGGGATTCTCGAAGCCGATGGTGGCAATCAGCAGTCCGAGGCACAGCGACACGAGGCCATTCACCGGCCGGCCCGGGGCGATGAAGACGGCGCACGTCAGGCCCAGCAGCACGAGCCAGAAATATTCAAACGAGCTGAACTTCAACGCCACTTCGGCCAGGGCCGGCGCGGTTGTCACCAGGACGATCACCCCGAACAGGCCGCCGATGACGGAGAACACCAGGCCGGCGCCGAGGACTTTCTCGGCCTCGCCGTTTCGGGTCATGGCGTAGGCCTCATCGCAATACGCCGCCGACGCCGGCGTGCCGGGCATCCGCAGCAGCGCCCCCGGAATGTCGCCGGCAAAAATGGCCATGGCCGTGGCGGTCGCCATGCAGGCGATCGCGGGCACCGGGTCCATGACGAACGTGACGGGCACCAGCAACGCGGTGGCCATGGTGGCGGTGAGCCCGGGGATCGAGCCGACGAACAACCCGAAGAGCGCCGACGCCAGCACGACACCGATCACATGCGGCGTGAAGACCAACCCGAACGCCTGGATCACGTGTTCCATTACCAGGCGATTCCCTCCAGCCAGCCCCAGGGCAGGGGGACGTGCAGCATCGTATAGAAGGCGAAGTGCATCCCGAGCGTCACGGCGGTGGCGAGCACCGGGATCCATCGCCTGCGGACGCCGAACGCGAGGAAGAGGATCGCGAGGAAAACAAAGGCGGTGAGAAAGAAGCCGGCCCG
The DNA here is from genome assembly GCA_947442255.1 of Opitutia bacterium. The sequence goes on from CANEVO010000071.1 coordinate 19,536, forward strand.
CTCGACCACCAGCGCGTAGAAAATCAGATCGGCGATCACGACGACAAAGTTGACGATCATCCGCGGGCGATGAATCCAGTCGGGCGGCTGGATCCACGCGACCCCTTGGGCGCGCAGTCCGGACCAGATGAAGGACAGGCCGCATAACGCGAGCCCGGCGCCGATCACGGAGGGAAACAGGTCGGGACCGATGTTCTGGCCCGGCGACGGTGGAAACGTCTGGGCGTGAATCACGATGGCCGCGCCGATGACGACGAACAGGGCGCCCGCGAATGTATCATTGAGCCGCATGCGTCAGGAGTTGAGCGGAACTTCGGGCTTCGCGCGCTGGCTCATTTGGCCAGGCCGATCGCCTTCATCACGGCGCCCAGTTCCCGATCCGATTCCGCCATGTAAGTCGCAAAGTCGGTCGGGGCGGCCCAGCGCAGTCCAAAGCCGCGCTGATTCATGAAGTCCTGGTATTCCTTGCTCTCGTAGGCCTTCTTCACCGCCGCCTGCAGGCGGGCCTCGATGTCCTTGGGCAGGTTCTGCGGGGCGCCGATGCCGCGCCACGATCCCAGATTCCATTTCAGCCCGATGGCTTGGACACCGGTTGGAACCTGTGGATAAAGCTTGGATGGCTGGTCGTCGAAAATCACGAGGCTCTTGACCTTGCCGGCGTCGATCAACGAGCGGCCCTCGGGATGCGACCCGGCGACAAAATCGACACCACCCGCCACAAGATCGAGCAGGCCGGCGGCGTTGCTCGCGCTCGGCACCCAGCCGATGGCGCTCGTGGGGATCTTCTGCGTTTGCAGGATGCCGGCAAATGACACGTGCCAGCTTCCGCCTTGGGCGGTGCCGGAGCCCTTGAGTTTGCCGGGACTGGCCCGAATGGCATCGAAGAGATCCGTGATGCTCGTGTACGGCGAATCGGACCGGACCTGCACCGCCGTCGGGTCATAGTTCACGAGCCCGAGCGGGGTGAATGAGGCGCCCGTCAGCTTGGTCAGACCCTGGTGGTGCATCATGCCGATCTCGGACGTGACGATGCCGATGGTGTAGCCGTCGGGCCGGGCGCTCGAGATGGAGCTGTGACCAACCACACCGCTGCCGCCGGTGCGGTTCACCACGTTCACGGGCTTGCCCAAGTCGCGCTCGATCAGCGAGGCGATGATCCGGGCGACCGAGTCGGTGCCTCCACCTGCGCCCCAGGGGACGATGAAGGTGATCGGCCGGACGGGGTAGTCGGCCGCGAGAGCCGCGTTCGCAAACAGGGAGATCAACAGCGCAGTGAGGGGTCGCCACGTCATGGTTGCGCGGATGGTGCGACGCTAACGAAGGTAGGCCACTAAAAACGT
>CANEVO010000072.1 GCA_947442255.1 Opitutia bacterium
GCCCATGCCGGCGTCGCCCCGACCTCGTCCGTGTGGTGGGAATGGTCGCCCGCCAGCAGCGGCGCCGTCACCATCGACACCTCCGGCAGCGAGCAGGACACCGTGCTCGCCGTTTACACCAACGGCACCGCGAGCCCGCCGGCGTCACCCGCCGATCTGGTGCTCGTCGCTGCCAACGACAACGATCCCGATGGCGTGCAACCGACGAGCCGGCTTACCTTCGCCGCGACCGCCGGGGTCACCTATCAGATCGCCATTTCCACCGGCGTCGGCACCAGCGGCCTCATCCTGCTCAACGTCAACACCCGGCCCGGCAACGACCAGTTCTCGGGTGCGGCGAGAGTCGAGGGCGTCAGCGCGCGGACCGGCGGCTACAACGCTAATTGCACGCTTGAATCCGGCGAGCCGCGGATCCTCGGGCATACCGGCGGAAATTCCCTCTGGTACCGCTGGACCGCCCCGCGCGCAGGCCGTTTCCAGGTCTCCGCCATCAGCCCGGAGTTCGATCCGGTACTCGCCGTGTACACCGGCTCCGCTGTCAACGCCCTCACGCTCGTCACCGCCAATGACAACGCCGGTGTCGTCGCCGGCCACACCGGCAGCCTGTGCACCATCCAGGCCTCGGCTGGCACCACCTACTTCATCAAGGTCGACAGCAAGAACGCCGCTGACGCCGGCCAGTTCACCCTCAGCCTAGTCGATTCCCTCTGGCAAGGCGTCACCGGCAACAACGTCACCGGCGCCCCTGCGATCGGCAACGACGGTACCGTCTACGTCGGCAGCACCGACCGCTCCATCTATGCCTACCTGCCAAACGGCGTGCTCCGCTGGGTGTCGCCCACCGGCGGGTTGATTGACACCTGTTCGCCCGCGATCGCGCTCGATGGCACGGTCTACATCGGCTCGAACGATGGGATACTCTATGCGTTCGCCGCCACCGGTGAACCCCGCTGGACGCATCCCTTCGGCAGCAGCGCCCCGGTCTCGAACAGCCCCGCCCTCGCCACCGACGGGACGATCTACGTCAAGGCCGGCGACGGTTATCTCTACGCCCTCGATCCCTCCAACGGCGCCCAGAAATGGCGGCGCAACCTCAATGCCCCCGCCACCTACGCCAGCCCAGTGATCGCGCCCGACGGGACCATTTACCAGGGTTCCGAGGACGGAAACCTCTACGCCCTGAATCCCGACGGCACGATCAAGTGGACCTACACCGGCGACAACGACATCTACACCGCCCCCGCGATCGACGGCGTAGGCAACCTGTACTTCGCCGTCCTCAACACCGGGAAGCTCTTCAGCATCACGTCCGCCGGCCAACTGCGGTGGACGTACGCGGGCGCCTCGCTCGGCGCGAGCTCCTCGCCCGCCCTGAGCGCCGACGGCGCCACGGTCTATTATGGCGGCTACGATCAAAAGCTTCATGCGGTGCAAGCCGACAATGGCCTCCGCCGCTGGACCTATCCGCTCGGCAATGAGGTGCGCGCGAGTTCGCCCGCCGTCGATGCCAACGGCGTGATCTACATCGGTTGCTACGATGCCCAGCTCCACGCCATCAATCCCGACGGCACGCTCAAGCGGACCTACGCCACCGGGGACTGGATCCGTTCCTCCCCGGCAATCTACGGCCAGTCGCTCTACGTCGGTAGCAACGATGGCAAGGTGTACGCCTTCGACATCGGCGCCAACCCCTCGACCGGCCCGTGGCCGCAATATCGCAACAACGTTCGCCGCACCGGTCGCGCGACCGTGCTCGAGCCTCTCGCCATCGTGGCAGCGCCGCAGCCCCAGTCGATCCGCCTCGGCGAAGCTCTCACGCTCACCGTCGGTGCCACCGGCGAGAAGCCACTCACCTACGTGTGGCGCAAGGACGGTGCCCTTCTTTCCGCCGCGACCGGGGCGACCTACACCGTCGCCCAGGCCACCGTCACAGACGCCGGTTCCTACACCGTCACGATCCGCGGCGCCCAGGGCTCCGTCACCAGCGTCCCGGTGCTCGTTTCGGTCGATGCCAGCGTGAAGGGCCGGTTGATCAACGTTTCGGTTCGCGCCGGCGCCGGCAGCGGCGAGCAAATCCTGACCATCGGGTTTGTCGTCGTCGGCGCTTCCCCGAAGCCACTGCTCCTGCGGGGGATTGGGCCGACGTTGACGAAGTTCGGCGTCGCCTCGCCAGTCGCGGATCCCCAACTGCAGTTGCGGTCCGAGACCGACGTAATCGCGAGCAACAATGACTGGGCGGGCGCCAGCATTCTCGCCGAGACCTCCGCGCGCGTGGGCGCGTTTGCCCTCGATCCCGCCTCGAAGGATGCCGCCCTCACGCGGACGGTCGGTGCCGGCGCGTATTATCTCCAGGTGACCAGTGAATCGCCGTCCGCGGGCATCGCACTCGCTGAGGTGTACGACACCGAAGTCACACCTGCAATCTTCCCGCCCCCGCCGCCGGGCAGCCGGCTGGTCAACCTTTCGGCGCGCGCCCAGGTCAATGGCGGCGAGGATATCATCGTTGCGGGCTTCGCCCTCTCCGGCACGGTGCCAAAGCAACTCCTGATCCGCGGCATCGGTCCCGCGCTCGCGGGTTACGGGATTGCCGGCCCGCTCGGCAACCCCGTCCTCGAACTCTACCGCGACCAGACAAAAATCGCGGAGAACGATGATTGGGGCGGCGGCGCGACCCTCGCTCAGGCCTTCAAGTCTGTCGCGGCGTTCGATCTCACCGACCCCGCCAGCCGTGACGCCGCGCTTCTCGTCACCCTCGAACCCGGCACCTACACCGCGCAGATCAAGGGCCTCAACGGCGCGACCGGCATCGCGCTGATCGAGTTGTACGAAATGCTTTAGCCGGTGCCGGGCGTGGACGAGCCACGCCCCTACACACGTTTGGTAACGCGCCACATTTCGTGGGGGAGACCCATATTTTGTAGGGGCGCGCCTCGTGCGCGCCCACGGCGTTTGATCGGCTTTTCCCGTAGCCACGAGCGCCAGCGAGTGGAACGACCGACGTTTCATCCACTCACTGGCGCTCGGGCCTACAGCCGCACCGCGGTAAGAAAAGTCCGCTTTTAGATGTCTCTAATTCGTTCGCTGTTTCACCACTCGCTCACGCTCGCAGCCACGGCAGCAGAGCTCATCCATCCGTCACGTCCCTAACCCAGCACCTGCAACCCCAGCATCGCCGCGGCCGCAATTCCTCCCACCAACAGCGCGCCGACCACGCGCAGCGATCGCCGTTGATACCGGGCCGCGACCGCAAACAGCACTGCGACCACGATCACGGCCAGGGCCAGTTCCATTTGCCGCGGCGCGTCGGGCAGCGCCGCGCGAATGAGCCTAGGGGAAAACTGCTTCTGTTCGGTAACCATGATCGAGACGGCCAGCGCCCCCGCCGGCAGCCCAACCGTCCATCCGAGGAAGGCGTTCGCCGAGCCGCCGCAAATCCACCCCGAACACCTCGGACCGTCCGCTGGTCGGAGGCGGGAAATTCATAATCATCTTCAACGCGGTGGTCTTCCCCGCCCCATTGGCCCCAAGCAGCGCAAACACACTCCCTCCCGGCACCGCCAGGTTGAGATCGTGCACCGCCTCCGTGCCGCCAAACCGCCGCGTGAGCCCGTGCGTTTGAATGATGGGCATGAACAAAATTCAGTTGCCGCGCAGAACACCCGGACCCCGCGAACACCGCCGCGCCCTCCCTCGACCGTCCCGCCGACCCAATCCAACGTGTAACGTATTACGTTACAAATCTGCCCGGTAGGTGATGAGAGAGATTCGGTTTTGTAACGTAATGCGTTACAAGAAACCCGCGCGGGCGGGGACCAGCGGGGGTTGGCGCGAGGGGCGGAGAATTTCATTTCATGGTGAGTTTCTTCCAATGCACCGCGACGGCCTCCTGGACGTCGTCGAGTTTCAGGCCGAGCTTCTTCGCCTCGACCACCAGCCACTCCACTTCCGCGCCGCGGAGTTCCTTGCGCTCCTTCCGGCCGCCGGCCTCGCGCGGCGCCACCACACTGCCCACGGCCGGCGTCGTCACGAGCACGCCCTCGGTGACGAGGGCCGCCACGACATTGTGGGCCGTGTTGGGATTAATCCGCAGTTCCTGGCTCAGTACCCGGACGGAGGGAAACTTGTCCCCCGGCCGCAGTTGGCCGGCCACGACCGCCTTCCGCACCGCGTAGCACACCTGCTCCGCCACCGGCAGGCCCGGCTTCAGTGAAATGGAGAACGACAGCACACTGTTCTATTCGCACTAGCACGGTTAAGACGACAGGCCTCTTCTTGAGCCCCGTTTACAATGCTGGCGTGGTGAATCGCTCATTTTCTGGAGGAACTCTTTGGAGGGCCGAGCTCCGCCGAGGCCGGTTCGTTGACTCCTCAAGACGGCCTCGGCGGAACTCGGCCCTCCCCTTGGGCGGCGGCTCTGCCGCGCTACGCCGTTTTTACGGCCATTTTGGCCGGCCAAACTTTGGCCTTCCCTCATTTCGCCGCACTCGTCAAAATCCAACCCCGGTGGGCACTTCCAAGACCATCGGTTCGGCGGAGATTCAGGCTGCCATTGCGCGGCTCGCCGCTGCCATTTCCACCCGCCACGCCTCGACGCCCACCCTCCTGTTGCTCGGCGTCGCCAATGGCGGCATCGAACTCGCCTGCCGGCTCGCCCGCCAGCTTGCCATGACCAATGCCCGGCAGGTCATTTACGCGGGCACGCTCGACATCTCGTTTCATCGCGACGACATCGGCGAGCATCCGATCCCCCACGAGATCGCGCCCACCCAGATTCCGATCGATGTGCAGGACGCGACCATCATCCTCGTCGACGACGTGCTCTTCTCCGGTCGCACCGCCAAGGCCGCGCTCGACGAACTCTTCGACCACGGCCGTCCCGCCAAGGTCGAACTCGCCGTCCTCGTCGATCGCGGGGGCCGCAAGCTGCCCTTCGCCGCCAACTACGCCGGCCTGATCCTCGCCACCGAGGAGGACGAGAAGGTTCGCGTTCAACTGGATCCCACGAACTTCAAGCGCGACCTCATCCGGCTCGAACGCCCGGGCAGTCGCTAAATCACCATGTCCTGGACCCGCCGTCACCTGCTCACGATCGAGCAACTGTCCCTCGCCGAGATTGAGCAGATTCACGCCACCGCGGCCGCCTTCAAGCGCACCCTGAAGCGGAGCGTCCGCAAGGTCCCCGCCCTCCGGGGCAAGACCATCGTCAATCTCTTCCTTGAGCCGAGCACCCGCACACGGATGGCCTTCGACATGGCCGCCAAACGGCTCAGCGCCGATGTCATCTCTGTCGACGGCTCCAGCAGCAGCACCACCAAGGGCGAAACGCTCCGCGACACCGCCGAGAATATTCAGGCCCTGCAGGCGGACATGATTGTCATCCGGCACGCCGCCGCCGGCTCACCCCTCTACCTTTCGCGCATCCTCGACATTCCGGTGATCAACGCTGGCGACGGCGCCCACGAGCATCCGACCCAGGGGTTGCTCGACACCTTCACGATGAAGGAGCACTTCGGCTCCCTCCGCGGCCGCAAGGTCGTCATTCTCGGTGACATTCTCTTCAGCCGCGTGGCCCGCTCGAACATCCATGCGCTCACCAAGATGGGCGCCGATGTCACACTCGTCGGCCCGTCCACCCTCGTGCCGCAGTGGTTCACCGCGATGGGCGTCAGCGTCTCGCACGATCTCCGTGGCGCGCTCGCCGATGCCGAGGTCGTCATGCTCCTGCGCATCCAGCACGAGCGCCAGGCCGCCGGCCTCTTTCCCTCGCTCGGCGAGTACACGAGCATGTTCGGCCTGAACAAGACCCGCGCCTCCTGGCTTAACCCGAAGGCCATCATCATGCACCCGGGCCCGATCAACCGCGGCGTTGAAATCGACAGCGAACTCGCCGACGGCGACCGAAGCGTGATCCTGCAGCAGGTGACCAACGGCATCGCGATCCGCATGGCCGTCCTCTACCTCTGCGCCGGCGGCCAGCCGGAGTCGGTCATTCAGAGTGCGTGAGTGCCAAGTGCTAAATGCCAAATTTCAATCGCTGATGCGTGCACCCACTCATATTTTTCCTTCCGCCCATTTGGCATTCGCAGTTCGCCACTCGGCACTCTGACCATGCCCTCTCTCTGGATTAAGAATGCCCGCGTCATCGATCCCGCCGCCAAGCGGGATGCGGTGGGCGATATCTTCATCAGCGACGGCCGGTTCGTCGGCTCGCTTTCCGCCGTCGCAAAAAAACGCGCCCGCCAAATCGATGCCCGCGGCCTGGTGGCCTGCCCGGGGCTGGTCGACATTCATGTTCACTTCCGCGAGCCGGGCCAGACCCACAAGGAGACGATCGCAACCGGTTCGCAGGCCGCGGCCGCCGGCGGGTTCACCACCGTGGTGATGATGCCGAACACCTCTCCGGTGGCCGACAGCGCCGGCACGATCCAGTTCATGAAGGACGTCATCGAGCGCGACGCCGTCGTCCACGTCTATCCCACGGGCTGCATCACCGTTGGCATGAAGGGCCAGGCCCTCGCCCCCATCGGCTCGCTCAAGCGCGCCGGCGTGATCGCGATCACCGACGATGGCGATTGCATCCAGTCGAACGACCTCATGCGCCGTGCCGTCGAATACGCCAAGATGTTCGACCTGCCCGTCATGGATCACTGCCAGGATCATTCGATGACGCAGGGTGCGGTGATGAACGAGGGCATCGTCTCGACGCGACTCGGCCTGCGCGGCTGGCCGAACGCCGCCGAGGATCTGATCGTCGCCCGCAACGTCATCCTCTCCGAATACACCGGTGCGCACATCCACATGCAACACATCTCGTCGCAGTTCTCGGTCGATATCCTGCGCCGGGCGAAACAGCGCGGCGTTCGGGTCAGCGCCGAGGCGACCCCTCATCACATCGCCCTGACCGACGACCTGCTTGCGGGCTACGACACCCACTTCAAGATGAACCCGCCACTCCGCACCGAGGCGGATCGCCAGGCCCTCATCGAAGGTCTGCGCGACGGCACGCTCGACATCGTCGCAACGGACCACGCGCCGCACACGGATTACGAGAAGGACAAGGAATTCGATTTTGCGCCCAACGGCATCCTCGGTCTCGAGACGGCGCTGTCCGTCACGCTCGACGTTCTCGTGCGCGAGAGCCGATTCAAACTGCCTTATGTCGTGGACCTCATGACGCGCCGGCCCGCGCGGCTGATGAATCTGCCCGGCGGCACGCTCGCAGCCGGCGAGGTCGCGGACGTGTGCCTGTTCGATCCGGACGAAAAGTGGCGCTACGACGCCAAGCATGGCTTCAGCAAGTCGAGCAACTCGCCCTGGCATGACCAGACGCTGACCGGCCGGGTGAAGAAAACGATCGTGGCCGGGCGCGTGGTGTTCGACGGCAAGAAGATCGTCTGAGCGAGAACTGTATCCACGAGCGCCAGCGAGTGGATGAACGCCCGTCGGCCCACTCGCTGGCGCTCGTGGCTACGGGCAGCTCGGGTTCGTAGTTCCGCCTTGAGACGGAATCCGAACCAAACCAGCGCCTGAAGGCGGGACTACCAACCCGGAGTTCCCTCCGCTGTCCGATCCCGCGCCGCTGTCTCCGTCCGCCTTGCGCCCTCCTCCCTTTTCCTCCGCACTTTCCGGCTGTGTCCGATCCCGTCGCCGTCGCCGCCACCTCCGCCGAGATCCTTTTCATCCTCGCAGGCCTCGTGCTGTTGTGGCGCTTCGAACTGCGGCTCGGCGTCCGGCGCGATCGTCCCGCGGCGCCGTTGCGGCCGTGGGACTCTCCCGTCCACGAGTTCCTCCTGTTCATCTTCATCGTGCTCTTCGGCGCGATGATCGCGTCCTTCCTCGGCGGCGACTTCTCCCGCCGGCTCCAGCTCGTCGGTAACGAAGTCACCGTCTTCAACGGCGCGATGGCCCAGCTTGGAATGCTCGGCGGCATCGCCGCGTTTCGCTACGGGGTTTCTCGTGAAATGCCATCCGACACGCCGGCCCGCGTCGGCGTGTTCGCCTCCGGGGTCGCCACGTTTTTGATTTCGCTGCCGTTGCTAACAGCCACGAGCGTCATCTGGCAGTCGCTGCTGGAGTTGCTCGGGTTACCGGCGGAACAGCAGGACTTGATCGGCATGTTCGCCAACGTCGAATCGCCCACCCTCCTCGTTATCATGATCATTCTCGCCATCGGCACCGCGCCAGTGACCGAGGAACTCGTCTTTCGTGCCGGGCTCTTCCGGTATTTCCGCACCCGCATGCCGCGCTGGCTGGCGCTGACCGCGCCGGCGCTCCTTTTCGCCGTCCTCCATGTCAACTGGCAGACCCTCGAGGGACTCGCCAGCGTCGGCCCGCTCGTGATGCTGGCGATCATCTTTTCCCTGGCCTACGAGCGAACCGGCCGCATCGGCACCTCGATGGTCGCCCATGGCCTGTTTAACCTGAACACGATCATGCTCATCTTTTCCGGCGTGGGAATCTGATCGCCTCCCCACCGTGACTCCCTTCACGTCCCGCTCCCGCGACTCGGTCGCCGCTCTCGGCGAGGAGAAGCTCATTGCCGCGATCCGCCGCTGGCTTGGGCTCGCTTCGCCACCCGCTCCGTACGGCATCGGCGACGACTGCGCGGTACTGCCCCGCTCCCGGGCCCGGCAACTCCTCACCGTCGATCCGATTGTCTTCGGCCGGCACTTCGATGCGCGGGTCTCGCCGCGCGCGGCCGGCGAGAAGCTGCTCAAGCGGAACCTCAGTGACATCGCCGCAATGGGCGGCCGTCCGACCGCCGCGGTGATTTCCCTCCTGCTCGACGCCCGGGTCAGCCGCCACTGGCTGGAACAATTCTATCGCGGACTCGCCGTCGCCGCCCGTCGCTATGCCGTGCCGATCGTGGGCGGCGATGTTGGACAGGCCGAGCACGTCGTCGCCGCGACCCTGACCCTCCTCGGCGAAACGACGGCCGGCCGCGCCCTCACCCGCACCGGCGCGCGTCGCGGCGATTGGATCTGCGTCACCGGGCAGCTCGGTGGCAGCCTGCGCAGCGGACACCATCATCGGTTCGTCCCCCGCCTGCGCGAGGGCTCGTGGCTCGCAAAGCAGCGCGACGTGCGTGCGATGATGGATCTCAGCGACGGCCTGGCGAAGGATCTGCCGGCCCTCACTCCGACCGGCACGACAGCCGCCCTCGATCCGAACGCCGTGCCCCGCCGCCGTGGCAGCGATCTCCGCGCCGCCCTCGGCGATGGCGAGGACTACGAATTGCTCTTCGCCTTCTCCGGTCGCGCGGACATCAAAGCGTTTCGTCAACGCTGGCGGAAGGCGTTTCCGCAAACCCGCCTCTCCTGCCTCGGCCGCTTCGTCGCCCTCAACGCGCGCCCGGCGGACGCTATCCGCCTCGAGGACTACCGCGGCTATGAACACCTCCGTCGCTGATTGGCCGGGTGGCACCGGTCTCCTGACCCGTGCCGATCACTCCGTCGTTCGTATCATCGTTCGCGCATGACCATCTTCGAAAGGCTGCGGGCCGGCGTGACCACCTCCTCGGCTGAGGAGACGCGCGCGATCGCCGCGGAACTTGGAGCGGCGCTGCCGGCGGACGCGACTCTGGCCCTCCACGGTGACCTCGGGGTGGGCAAGACGACGTTCGTCCAAGGACTCGCCCGCGGTCTCGGGATCACGGACCCGATCACCAGCCCGACCTTCAACATCTTTACGCTGCATCGCGGCCCGACCGTGTTGCTGCATCTCGACGCCTACCGGCTCGACCATCCGCGACAAGTAGAGGACCTGCTGCTCGCCGATTTCATGATCTCGCCCTGGTGTCTCGCCGTCGAGTGGCCGGAGAAGATCGAAGGCTGGCTGCCGCCGAACGCCCTCGATCTCGACCTCGGCATCACCCCCGACGAACGACACACGATCCGGCTGCGGACGCCCGCCTCGTAGGGCGCACCGTCTTCGGGGGCAGACCGCAGGGGCGCCCGACTGGGCTGCGCCCTCCCCGCGGTTCGGAATGGCACTCAGGGCGCAGTCCCTCGACCGGCTCGCAACCCTGATCTCGTCGAACGGGCAAGACTGCACCCCGACGGCCGAATGGCGGACATCCGCTCCTGGACTGCACGTGGCACAGGTCTCCCGCCCCGTGGAGATCGAACGGAAGCCGAATTCACCTTCATGGGTCGGGAGACCCATGCCACGCTTATGAATCCCCGCGTCGGACGGACATACGATCCGCCGCGGCAGGCCGGTGATAGCAGGCCGCAAAAAAACCCGCCCCCCAGAGGAAGGCGGGTTCGCAAAATCAGACCTCAGCCTTACGCCCCGGCGGGTGACGCAGGATCCTTCGGCTCTTCCGTCTCGGGCGCGAGAGCTTCGGAAGTCGCCTCTACGGGATCGGCCGCCGGAGCCGGAACCACTGGGGTCTCGGGTTCGGCTTCGGCGATCGGTGCGGCTTGGGCGGGAGCTGCGCTCTCCGTCGTCGTCGGCGGGGCCTCGGGAAAATTCTCGGGATCGTGTTCCTCGACCTCGATTTCCTTCTTCCGCGCCTCGACCATCGGCGGCGGCGCAAAGAGCCGGCCGTCGATGAACTCCGTAACGTAGCCCTCGCGGACCAGCCACATCAGGTCGCCCTGGAGCCGGGAGAGCCGCGCGCGATCCTCAACCGAGAAGGTCGGCTCGGGCTTGGCAGTCACCTCGGCACCCTCCGCGGACGGCTCGACCGGCTTTGGCGCCGCGACCGGCGCGAAGCCTAGAAACTTCGTGGCGAGTTCGCTTGCGCGCACCATCGGGGTCTTCTCGATGAACGAGATCAGCCCTCCAATGCTGTCGGAGAACGTCTGGCCCGGGACGCGGAACTTCCGCTTCACCGCGCAAACATACGACACGCCCTTCGATCCCTTCTTGAAGATCGTAACGTGTTCGCGCCGGAGTCGGCCGCGCAGCGCGTTGGCCGTATCGAGCGGGAACCGCTGCTGGCGTTCCAGCGCGCCTTCGATGGCGCGACGGATTTCACCCTGCGGCATCGTCTCGGCGAGCTTGCCGTGGAAACGAACGGTCTCGGTCGTCCGCACGACCTTGTCCCGCACCTGCGTCAGCAGGTAAAGCCGGGCGTCCTCGACCGAATCGAAGGTCGAAACCGTCGAAACCGCGGGTGCCGCGGTTTCGGTCGGAGCGGCGCTGGCGACCTCGGGCGCCGCCGGAACCGGGACCTCGGACGCCGGCGCGGTCTCCGCGGCGGGCACGGACGCTTCCGCCGCCGGGGCTTCGACCGCCGGCGCGGCCGCGAGAGCCGCCTTCGCGCCGGTCTTCCACGTGTAGCGCGTGGTCTTCTTCATCTTCGCTAGCCACTGGGCCACGACCTCGGGATCGCGGATCGTCTCGATCCGGTTCCGGTACATGTCGAGCGGCATGCGCGCGACCTTCGCCGCGTGATGCTGCTGCAAGATCTGGTTGTAACGGTGATAATTCGGCGGCCCGAGCAACTCGCCCGTGACGCCGCATTTGTTGATCACCTGGAAATTGCCCTTCGGCGGCTCGACCTCGACCTCGGCGGATTCGAAGAACGTGCCGAGATGATTGGCCATGACGTGCGCGACCGCCGCCTCGTCGGACTCGAACGGCAAGCCATCGGGCACGGAGATATGGAACACCGGGCGCTTCGCCGCGCTGTCCGCCGCCGCTGGCACCTCATTGCCGCGGCCGGATGCGCCGGGGGCGCGAGGCGCGACGACCACGACGAAACGATCGGTCTTCGCCACGACCGTACGGGCGATCTCGAACAACTCCACCGTGCGACAGGACTTCCGGATGGTCTGCACGAGCGTGTTGAAGCTCGTGTCCTCCGGGTAGAACATCACGGTGTAAAAGGGACTTTCATACGGACCGCGATCGATCGGCGCGCCCCGCCCGGCATACGCCGGACGCGGACCGCGATCCCCGCCGCCATAGGATGGCCGCGGGGCTTCGCCGCCCTCGCGGCGCTGGTAACCTCCGCCGCCCTGCTCCCGCCGATCCGGTACGCCACCTGCTGGAGCCGGACCGCCGCCCTCGCCCGAACCGGGGCCGGCCGGCCGGCGTATACCGCGCCGATCGCGTCGATCCGGTCCACCGCTATCGCGACGATCCTCACGCCGCGGCCGATCACCTCCGTGTTCACCCCGGTCACGCTGATCAGGTGCGGAGGGCTTCTCCTGCGACCATTGCGTGCCGAAACTGAAACCTTGCAGTTGAGTGAGGTCGAGTTTGTTGAAATCCGGCGGCGGATTCTCCTTGGGGGCGTTGTCGTCCATGTAATCCAAAAAGCGGACTCAGGTGTCCGCGAGGTTGCTTGGTGTGCTGACGGTGGTAGTCGCAGGGAGCTTCCACGCACCAATGGGGGTGGCAAGCAGTTTCCCTGAGAGCCAGCCGCCGGATGCAGTCCCTTCTGCAAAATCCCGATCCTGACCTCCAGCCACGCTACGACTCGCTGCGCCGATCCGATGTCCGATCACTCGAGATTGGCCGGAGCAGTCTGTGGTCTGTAGTCCGTTCCAGCCCCCCTTCCCTGTCTCTGTCGACATCTCTTGGTCGAGTCACCCATGCTGGCAGCGCGTCCCATGACTAACGCGCATCATCCCGCCCGGATCCATCTGAAGCTGCGCGAGCTGGCCCAGCTCTTCAATTCGATGGATCCCTCCCCCTTCCTCGATCGCGACCTCGATCACGATGCCGAGGAATTCATCGTGAGCTGGGCCCGGGAGTTTCCGCGCGACCAGAGCTTCGAGCTCGTCGTCCATCTCACCACGCCACCCGAACCCGACAAGGCCGCCGACAGCGAGAGTGCGGTCCGGCACTACTTTGGCAACCGGGCCGAGATCAAGCGCCGCGAGTTCCGCCTGCTGCTCCGCCGCGGCCACCTCAGCCTCACCATCGGACTGCTCTTTCTCGCCACGTGTCTTTTTCTCAGCAGCTTCGCCGGGCGAATTGGTTACGAGCCGTTCCAAATCATCGCACGCGAAGGCCTGATTATCGCCGGCTGGGTCGCGATGTGGCGACCGCTCGAGATCTATCTCTACGACTGGTGGCCCATGCGCGCCGAATGGCTGATCCTGCAATCCTGTCCCCACGGCCCTCGCGCGTGAATCCGGCCAGCCGGCACCGGCATGCCAGATCACACGTCCGACAGAAAATCCAAATGTCCGTTCGAGTTTCCCAGCCGGTCGGTCGGAACTCCCGCCAGATCCAGCATCGTGAGATGGAGGTTACTGATCGGAGTCCCCTCCTTGTAGGCGACGTGCCGGCCAGACTTGATGCGCCCACCCGCCCGGCCGGCGAGGAGCGTCGGACACCGGCTGTGATCGTGGCGATTCGGATCGCCCATCGAGGCCCCGTAGGCGATCGCACAATTATCAAGCAATGATCCGTCGCCCTCGCGCACGGACTTCAGTCGTTCGATGAAATAAGCGAACTGCTCGAGGTGGTAGCATTCGATCTTCGTCACCTTCTCGATCAACTCCGGGCTGTTGCGATGGTGGGAGACGGCATGATGCGCCTCGGGAACTCCAATTTCAGGATACGGCCGCACGCCGCCTTCCCGCGCCATCATGAATGTCCCCACGCGGGTCATGTCAGTCTGCAGCGCGAGCACCATCAGATCGAACATGAGCCGCGCGTGCTCGGCGTAGCTCGCGGGAATGCCCTCGGGTTTGCTGGTCCCCGCAGGAATCATCTGCCGGGCATCCGTTTCCTCACGCCCGATTCTCATTTCCAGTTCCCGGACCGAGGTTAGGTATTCATCAAGCTTCCGGCGGTCATCGGCTCCGAGTTCGCGCTGCAAGCTGTGGGTGCTCTGCAAGGTGAGATCGAGAATGCTCTGCCGGTACCGCAGTTGATTCTCCCGCTCCTTCGGGTCGGCCTTCACATTCATGCCCCCGAACATCCGTTCGAACAGCAGGCGCGGATTGATTTCCGGCGGGAGTGGTTCCGTGGGGGACTTCCAGGCCAGCGCTTGATAGGCACAGGTGGCGCCGTCGCAGTCCCCGACGGTCCGGCTGTCCTCGCACGCCAGCTCGAGCGACGCGAACTTCGTCTCCCGGCCCAACACGCCGGCGGCGATCTGATCCGCCGTGATCCCGGCGCGAAAGTCCGCACCCAGCGTGGGTTTGATGCGCACGCCCGAGAGGTAGGTACCCACGGCGCGGCAATGGTCGCCGCCGGCCTCGCCCAGGATTGCACCGGTTTCCTGGGCGCTGAGGCCGCTCATCACCAGGACGTCCTCCCGGAAACGTTCGAGCGGTTTCAAGATCCGCGGGAATTCGAAATCGCGGCCGGTGGTCGTCGGATCCCAGTACTGCGTGATCATGCCGGACGGCGCATAGACGTGCATCATGCGGACCGGGCTCTTCGGCGCGTCGGCCGGCTTGGCGAAAGCGGGCGTCATGGCGTCGAGCCACGGCAACGCGATGACGGCGCCCGTGCCACGGAGAAAGGTTCGGCGGGAGAGGTGTTTCATGGGGCTCGTGGGGGATGACGGTCGGGGGCAGGCGCGTCGGCGCTGGCAGTGAGGGTGGGCGCGTGACCGCGAGTTCGCATCTGAAAAGGGGCACTTTCGACGATCGCCGTGACGACCTCAGAAAAACGACGTTCGTTCTGTTCGGCGTGCCGGGCTACTTTCTCGACCGCGCGGCGATCGTAACTTTCGAGGCCGCGCCCGAGGGCAAAGATCATCAGCTTCGCGGAAAACGCCCGGATGAACCGCGGCGAATCCGCCCGCAGAATCGCCTTCAGCTCCTTCGGCCCGACGAACGTCCGGTTGCCGGGTAGCCGACCGGAAGCGTCGATCTCAAAACCGCCGTCCCGATTTCTCCAGCGCCCGATCGCATCGTAATTCTCCAGTCCGAAGCCGAGCGGATCCATCCGGGCGTGGCAGGAGGCGCAGGCCGCGTTGCTCCGGTGTTGTTCGAGCTGCGCGCGAAACGAGACGGTCTTGCCCACCAGGGCTTCGTCCAGGGCCGGCACATTCGGTGGCGGCGGGGGCGGCGGAGAGTTGAGGATATTCTCCAGCAGCCATTTTCCGCGGATCACCGGCGACGTCCGAGTGGGATACGAGGAGACCGTGAGGACGCTCGCGTGGGTCAGGATGCCGCTGCGCTCATTGCCATCGAGTTCGATGCGGCGAAACTCACGGCCCTCGACGCCCGAAATCCCATAGTGGCGGGCGAGGCGTTCGTTCAGGAAAGTGAATTTACCATCGAGGAAATCGAGGACGTCCCGGTCCTCCGTGACGACAGCGTGGAAGAACAACTCGGTCTCCTGCTGGATTGCGTCGCGCAGTTCGGGATCGAAATCCGGGAAGGTCCCGCGGTCGGGCGCGTTGACGTCGAGATTGCGCGTCTGCAGCCACTGGCTCGCAAAGTTACGGGCGAGGGAACGCGCCTTGGGATCCGCGAGCATCCGGCGCACCTGGGTGTGCAGCACCTTCGTCTCATGCAGGCGCTCCCCGGCGGCCAGGGCTAGGAGCGTGTCATCGGGCATGCTGCTCCACAGGAAATACGAGAGCCGCGAGGCCAGCTCGAGATCGCTGATCCGATACAAGTCACGCTCGCGCGTTTCCCGGGGGTCACGCTCGATCCGAAAAAGGAAGTGCGGCGACACCAGCATGGCAGTAAGGCCGACCTGAATACCTTCCTCGAAGGACCCGCCGCGTGCGCGGACCAGATCGGTCAGCCGGGTGAACTGCGCAATCTCGCTGTCCGAGACCGGCCGGCGATAGGCGCGAGGCAGCAACCGGGCGAAAATCTCGCGGGCAGAGCCGGGACCGGCGTCGGCTGCGGGCGGACCCTGGAAGAAAATCTGGCGATAGCTGTCGGTGTCCTCCTTGGCCACCTGTTCTGCGGGGCCGACGATTTCCACCACCGTGGGATACGGCGGGAGGATCTTGGGCGGGCCTTTCTTGGATTTTTCCGCAGAAGGTTTCGGCTCCGGCGGAAGGGCCTCGACCCTGGCTTCGAACACATGCGTGCCGCGCGGGATCCGGACATGGCGGGCGTAGATCGAGCGATCCTGACCTTCATAGCTCTCGAAGACGACCGTTTGGTTTACGATTTCCCTGCCGTCGAGGAAGACGGAGCCGAGATGGCGCGTTCCCACCGGGTTCCCCTGCTCCCAGCCGACGCGGATGGTGTAGACTCCGTCCACCGGGATGTCGTGCTTCATGCGGACCAGCTCACGAAACTGCTGGCCCATCGTCTCGGTGTTATAGCGCGCGGCGACCGCAGTGACCTTGGTCAACGGGATGGCGAGTTGAGCCACATCCTCCGCCGCCTTCAGGTATTTTTCAGTGAGGATCGGGGACAGCGACAGGACATCGCCGATGTTATCGAAACCGTAGCCGGAGGGGTCCGGCGGAAAGTCCTCCGTAATCCGCAGGTTCACGCCGAGCAGATCCCGGATGGTGTTGTTGTATTCGATCCGATTCAGCCGGCGCGCGACGACCCGGCCGGGATTCAGCGGAGAATTGAGGTCCACCGCCGCATAGTATTGATCGATCGACTCGATCGCCACGGCCACTTCCTCGGGAGAAGGTTGCCGCTCTCCTTCCGGCGGCATCTCCATGGCGCGCATCTTATCCGCGACTGTCTCCCAAATCTTGCGCTGCTTCAGGGCATCGGTCGCGGTCGCCGTGAGAAATTTTTCGAGGTCGAGATCGCCCTCGAGGTCCGCGGGGTTGTGGCAGCTGACACAGCTGGCTTTGAGCAACGGCTTGAGTGCCGTCTCGAATTTCGTCGCGGGCGGCGTGGCCGCTGACCCGTCGTGCGGGGGAGCAACCGAAGCTGCCAGCGGCTCCGAGGGAACCTGGGACCCGGTGGAACACCCAGCGAGGAGCGTGAGCGACAACGTCAAGCTCACCCAACTCATGCTTGAGAAAAGCGTGGGGCTGGAGTGGGGCCGGGGCTTAGCTACCATGACATGGGGTATCCCAATAGGAGGGCCACCTTTGAAACCGCTCCCGTCCCTCGCAAGCGGAAATGATGCACGGGTAACGCCAATTCGCTCACTGCGTCGGTCTGCAGCCATTGTGCGGTCCAGCCTTTGTCCTATGTCCTGACATGACCCCTTCCTGCCCGCGCAGCCTTTGTCCTATGTCCTGACATGACCCCTTCCTGCCCGCGCCGACTTGCTCTTCCAGATCATCAGCCAGCGCTACGAACGCGGCCCGCTCATCGTCACCACGAACAAAGCGTACAAAAAGTGGACGGAAATCTTCAATCACGACGCCGGCATCACCAGCGCCATCTTGGACCGCGTCCTCCACCACGCCGAGACCGTCGTCATCGAAGGCAGAAGCTTCCGCATGAAAGACCAGATCGAACCGCCAAACTGAAACTGCGAGACCTTCACCTCTCGTTCACGCCGGCGGTCGCCAAGACCACCGGCGTTTTTCTAAGAAATCGCTCCATGTTTTTCAAACCGGCGGTTTTTCATGACGAACCCGCCGCCACTCGCACACATGGAGAACGGATTATTTCTTGGTCAGAATGGCGTAGAGCACGCCGACGGCGACGAGACCAACGAGCCCGCTCGCGCCCAGCGTGACGATGATCGAGGTCACATTGCCGATGATATTACCGGGGAGGAACGCGACCTTGTCGCCGAAGATAACGCCCAGAACAATCGCCAGTGCCAGCAGTGCGACAGCCAGTTCGGTGATCTTCTTAACAGCCGTGATGATCGAATCGAGGTATTGCATATGATATCTGTTTTGGGGTTTGGGTTGAAGCTAACAGGAGGAAGGACGTAGCCGCGCGAGATACGTTCAATAACGCTGCGGTGATGACCCCGTTTGACGGCTCTGGGGTCGACGGGGACCGCCGGAATTCGGTCCTTCTAACTCTGCCGTTCCCTGTTGTATTTTCACGCCTCTCCGACGCTCGGTGGCAAGGCAGGTGCCTCGAGACTGCCGCGTTCGACTCGATTTCCAACATGACCCCGTCCCGATTTCTGATTACCACGCTTCTTCTCGCAGCCCTGGCCACCCGGGCCGCGGACACTTCCCCGCCCGTCGCCAATGCAGTCCGAACCGCGGCGCCCCCTCGAATCGACGGACGCCTCGACGAATCCAACTGGCAGTCGGCGCCCGCCATCACTTCCTTCACGCAACGGGATCCTGACGACGGCAACCCCACTTCCCACTCGACCGCCGTTCGCATCCTCTACGATGACGAGGCGATCTATGTCGGCGCCCGGATCGAGAATACCGGTCCCATCTCCTTCCGCCTCGGCCGCCGCGACATGGAAATCTCCTCTTCCGACTGGTTTCGCGTCTGCCTGGATACCTACTTCGACCGCAGAAACGCCGTGCGTTTCGAGGTCAATCCCGGCGGAGTCAGGAGGGACTCCACGCTCTCCGGAGACTATATGAGGGGGTTCGGAGGAGGGTTCGCCGGTGCCGACGGCGAACATGCCTGGGATCCCGTCTGGGACGCCGCCACGCAGATCGACAATGGCGGATGGACGGCCGAACTCAGGATACCTTTCAGCCAACTTCGCTTCGCCCAAACGCAGGAACGAAAATCGACCGATGGGTCCGAGGGCGAGGCGCTGCCACCCGAGCCTTCGGGGAGCCCGTCCAAGGCCACCGATTCGGTTTGGGGAATCCAGTTCGAAACCGTCAATGCGGGGCGGCAGGAATACTCGCTCTTTGCCTACACTTCCAAAGCCCACCCCGGAGGCGTGTCGGAGTTCGGCACCCTGAAAGGATTGCAGGATGTGCGGAGCAGCAAGCCGTTCGAGTTCATCCCCTACGTGGAGGGGCAGGCCAGATTCGACTCGACCGGTGCCAACGCGCTGACCGCGGATCGCGAATTCGAATTCAAGGCGGGGCTGGACGCCCGTTACCGGATTACCTCGAACCTGACCTTGACGGCCGCCGTCAACCCGGACTTCGGGCAGGTGGAGGTCGATCCCGCGGTAATCAACCTCACCGCTTTCGAAACGCGCTTCGAGGAGAAGCGGCCGTTCTTTGTCGAGGGCGCCGGCAACTTCAGGATCGCCCCGGGGCTGCGCAGTTTCTACGCCGCCCGGGAGTTGATGTACACCCGAAGGATTGGCCGTGCGCCCCAGATCAAGCTGCCTTCCGACGTCAGGCAGGTGCCGGTGACGACGGATATCATTGCCGCGGCCAAACTCACGGGCCGCACGGAAGCCGGATGGACCATCGGACTGTTGGACGCCCTTACCGACGAGATGCACGGCCTCTACCTCGACGACGCCGGAGCCCGCCGGAGCGGCGTGGTCGAGCCGCGCACCAATTACCTGATCGGGCGGGTTAGTCGCGAGGCCCGCAGCGGCGAGACGGCTTTCGGCGCGATGGGAACCGCCGTCAACCGTGACTTGGGCGATGCGCGAGCCGCGGCGGCCCTGTCGAAGTCAGCCTACACCGGCGGCATCGATCTGGGACACGATTTCCTGAACAAAGTCTGGAACATCTCGAGCTATCTCACGGCCAGCCAGGTGTCTGGAACGCCGGCGGCGATCACCTCGCTGCAGAGGGCCTCCTCACGCTATTACCAGCGCCCCGACGCGGAGAGCTTCCGGTTGGATCCGGGGGCCAAATCGCTGAGCGGTACTTCCGGCCAGGTCCAACTCAGCAAGAGATCAGGCCGACACTGGGACGGCAATTTTGCCTACCTGTTCGTTTCGCCTGACTACGAAATCAACGACGTCGGTTTCTACCAGCGCGTCGATCGCAAGGGTGCTTCGAGTCGGATCACCTATAACGAACGGACGCCCGGGAGGTTTTTTCGGAGCACGACCACCAACTTCTACTGCGCGTACCTCCAGAACTACGACGGCGACTGGCTGGAGAAGCAGACGCGGCTCGCCACGCGGCTGCAGCACCTGGACTTCTGGACCTTTGAGATCGACGCCGAGTATATGCCCGAACGGATCGACGATCGGCTGACCCGCGGCGGCCCGGTGGCCCTAAAGCCGGCCTATTGGAGCCTGATGACCAGCTGGAACTCCGATGCCCGCAAGCCGATTGTCGGCGGCCTGACCGCGTCGACGCTCACGGACGACTTCGGGGGCCGCACGAGCGGCCTGGCCGCCACCTTCGACTTCCGGGCCTCGCAGCGATGGAGCCTGTCCCTTTCCCCGCGCGTGGACTGGACGCAGCGAGATGCCCAGTATGTGAATACGGTGTCCGATCCTCACGCGACCGGTACGTTTGGCCGGCGCCACATTTTTGCTCCCCTCGAGCAATCCGAGGCCAGTCTCGTGGCGCGTTTGAACTATGGGTTCAGTGCCAACCTGACGCTGGAACTCTACGCCCAGGGCTTGGTGGCAGATGGCGACTACGGCGACATCAAGGAGTTCCTGCAGCCGCGAGGATACCGGTTCGCGACCTATGGGCGCGAAGCAGGGACGATCAACCGGGCAGGCACGACCTATACGGTGGACCCCGATGGCAGTGGCCCGGCAAACGCCTTCGCGGTGAAAGATCTTAGCTTCACGAGCCGCTCGCTGCGGGTGAACGCCGTGCTGCGGTGGGAGTTTCGGCCCGGCAGCACGCTCTATGCAGTCTGGCAGCAGGAACGGCTGAATCCCCTGTTGATGGAGAATTTTTCCCTGTCGAGGGCAACCACCCGCATCTTCGACGCCGAATCCCGCAACGTATTCGCCGTGAAGATGAGTTACTGGTTCAATCTGTGAAGGGCGTCAGCCCTGCCCAAAATGGCCCAACGCTGCTGGCAGGCAGCCCCGATGGGGTCAGGTCAGAATGGCACTAAGTTAACGTAGGTCATCGTCTCAATTGAGAGAGTGAAGTACTCAGATGCTAATTGACGAAACGTCCCCGAGTCATTGACCGCGGGTTACACGGATGCCGCGGATACC
>CANEVO010000073.1 GCA_947442255.1 Opitutia bacterium
GGTTTTTCGCGGATGACCGAATGAAGTCAGGTCTACGCCAAAGTCTCGTCCGCTCTTGGGCGGATCACCCTTCGTCGTCAACCGGCCGGTCCAATTCGTCCCGGCATTCCGCAATGACCCGGAGCCAGATTTCGCGCAGATCGAACAGCCGCCGCCGGGCGTCGTTTCGCCAAGCGAGGGTCTCGGGCTTTTGCTCGCCATTCAAAAGCGCCAGCGTGCTATTGAGCGCGCTCAAGGCGCGCTTAAAGAGGCTCACGGCCATCGCGTAGTCCCCGAAGTCCAAGGCGTGAATCGCCTGGGTCGCCTGTTCCTCGCCGCGATGCAGCGAGCCGAGCAGCCCCACGGCGAGGGGTTGCTGGACCTTGCTGCTGTCAACGGCTAGCGTTTCCCACGAGTGGTTCAAGCCGAGATAGATTGCCTTCGTGGCGATGAAAATCGGGTTTTTGTGCAGCGTGTAGACGTCATCGTCCGTGCCAAAATCGGGTTCGGCGGCGGTCTCGTCCGTCTCGTCCTCGCTTTCGCTTTCGTCGCTCCAGTCCTCCAAGCCCCAACCCATCTTCTCGGCTACAGCGTCAATTCGGTTGGTCGTGTCATGGCACGCCTCGTAGAAGCGCAGGTAGCGGTGGATCGCCTCGTCCTGTTCGCGTAAATAACGCTCCCAATCGAATTCGTTCCAAGCGAGGTCGCCGCGTTCGTCCCACTCGCTTTCAGGGCTGCCGTCAGAATCGAAATTACTCATCGCTTGGCCGGAAACTGAGAATGCGCTGCTGGGAAACGCAAATAAAAATCCTTTTTCGTCCCCGACGCTTAAACGATTGAACCGGCGCATTTGCCCTCGCTACTGTGCTTCTCTCCATGCGAGAGGTGCATTACGAAACAGTCTTTTTCAGCGGCCACGTGCAGGGCGTCGGTTTCCGGTTCTCGGTGTTGCAGGTGGCAAAAGAATTCGAGGTGGCCGGTTTCGTGCGCAATCTCGACGATGGTCGGGTGCACCTCGAGTTGGAGGGCCGCCCCGCCGAGGTCGCCCGGTTTATCGAGGCCGTGGACGAGCGGATGCACGGGTATGTTCGGAAAACCGAGCGCCGTAGCACGAAGCGCGCGCCCCAGTTCAACGGATTTACCATCGCGTGAGCTGATGTCCGTCGTGCCCGTCCTGCCACCGGCGGTTGCCGCACTCGAACTCCGGGGGCTCGTGAAGGATTTTGCGGTCGGGTTGCGGGGTGTCCGGGTGCGGGCCGTCGATACTTTGGATCTCGAGGTGGCCACGGGGCAGATCTACGGCCTCCTTGGGCCCAACGGTTCCGGCAAGAGCACCACCATCAAGCTGATCCTCGGTTTACTGCAGCCCACGGCGGGCAGTTGCGCGATTTTTGGCGTTCCAAGTTCACGCGTGGAGGCCCGCAGCGATGTCGGCTATTTGCCCGAGTCACCGTATTTCTACCGTCATCTGACCGGACGGGAACTGGTCCGATTTCATGGCCGGTTGGGCGGACTTGCCGGACGGGAGCTCGCCGATCGGAGCGAATCCGTCCTAGAGATAGTGGGATTGACCGCCGCGGCCGGCCGACCGGTCGGCACTTACTCGAAAGGAATGTTGCAACGCATCGGACTGGCGCAGGCGATCGTCCACGATCCCCGCCTCGTCATTCTCGATGAGCCAACCGCCGGCGTGGATGCCATCGGTACGGTCGCCATCTCCGAGTTGATCCTGCAACTCAAGGCGCGGGGAAAAACTGTGCTCATCACGTCGCACCAGCTGGCTGAGATCGAAGAAATTTGCGATCGCGTCGCGATCATGAATCGTGGCCGGATTATCCTTGAGGGAGCGGTGCCCGAGTTGATTGGCCGGCGGGACCGGCAGGCGTTGGTGGTGGAGACGCTAACGCCGGACGAACTGGTCGAACTCCGGGCATGGCTGGCGGCCCGGGGACGCCAGATCGAGTCCGTCGAAAGGCCACGGGCGCAGATCGACCGGTTGCTTCGCGAATGTCTCGGGCGAACCGCGGCCGAACCATGAATTCATCCGTCCCGACTCCGTCTTCCGGCGGTCCCACCTTATCCTCCGTTCGAGGACTCGGGACCGAAGCGGCGCCCCCTCGGAAGTCCGTGCCGTTTTCGCCCGTCCGCGTTTTCCTCATCGCCCAAAACACACTCCGCGAGGCAGCGCGCCAGAAGCTGTTGCTTTTTTTCGGATTGCTTGCCGTCGCGCTAGTGCTTGGCGCCCGGTGGTTTCGTGAATTTGATTTCGGTGCGGCGGAATTGAAGTTCCTCGCGGACTGTGGATTTGGTGCGATGGCGTTTTTCGGCGCGGTGCTGGTGATCGCGGCGACGGCGCAGCTCTTCTTCGGTGAGCTCGAAAACCGGACGGTGCAGACCCTGCTTGCCAAACCCGTGTGGCGGGCCGAATTTATTTTCGGCAAGTTCGCGGGGGTCGCGGCCCTCGCGGGAATTTTTTGCCTGCTGCAGACCGTGCTGCTGGCGGCCGTACTATGGACGCGGGAAGCGGAATTGATCCGGGCATTTCCGGACGCGTTCGCATCGGGCCCGACGGTGCACTATGCAAACCTCGTGATCGCCGGCACCCTGCAATGGCTCAAACTGGCGGTGCTCGGGTCCCTCGTCCTGCTGGTCGCCAGTTTCGCGCAGACTCAGCTTTTTTCGGTGGGAGCCGGATTCTTCATTCTCGTCATCGGCCACTTACAGTCCCTCGCGCATGACGCTTACACGGGTGGCGCGTGGTCGATCGGTCGTCTCGCCGGCATATTCCTCGTCTCAATTTTTCCCAATTTCCAGGTGTTCACGCTCGCCGATTCGATTGCAGCGGCAGACGCCCCTTCGTGGACAAGTGTCGCCCGGGTGGTGGCCTACGGGTTCGGCTACGTAGTCGTTTCCTGTGGTTTGGCGGTTTTTAGTTTTCGCCGGCGTGAAATCTGAAATCGCACCACGGCAGATCACGAGTTCCGTGAAGCGCGGTTTCGCCGCGAGCGAGGAGCGGAGGCGTTGGGCCGCCACCAACTCCTGGCCCGCTACGTTCTTCATCACGCTCTGCTGCCTGGCTGTGGCCGGTGGGCTTTTGCAAAAGCTTGTGACGCCGGTCTGGCTCGGGATGCGGGCCAACGAGCCGGCGCTTCGATCCGTTTCCGATCTGGGCAGCGCCGGGCCGGGTGTGGCCCTCGCGTTGCTTGGCGGTTTCCGGGCCGTGGTGGCGGATGCCGGATGGATTCACCTTTACGTCAATTGGGAGAAGCGGAATCTGCCCGCCACGGATGCCCTGATTCAGCTCGTGCCAGCGATCGATCCGCGATCCGTCTACTTCTGGCTCAATGGGGCGCGCATCCTGGCCTACGATTTTGCCGCCTGGCGGGTCGAGGCTGCGGGGGGGGGCGACGCGCTGCCGCTCGACCAGCAGGATCGCATCGTCCGGGAGCAAGCCGGGCGAGCGCTGCGCCATCTCGGAGCGGCCATGACGTTTCATCCGGCAAGGGCCGATCTCTGGATCGAGCGGGCGAATATCGAACTCAATCAGCTCCACGATGTGGCCGCCGCCGCCGAAAGCTACCGGCGGGCGGCGCGGCAATCCGATGCGCCTTACTACGCGGCGCGGTTGTATGCGGAGATGCTACGGCGGCAGGGACGCAACGCGGAGGCGCTGTCCTGGCTGGTACAGTTGCATCCCACGCTGCCGAAAGACCACGAGGCGGCGGCCGCGGCAATCGTGCTGGCCAGAATTCGCGAGCTTGAGCGCCAGACGGCGGTGCCGGTGGAACTCACCTATCGCTCGCCGCCTTGATCGCCTCCGCGAGGGCGTGTCCAGCCCGGCTGAAAGACTCGGCGCCGGGCGCGAATCTTTGACATGATTGTCGCCGCCTGATTGGTCAACCGGGCCCTTCCGTATGGTCGTAAATCTACCGTTTCTTTTGCTCGGTATCTTGCTGCTCTGGTTTCCCCGCCGGTGGATGCGGTTGGGCGCCGTGTTCGGCCGACGGAAACGAAAGCCGCGGCGGGAGGACGAGCCTTGGATCCGGCGGGAGCCGGGCGATCCGCGCTTGAATTTCTGGCGCGAATTCCGGAAGCCGCGCAACTATTTCGATTTTTTTCGGGGAGCCGCCGGTGGGCTGGCGATCGTGGGCGGCGAGAACATCCCCTCCAGCTTGCCGCTGCCGGAGGACGGTGGAGATCACTCGCTGATGCTCCTGCTGGCGGCTATGCTGATTCTCCTAGTCGGGCTTTTGATCCAGACCTATCGCAATGAAAACGGGCGCATGACATTTTTCGCGCCGATTTTTTATCTGGCGGGATTGTCGGTGTGTCTGGTGGGCAGTTGGGGAGCGGTTTTCGCCTTTGCGCTGATCTGGGCGTTGAACCCCCTTTTCGGCAATCCCCAGGCTTTCCTTGCCGTCTACGGTGTCGTAGTCACCGCCTTTGGACTGGTTTTGCGCGATGTCGCCATCGAGCGGGTTTTTGCCGCGCTGTTCTTTGCGCTTTTACCGGTGCTGCTCAGCTTGATGACGGGAAGGCCTTTGCTCGTGTTTTCACGCAAGGGCTTTCATGTCCACGAAGACCGGTGATGCCGCCACGCTGGCAGATCTGGCTGGCCGCGGCGCGGCCACGAACCCTGCCGGCCGCAGTTGCCCCCGTGCTGGTGGGTTCAGCCCTTGCGTGGCACGACGGAGCGTTCCAGGTCGCAGCGGCGGCGCTTTGCCTGGCGTTCGCTCTGCTCGTGCAAATCGGGGCGAACTTCGCCAACGACTACTATGATTTTTTGCAGGGGGCCGATACGCCGACTCGCGTTGGGCCGACCCGGGCGGTGGCCGCGGGCTGGATCGCACCCGCTGCGATGCACCGTGCGATGGCCTGGGTCTTTGTCGGCGCATTTTTGGTGGGGCTCAGTTTGATCGCCTGGGGCGGGCCTTGGCTGCTGGCGATCGGCGTGGCGAGTATTTTGAGCGCGGTCGCCTACACGGGTGGCCCCTGGCCGCTGGGCTACCACGGCCTCGGCGATGTTTTCGTCTTTATTTTCTTTGGCCTCGTCGCCGTGATGGTGACCAGCTTTGTGCAGACTGGGCGCTTTTCCGGGGATGCCGGGCTGGCGGCGATCCCGATCGGATTACTCGCGGCGAATATTCTGGTCGTAAACAACTATCGCGACTGGGAAACAGATGCCGCGGCTGGAAAGCGCACGCTGGTCGTGCGCTTTGGTCGGCGAGCTGCGCGTATTCAGTTCGCCGTTTCGTTGGGTATTGCCCTCGCCACGCCGGTCGTGTTCTGGATCTGCCGCGGTCGCGTCTGGTGTCTGCTGCCGCTAGTCCTCGCACCGTATGCGTGGAAACACCGGTGCCGATTGAACGAAGCAAAGACGCCCAGCGAGCTGATAGCGCTGCTGGGCGATACCGCCAGGCTGCTGGCTCTTTATGCCGCGCTGTTTGCGGCCGGTCTGGCGCTTTGAAGCGACTTTACGCCGCGACGTGCGCGGCGAGTTTCGCCTTGAGCGCGGCCTTCGGCATCATGCCGACGAGGGTTTCCGCAACCTTGCCATCCTTGAACAAAATCATGGTGGGAATGGCGCGGACACCGAACTCGGCCGCCACCGCGTCATGCTCGTCGATGTTGACCTTCGCGATCTTGATCTTCCCGTCGAATTCCGTGGCCAGTTCCTCAAGGATCGGGGCAATGGCTTTGCACGGCCCGCACCAGGGAGCCCAAAAGTCGACGAGCACCGGCGTCGGGGACGCGTTCAAGGTGCTTTTGAAAGATTCGGTGGTCAGGTTGATGATTTTTTCGGACATAGTGAGTGGGACGTTGGAAATTATCAGAAGGGTAAATCCCTCGAACGCAACTGTCGCCATCCCGCAGCGGCTCCGAGATCAGCCCGCCGCCGCGAGCGGGGCGGCCGGTGACAAAGGAGAAAGCGACTGATTCCGTGACTTAGCGCGGGGTCGATTTTTCCAGAATGTCGGCCAATTCTGTGGGTTCTACCTGGTGCAGGTGCTTCCCGCGGGTCTTCAACTCCTCGAAAGTCTTGACGACGGTTTCCGTCATCCGGCCGTGCGTTTCCTCGGACCCGCCGACAATCGCGAATTGCTCACCAGTGGTGATGCGCCGATGGCCGTCATCGTTATCCAAGCCGACGCCGAGCAGCGCCGCCCGGGGCGTGGGTTTTTTCTTCCTTTTCTGGGTGCTCACGCGGTTACGGTGTTTGGGAGCGGCGCGGACTCAAGCGGGTTTTCGATTACGGCGTCGCAGACGATGTCGGCGAAGGCTTCATCCTGGCGCAGGCGCAGTTTGTTCAGCCGGGTCAGTTCCAACACGGCAAGAAAGGTTGCGACCAGTTTGCGCAACGAAACGCCGTGCGGGAACAGATTCGAGAATACAAACGATTTTTCCGTCTGCGAACGCACTAGGAGCCATTCCATCTGGTCGGCGACAGTGACGACGTCGTCGTGAATCTCGCCGACGACGAGCTTTTCCGCCAACCGCCGCAGGACCATGTTGAACGCGTTCCAGAGTTCGATGCGGTCGACGGCCCGCAATGGCCGGTCGGCGGCGTCGGCCGAAAGCCCGGAAACGTAGCGCTCCATCAGATTCTGGCGGGTCTCCGCCAGTTCGCGCAGGGTGGCGGCGGCTTCCTTGAACTTCTTGTATTGGAGGAGCTGGTGCACGAGTTCCCAGCGTGGATCCACTTCCTCGTCCTCGGCATTGGGGTCCACGGCATGCTGCCCCTTGGGCAATAGCATGCGGCTCTTGATTTCCATCAACGTCGCCGCCATCACGAAAAACTCGCCGGCGACATCGAGGTCGAGTTGCCGCATCGTGTGCAGGGCATCGATGTATTGCCGGGTGACCGACTCGATCGGGATGTCGTAAATATCGAGTTCGTTCTTGCGGATAAGAAACAACAGGAGGTCCAGCGGGCCTTCAAAGACCTGAAGCTTGATGCGATAATCGGAGTCGGGAACCACGCCGCGATGCTTGGGCTGGTGAAAGTCTCGGCAAGGTGAAAACAGCGCCCCTGGCCCCTGCGGTGGATTTCCCGCCTGCCGCCGGAAGGCTACGGATTAAAATCCCGGTCGAGCGCCGCGATGAAAAATCCGTCGGTGTCGTGCCGTGAAGGCAAAATCAAAAGGCCGGCCCCGCGCGGGGTGGCGCCAAACGTGCGAGCAAAAGCCGCCGGGTGAAATTCGGGGTGCGCTTGCAGAAACGCCGCGACGACCGCTTCGTTTTCACACGAACTCAGCGAGCACGTCACGTAGATCAGTCGCCCGCCGGGACGAACGAATGGACTCAGCTTTTCCAGTAGCTCGCTCTGGAGGGCGGCCAATCGAGCCAGAGTGGCTTCCGTGGTGGTCCATTTCAGGTGAGGCGAGCGGCGCCACGTGCCCGATCCACTGCACGGGGCGTCGACGAGCACGCCGTCGTACTGGGCGCCCGCCGGGAGATGGCGGATGATCGAAAGCGTGGCCGCGTCGATTGTTGGCGCCGGAGGAACGTGGGTTTCCCGGGTTTCCGATCGCCCGTCGGGGAGGGCGGCCACGGTCATGCCGGCGCGCGTGGCTCGCAGTTGGAGTTGGCGCAGTGCTTCCGGACGGATGTCGTGAGCGTCGATCCGGCCAGCTCCGCCGAGGAGCGCCGCGAGTTGCAGCGTCTTGCCCCCGGCGCCGGCGCAGGCGTCCAGCCATTTTCCGCCGGGCGAAACTTCGAGGGTCGAGAGCACCAGTTGCGAGCCCAGGTCCTGGACTTCGACGCCGCCTTCCTCCCACGAGCGCGTTTTGGTCACGTCAACTTCGGCCAGAATTTCAATTGCGGAGGACAGGGCCGAGGATTGCCGCCAGCGCCAACCGGCCGCGTCGAATTCTTCGAAGACGCGCCTTGGTTCCTTCGTTTGCAGCCGGAGCCAGAGCGGCGCCCGGCGCAATTGCGCGGCGAGTTCTGCGCCGGAGAATATTTCGGCGCAATGGGCGCGGAACCATGAGGGGAGAAGTTCGGCTTGGTCGCCCACGGGTGATTCACCCGTGGCGAACGCCGCGCGAAAGGGCTGCGTGGCCGGGGTTTCGGCGGCAAGCCACGCGACGCGCCGGACGGCTTCGTCTGTGTCGGCGTCGAGCAAGGGCTCGATCCACGGCAGATGGCGCAGCGTGGTGTAGAGGAGTTCGCGGTAGAGGCGACGGTCGCGCGCCCCGAACCGGCGGTTGCGCGTGAGTAGAGCCTGAATACGGGCGGGCAGGGCGGGGTCCCGGCGCCAATGCGGCCGCAGGTTGCCGAGAAGGTGCAGGAAGATCTCCCGCTGGTTGCGCGCGACACTCATGACGAGGTTCCGCGCCCGGCGGGAAGAAGGCGTTGGGGGTTTCGCACGGTCAGAATCTCACCGGGTCGACCTGCAGGCTGAAATTGAAGCCGCTTTCGCGCCGGCGGCCGGAGTAGAGGCTGACGAGATAGGATACGCGCCAGGTGTTGCCGAGGTTCTGTTCGATGCCGTAAGCCTGCTCGTTGAAGCGGCGCTTCCTCACGTCGTAGTGGAGCCGGGCGCGGACGGAAAACACCTCGTTGATCCGCCGGCGGCCATCCACGGCGTAGTCGTCGAGTTCGTGGCGGAGAAAATTGTTGGAAAACCGCACGGACCAGGCCTCCCCGTCGTGCAGGGTGAGCCCGGAGTTGAATTCACGCAGGGTAAAGTTTCGCGGGGCGAAGCTTTCGTAGAGATCGAGCTGCAGCCACCGCGTGGGCATCATCGCCAGCTCCGTGTGAATTTCCGATAAGTCCCGCTCGCCTGGCACCCGTTTGAAACGAAGGTCGTTGGCCACGTTGAAGACGAGCAGATCGCGCGTGCCCAGCACCGGATCGCGCGTCTGGACGACATTGTCGAACGCGAGCCGGAGCGTATTGGTCGCGCGCAGGTCGTCG
The DNA here is from genome assembly GCA_947442255.1 of Opitutia bacterium. Next base: position 8,899 of record CANEVO010000073.1, read on the forward strand.
ATGTTTCGGCCGGCGCCGAGCCCGAGCGGCTGAAGGTAGGTCGAAAACGTTTCGCGATCGATCCGGGGAATACGCGCGCGGCCTTCGTCCGCCTGGGGCATGTAGCGGTAACTGAGGCGTGGCACGAACAGGTGGCGGAGCCCGTCGATCTTCCAGCGCGCATTGCGGTAAGCGAACGTGCCGGCGGTGCGCAGCGCAGCATCGACGCCTACTTCGCCGAGCACGCGCGTGTAGTTTCCGTCGTGCACGGCGCCAAGCGTGTTCGCGTAGTGGGTGATACGGCCGCCGGCGACGGGCGTGACGGCCAGCCAGTCGGATGCGATGATCGGCCGCTCCAGAGCGTAGTAGGCATCGAACCGGTCGCTCCGCAGCCGGGGCCCGCTGAGCGGCGGATCTTCGCGCAGCACCGCGACGCTGGCGTTAAATCTTTCATAGAAGCCGCCGCCGATCGGCAGGGGCAGAAGGTCGAAGCGGACCTCGGGCAGACGTTCCTGCACCCGCTGAAAGGAATTCGGCTGCAGGCGCGCAAAGCCCGAAACAAGGAAGTTGCTCCCGGTATAGACCGACTCAACAAAGGTATCCGGCTCCTGCACGGGAAAGAAAGCACGGGGACGAAAATCGCGCATGATCTCGGAGTCCCTCCACCAGTTGAGCTGGCCATCGAGGGTCAGCTTTTCGGAGGCGAATGTCTGCTGATGCTGCCATTCCACATAGCCGCGATTCTCCGGGACCGACCGGCCGAGAATGTCGGTTTTTTTATCTCCGTGGTCGTTAATATAGGCGGCCTGAAAACGACCCTTGAAACGAGCGGCGTCTTCCTGGCCGGAGTAGGTTCCCGAAGGTCCTGCCATCACGCCGCGGCTCGTGTAGAATCCGATGTCTCCGCCCAGCCGGAGCGCGGCCGCCACCGGCACGTGCAGGCCAGCTTCGGCAAAAAAGCCGAGAGAGGATCGGAAACCAGCGATGAACGTGGCGGAGGCGGCGAAGGGTAATGCGAGGTTCTGCTGAAATTTCGGGAACGGCACCGGTTGGGTGTGACCGATGCCGACCTGGGCGTTTTCCGAACGCACCTGGCGGCCGGGGGCGTAGGTGACACTGTCGGCGAGCAGCGTGGGTTGCCACGGACCGGGTTCACCGTAGGTAAGCCGGGCTCGTTGCACGGTGATTTCATCGCCTGAACCGGTGGCCGCGTCGCCTTCGATGTAGTAGGGATGGCTTCCGAGTCGGATGCTTTCGGCCGAGAAGGAACCGTCCCGACGTTGGTAGACGATCTTGTCGGCGAGCAGGCGCATGGCCCCCCGGGTCAGCTCGACGTGACCGGTCGCGGTTGCCCAGCCCGTGCGTTCATTCGCTCGAATCTCGTCCGCGAGAATCAGCATGGAACCGTCGCGCAGCCGGGCATGGCCCCGGGCGAGCGTTTCGCCCGACGATAAGTTGGCCTCGGTAACGTCGGCGGTCAGCTGCAAGCGCGGCTGGGCGGGCAGTGGGACGGCGCCGAGGGCGACGACGAAAATAAGGCGGCGAATCACGCGCGCAGCAAAGGCCGCGCCCGAGGGGCGCGCAAGCCTCGGCGCCCGATTTCCCGCAATCGGAAAAACCCGGAAGAATTGGGGTCACGTGAGGCCGGCGGTGCCGTGGCGGGCAGGGTAGTGTGACGCCGTTGCGGCGACGGGACCGGAGTCGCGAATGGTTCCTTGAGAACGGTCGGAACAAAGCTGATTCCCAGCTAGACGCCGCGAGGTGCCTTCCCCACCTTGGAGCGGTTCCCCACCATCATTCGCGTGATAATCTCCCAAACCGATCTGACTGCCCTCCTCGAAGGGAAACACGCGGCACCCCATGCCGTGCTGGGCATGCATCCCGCCACGTACCGTCGTTCGGAGGGGGTGGTGGTGCGGGCGTTCCTTCGTGAGGCGACGGAATGCGAAGTGGTGGAAATCGAGGTCCAACCGCGGCGGTCGTTTCCGCTGAAGCGGATCGCACCGGACGGATTTTTTGAGGGCGTTATTCCGAAGCGTCCGGCCGTCTTTCGCTATCAGTTACGGGCGACTTACACGAACGGGGAGATTCGGCAGTTTTCCGACCCTTATTGCTTTCTGCCCACGCTCGGTCCGCAGGATCTCTATTTGTTCAACGAGGGCAACGAGCACCGCATCTATCAGAAGCTCGGGGCTCATGTACGCGATCTTGGTGGCGTGATCGGGGTTTCGTTTGCCGTGTGGGCGCCGGCCGCGGCCCGGATTTCGGTGGTCGGAAATTTCAACCACTGGGACGGCCGGTTTCATCCGATGCGCTCGTTGGGGCCGTCCGGGGTCTGGGAACTCTTTGTCCCGGGCCTCGGCGAAGGTGAAATCTACAAATTTGAGATCCGTGATCAGCGGGGCGGGCTCCACCTGAAGACGGATCCTTACGGCACGTATTTTGAGGGCCCGCCGGACAACGCGGCCATCGTTTGCCGTCCGGAAAAACACCGTTGGACGGACGAGGCCTGGATGGCCCGTCGCCATGCCAACGCGGACAAACTCGACCGGCCGATGTCCATCTACGAGGTGCATCTGGGCTCCTGGAAGCGCCTGGCGGAGGACGCCAACCGGCTGTTGAATTATCGCGAGCTGGCGCCGCAGCTGGCCGACTACGCTTGCGAGATGGGTTTCACGCACATCGAAGTGATGCCGCTCGCGGAGCATCCGTTCGATGGCTCGTGGGGCTATCAGGTAACTGGCTTTTTTGCCCCCACGCACCGCTTTGGCTCGCCGGAGGATTTTGCCTGGTTCGTCGACTACCTGCATGGCCGCGGATTGGGCGTCATCCTCGACTGGGTACCAGCCCATTTTCCACGGGACAGTTTTGCGCTCGCAGAGTTCGACGGCACTCACCTCTACGAGCATGCGGACCCGCGGCAGGGCGCCCACATGGACTGGGGGACGCTGATTTTCAACTACGGGCGCAATGAAGTCCGGTGCTTCCTCGTCGCGAACGCGCTCGCGTGGCTCGATCGTTATCACATCGACGGCCTGCGGGTGGACGCGGTGGCCTCGATGCTCTACCTGGATTACTCGCGGAAGGAAGGTCAGTGGATTCCGAACAAACACGGTGGCCGCGAGAACCTTGAAGCGATCGATTTTCTCCGCCGCGTAAACGACCTCGTGCATCGCTACTATCCCGGCGCCCGGATGATCGCCGAGGAAAGCACTTCGTTTGCCGGAGTCACCAAGCCCACCTGCGACGGCGGACTGGGCTTCGACTACAAATGGAACATGGGTTGGATGAACGATACGCTGCGCTACTTCAGCAAGGAGCCGGTGGTCCGCCGCCACCACCATCACGATCTCACTTTCGGCATGCTTTACCAATACGCCGAAAATTTCGTGACCGTTTTTTCGCACGATGAGGTCGTGCACGGTAAGGCTTCGATGCTCTTCAAGATGGGGGCGTGGCACATCGCAGAGAAGGCCGCGAACCTCCGGGCGCTGTACGCCCACATGTGGGCCTGGCCGGGCAAAAAACTGCTCTTCATGGGCAGCGAATTCGCGCAGTCGCGCGAATGGGCGCACGATGCGAGCCTCGACTGGCATCTCTGCCAGTATCCGGACCACGAGGGCGTACGGTTGCTCGTGCGCGACCTCAACCGCTTGTACACGTCTGAACCGGTCCTGGGTGAAAACGATTTCAATCCGCAGGGGTTTCGCTGGATCAATTGCCACGATGCCGACGCCAACCTGATCGCTTTCATCCGGTCCGATCCCTCCGAAAGCACGCTTTTCGTGGTAGTCGGGCACTTTGGCGGAGCCACACGCGAATATGATCTCGGGGTGCCGCGGCAGGGTTTCTGGCGCGAAGTCATAAACACCAACAGTGAATTCTACGGTGGCAACGGATTGGGCAACCATGGCGGCCGCAGGACCGGGGAGCAGGCGCGCGATGGCTTCAGCCAGTCGATCCGGGTGACGCTGCCGCCCTTGAGTACGGTCATTTTCAAATGGAGCGGCGGCGCCTGAGCCGCACCGGGGGGGCCGATCACCTGGCGCCTGGCCGGGCCGTTATTGCCTTCGAGCCCGAACGTAGTCCGAGAAGGTCACAATCATTTCCGCGTCGAGGGATTTGAACCAGAAGGCTCGTCCGCGCACGCGCGTCTTTACGGTTTGCGGAAGTATCGGGACGCCGGCGGCGGGGGGGTGGTAGGTCATCACCGTTTGCATTTCGTCGATGTTGACGGCGAAGGTGGGGCTGAAGCTGCTGATGCTGGCGAGTTTGACCGACGCGAGCGTGTTCGTGGCTCGATGCACGATCAGCGTTGCGCGAAGATAGCGGGCGGTTGCATCGCCCTTTTCACTCGGTTTCAACCGGCAGCGATAGGTCGCGAAGCCGCCTGAATCGCCCCATTTTTCGAGTGTGCCGAGGTCGAATTGATCGCTGAGATTGGGGGCCGTGCCGCCCCGGGATCGCCGCGACCGCATCTCGCCGTATTCCCGCGTTTCGTCGGCCGTGGGCGGGCGGCCATTTTTTTCCACGAGTGACCAACGGTCGAATTCCGGCTTGGCCGCGTCGCAGCGTTCCACGGTGGACTCCCCCTGGGCCGACGTCGTCTGCGTGAAGGACCAACCCTTCGGCGCCTCGGCCCGAAAAGTCGTGAGCGCCGCCGCGAGTTCCGGGGGAACGGCCGAAAAACCGGCGGTGACGAAAAGACTGAAGAGCACGGGCAGAAATCGCATCGTTCCGCAGAAAGCGGAAAGGCGTGGAACGCGCAACTCTCCTTGCGCGTTGCCTGGTCGTCACCCGGGCACGAACCATGGGGATGGTCTCAATCCGGATCGACGGATTCGGTCTTACTTCACAGCGAGGATCTTTTGCGCGGCCAGTCCGCCGCGTCCCGGTAGTCGCACTGTTTCGCCTGCATGATGGCCGAGCAGTTGGCGTCCCAGTGGGGATTGGGGTGTCACCACCAGGATTTTCCGGTCCTCCCACTGCAGTTCGATCCCGCCGGCCCGCGGCCCGAGAAAATACCAGGCACTGGAACGGCTTTCCGTGCCCAACTCGATCAGCGCTCCAAGCGCGATCGCATCCGTCGGTTCGAAATCCGTCAGCGGTAGCGCGGCGTAGTGGGCGAGGCTGGCTTCGATCTCCGCGGCGATGCGCGCCTGGCCTTCCGCGAGATAGGCGGCTTCCTGGCCGTGAGTGTCGTACTTGCTGTCCGGTCGGCTCTCCTCGCTGATCGCTTCCTCGCGGGCGAGCAAGGCCGCGCCCACCTGCGCGGCGAGTTCACGGCGAAGTTCTTCGAGGATCGCGGCGCGGAGAGCGGGTTTATTCACACGATGAAAAATTTCCGTAAAATGCGCGCCACCGGTTTTTGTCTGGCTCCGCACGGGACGGATTCGCATGTTGACCCGCGTCCCGTTCCGCTTGTCAACGGGGATCACGCATGGCGCGCAAAATCAGCTTCATCAACTACAAGGGCGGCGTCGGAAAGACATCCCTGATCGTCAACACGGCCGCCGCGCTGGCGAAGTTGGGCAAACGCGTGCTTCTATTCGATTTCGACACCCAGTCCAATGCGAGCATCTGGCTGCTCAAGCTGGATCGCTGGAACAAAATCAATGCGACGGGAGAGGGGGCGATCTTCTCCATTTTTAAACCTGGCAAGGCACAGGTGAAGGACCTCGTCATCAAGAGTGTCGTTGAAGGCAAGACCGGCGAAAAATTGCTGCCCGGCCTGGATCTCGTGCCGACGACATTCAACTTGGTAGATTTGGAGAGCGAGTTCAACGGCGACCCGAAGCGACCGCCCTACCTCGTGTTTTACGAGCAGTTGAAGGCGCTCGAACCCGACTACGATTTCATCCTCTTCGATTGCCCGCCCAATATCCTGCGGGCCTCTCAATGCGGGATCTTCGCGTCGAATGAAATCTACGTGCCGTCCAACCCCGACGCATTGAGCCTGATCGGCTTCACCCTGCTGGTGGAGAAACTGCAGAAATTTTACCAGTTGTCCGCGAGCTTCCGCCAGTCCGCGATGGGGTCCCCGGCGGCGGGGCAAGGGATCATCTTCAATTCGATCAAAACCGGCGTCGATATCAAGGTCCCCAAAATGCGGATGCAACTCCGGCTCAATCAATTTCGCACCGCGAAACGCGTCGCGCCGACGGCCAAGATCTTCGACACGCAGATTCGCGTTGCGATGGTGGTGCGCCGGGCCGTGGCCTTGGGCCTGCCAGTGGTCCTAGTGAGCGCCGAGGCCACCGATGCCGGGCCGGGCGGCGACAATGTGATCAACCACTACCGGAAGCTCGCCGGAGAAATCGTGCAGCACGACGCCACCTGAGCCCGGTCGCGAAATTGCGGTCGTGCGCCTAAAATTCCTTCGATGAAATCCACCGCCAAAGATTGGGATGAGGCGCGCAGTATGTTCGCCTCTTCGATCATGGTCGACACCGCCATCAGCAGCCTTGCGCAGAATCTCGACGGGCCCGATTAGCCGATCAAAGGCAAGGACGAGACCCCGGCAAAATATATTGACCTGTCGTTCGACGAGGTCGTCGAGCTGTTGAGGTTGAAAGGCCAGTTGCCCGACCGGATGGACCAGCTGATCGGTATTCTCAAGGAGCCGCTCGCTTTTGACAGCCCCTTCGGCGACATGGTCGTGCAGACCGAAGCGGCCTCGGCGCGAGACGACCCGCTGCTGAAAAATCTCGGAAAGCTGGGGATCCCGGAGAATTTCCCGATGGCGCTGACCGCGCTCGAACCGGGCACGCTCGAGTTTTGCAAGCTGGAGAAGCTGACGACTCTCGGGGAGTTTGCCGTTTTTGCGCAAAGCATGGCGCAAACGGTGATCGTGGGCGGAGATTTTCGAAAACTGCTGAATGCGCTTTCCCACGTGGACGAAGCGGCACTGGCCGGGGTTCTGCCCTTTCGGCGCGGGGCGAAGGGATTACATCTGGTGGAGGCGCTGGCACAGGCGGCTCCGGCCCCGGATGCCGCTGCCCGCGTCGAGGTAGCGACGACGTGGTTTCGCGACGAGTTGGTCACGATCGAAAAGGAGATCGCGGGTGGCGGCTCGCTGGAACGCCCATTCGTGATTCTCGGCAATCCTGGATTGGAAAAGCGGGCGGCGGATTTGTTGCGACCGCACCTGCGGATATCCGGCGGCAATCGGGATGCGGGCACCAAGAAATCGGGCATCTTCGGCTGGCTGTTTAAAAAATAAAAACACGTTTGCCCGCCCATTTTCATGACGGACCCGCAAACGCCTTCGAACCAATTTCCCGGGGGGCGACCGCGCACAGCGGCACCAAGTCTGACTTTGCCGCGGCGCCGGCCGGTTGCGGCCATCCGATCGCCGTTCGAGGTGTCGGAGGCATCTGCGGCGGCCCGGGAAACGATCAAGGCCATTGTTTCGGCCACTCGGGCCCCGTTTGGGATGGGTGGAGCGAGTGTCGCCTCGGCTCAGGCGGCCGAACTCGAACGCTCGTTGCTTCAACTCGAACTGACGCTGGCCGAGCGTGAGCGGGTGATCAACGAGACCGCAGCGCGGCTCGCCGAGCGGGAACGTGACTTGGCGGAGATGGAAGCGCTTTTGCTCGCGAGGGAGAAACTGCTGGCCGCCTCGCGCAGACCTGCAGCGGTGCAGGTGGCGATATCACCGGAGGAAAATATTGCGCTCGAACAGCTTCGGGCGGAACTGGAGCGCCAGGAGGCAAGCCTCAAAGAGGCGAAGCAGGCGCTTCGCGAACGGGAGCAGTTCCTCGATGAGTCTGAAAACAAACTTTTCGAAAAGGTGCAGGCCCAGCAGGAGAAGGAAATTGAACTTGAGCAGCGCGAGGAGGATTTGAAGGCGCGCGACCGGCGGCAGCGCGAGAGTGCAGCTTTGTCCGACCCCCAAGCTGCCGCAGCCCTGAAGGCGGAAGACGAGAAGGCGAGCAAGCGCGACGAATTTAACGAGTGAGGCGTCCGTTCCGGGGTGTTGGCCCGCTCGGGCGGTTGGATGGATCCCGTCATTTAATGCTGAAGTCTCGCGTTGACGGCGGGCGCCTGGCCCTAGAACTTTCATGCAACATTCCCATTGCCGCGCCGTCACAGCGTGGCAGCCACCTGCATGAAATACCTTTGCATCGCCCTTTTTGTTTTCGTGTCTGCGCTAGGAATTGCGCGCGCTCAGGAAGAAAGGGCCGCCCCGCCGACTGAAATCCCTGATTTCAGCAATCTCGACGAATTCACTTACGAGACAAAGAGCACTGTCACGCTTGGGTTTCGCCATCTCAGCGGTGCCAAGACCAGTTTTTCCGGGCGGGGCAAGGTTGCGGGTGTGGAAGATCCAGGCCCGGTAACCGGGGCGAACCTGGCGCGGGATTACCACAATGGTAAAATTCAGCCGGATGCCCGGACGACTTCCCGTCTCGACTCTAGTGGCAATTTGGCGACTGACCCGGATACGGGGAAGCAGGTGTTTGATCCGATCGCACCCGATGGGAAAACCAACACTTGGTCTTACTCGGATGCCCGCCAGCTAACGCCGGATGGTTTTGTTGCCTTCAGCACTTACTCGGCCGACATCATCGATACCGATACCCGCAAAATCGCGGCTGCGAGCACCAATGGGATGGAACTCGTCGTCATGCGCGACATGGGGAAGCTGTTCGGCACTGGTCTCGCTTGGAATCTGACCGCCGGCATGTCGGTCAACGATATTTCTTCCCAGCGGTCGGATAAGGTTCGCGCCACATTAACGACGCTGACGGACATGTATTCGCTTTTTGGGCAGACGCCTCCCCCGGCGCCGTACGGTTCGCCGAGTTCCACGACGGTTCCGATGCTTGACGCCGCCGGCAATCCCGCGGTCGACGACGCGGGTGTCGCCAAAACGGTGTCGACCGACGCCACGGTATTGATCGGCAACCAGCCGGCGGGACGAAGCATCCTGACGACAACGGATGCGACCAGCGTTTCGAATCACTGGAAGCTCAAAGGAGCCTATTTCACTTTTCGGGCGGGGCCGACGGTATGGGTTCCCATCACCAGCCGGTTTCGCGCGAGCTTCAGCCTTGGCTTGGCGCTGGTGTACGCTGGCACGAATTACACGGTAACCGAGAGTTTCACGCCGGAAATCGGCAGTGAAATCACTGAAACCAACTCAAGCGCTGCGAGTAAATTCCTGCCGGGCTATTATGCCGATGCGACCTTGCAATTCGATCTGACGGAGCGCGCCGGTTTTTACGCGGGTGCTATTTTCCAGTCTGCGGGAAGCTACGATCAGGAGCTGGTGAGCGACAACGCGCATTATTCAACCAAGGTGGATCTCGCGAATCAGAACGGCCTGCGCGCCGGGATGACGATCAGGTTCTGATCGCCGTTGGGATGGTTTTCGGGCAGCCAATCATCCGGCAAAAGGTCTGAATCGGGCGGGATTGGGACCCCGTTTCGGGCCGTAGCCGTGCTTGTTTTTCGCCGTCTTGAGCTTTTTGACCGTATAATACCGTCAGCTAGTAATATTTAGACTTTAAGTTGGGCCAGATTTTACCCAAGTTTTGGCAGGGCGGAAAAATTACCGGATTTGGGGGCGAAGCGGGTGGCGGAAGTCGAGGCGGAGTGGTCCAAACCGCAGGAAGCGTGGGCGCGCCGGCGGCTGCTGGTGGTGCGGCTGATTGCCCAGCATGAGCTGACGGTGGCGCAGATCATGCGGGTGGCGG
>CANEVO010000074.1 GCA_947442255.1 Opitutia bacterium
GCCAAGCCGGCTTCACCCGCGGGCGTGCCACCCGGCAGAGTCGCGAGATTCGGCGTACCACCGTTCGCCGAGGAACTCGTTCCCGGCTGCAGGAGGGCATAGTCGCGCGCGGTCATCCAACCGGCCAGAAATGGCGCCAGCGGATTTGGGACCGATTCGACTCCTCTTTTCTCATTCTCCGGCGCAGGCGTCTTCTTCCCGGGTACGAGGTTGAATTCTCGCTTCTCCGCAACGCTTTCCTTTTCCAGCCAGGTCTCCAACTGCGCCGCTGGGATGGCCTTCAATGATTCGAAATCCCGCTTGGCCGCCGAAATCGAATCGTCCACCGGTGCCGTGGCATCGGCCCTCATCGTGATCGTCGTGCCTCCGAGCAGGCCGATCGAAATGACGAGGAGGCCGCGCACGAAAAACAACCGGGGTTGAATCAGGACTTAATGAAGATGCCATTGAGGTTCATCTCCAACTGCTGCGGGTTCGGCGAGAACTTCAGGCCGTCCGACTTGCTGATGCGGCCGGCGTTGATCAGCCGGTAGATGTCCTTGATAAACGAGAAACTCGCCGATTCGCTGCTGCTCTCGAGGATGCTTTGGATTTTCTCGTTCTGGCCCTCGAGGATTAGATTCTTCATGGTCGCATCCGCAGTCAGGATCTCGTTCACGGGCTGGCGGCTGTTGCCCTCGATCGTCGGGATGAGCTTCTGACAGACGAAGCCCCGGAGCGAACCCGAGATCGCGCGGCGAGCCTGCACCACTTCCTCCGCCGGAAAAAAACTCGAAGAGTCGCGTCAATGATTGGGCCACGGTCGCGGCGTGCATCGTCGAGAAGACCAGGTGACCCGTCTCGGCCGCGGAAATCGCAGTCTCGACGGCCTTGATCGCCAATTCGAAGTTGGGCACGTCGAGGCCGATTTCGCGCTACTGGAAAAGCGACTTGTCGTCCTGGAAGGTGTACTCGATCGGGTCCTCGATCGTGACGATGTGCTTGTCCTGATTCTGGTTCACCCAGTTCATCATCGCCGCCATCGTCGAACTCTTGCCCGAACCCGTGGCGCCGCAGACGAGCAGAATCCCGTCCTTGGCCTGGACGAGCTTGATCAACCCGTCCGCCGTCGTTCCGAGTCCGAGTTGTTCGAAGTTCGGCACCGTACTCTTGATGTGCCGCATGACGATGCTCACGCGCCCGCGCTGGGGAAAGGCATTCACGCAAAAGCGCCCGATGCCCTCGAATAAGTAGGCAAAGTTGACCTGCCCCTCGTCATTCTAGTGCGCCTTGAAAACCCGCGGCACGTTCTCGTCGACGAAGGCCTGGGCCTCGGGACACGTGATGGGATCCATGTCAACCGGCTTCAGCTTGCCGGCGAGCCGCACGTAGCCGGGCTTGTTTGACTTGATGATTACGTCGCTGACGCCGCTGTCGACAGCGAGCTTGAGCAGATCGTTGATCATTTCGGTGGCGGCTGAGACGGCAGACTTGGGGGTCGCGGGTAGAAAAGCGTTGCGGATTCCTTAATTCGCCCTGCTGTGTTGAGCAAGGCTTCATTGGTAAATTTCATGAAACTCCGCCCGCTCACTGGCACGATCACCGCGCTCGCCACTCCCTTACGCCAATCGCGGATTGCCTACGATGATTTGAAAAATCTCGTCGCGCACCAGATCAAGGGAGGCATCAACGGGCTCGTGCCGATGGGCACGACCGGCGAGTCACCCACCCTGAGCCACGAGGAACACATGGATGTGATCCGGTTCGTGATCGCGGAAGCCCGCGGCCGGGTCCCGGTCATTGCCGGCACCGGATCCAACTCGACGCATGAGGCGGTGGAGCTGACCCAACTCGCCCACGAGGCCGGGGCCGATGCGATGCTGCTGGTCGCGCCTTACTACAACAAGCCGAGTCAGGGAGGCCTGTTTCAGCATTTTGCCGCGATCGCCGAGGCGACGGACCGGCCGATCATTCTCTATTCGATTCCCGGCCGCTGTGGGGTGGAGATCAGCGTGCCCGTCATCGCACGGCTGCGCGCCAAGTTTCCGCATGTCGCCTGGATCAAGGAAGCGGGCGGGAGCGTCGATCGGGTGGACCAAATTAAACAGGCGCTGGGCCGCGACGTCACCGTGCTGAGCGGCGACGACTCCCTCACCCTGCCCTTCATGGCCGTGGGGGCCGAAGGCGTAATCAGCGTGGCATCGAATCTCTACGTCCGCGAGATTGCCAAGATGGTTCGATTGGCGCTCGCCAACGATTTCACCGCCGCTGGCCGGATCCACCGTCGGCTGTATCCGGCTTTCAAGACGCTGTTCATTGAACCCAATCCCGTACCGATCAAGGTCGCCCTCGTGCGCGCCGGCATCATCGGTTCGGCCGAGGTCCGGCTCCCCCTCTGCGGGATGAGCGCAGCCAGTACGAAGGCGCTCGAGCTGGTTCTTGCCCAACTCGACTGAAGCGCGCGATGTCTCTCACAATTGCGATCAATGGCGCCAAGGGCCGGATGGGCCAGGCACTGACGGTGGCAGCCCGCGAGCTTTCACTAAACGTCGGAGCGTCCACCGACGCGGGCGATGATCTCGCAGCCGGCCTCGCGCGCTGCGACGTCGTCGTCGACTTCAGCGCTTCCGGCGGCACCAGGGCCCTACTCGAGACGGCGGTCGCCCAGCGGAAGGCCGTGGTACTCGGCACGACGGGACACGGCGCCGACGAGAAGAAGGCGCTGCTCGATCTTGCCGCGCGGGTGCCGTGCGTCTGGGCGGGCAATTTCTCGATCGGCGTCAACCTGCTCTTTGCCCTCACTCGCCGCGCCGCCGCGGTGCTCGGGTCGGACTACGATGCCGAGGTGGTCGAGATGCATCATCGCTTCAAGAAGGATGCCCCGAGCGGCACCGCCGCGCGCCTGCTGGAAATCATTCTCGAGGAACGGAAGCTCAACGCCGACGCGCTGCGTCATGGTCGCGAGGGCCTCACCGGCGAGCGCACCTCCAGTGAGGTCGGGGTCCATGCCTTGCGGGGCGGCGATGTCGTTGGGGACCACACGGTCATTTTCGCCGCTCTCGGCGAACGGATCGAACTCACCCACAAGGCGAGCGACCGCGGCATCTTCGCCCGCGGCGCCCTCCGGGCCGCCCAGTGGGTCGTCGGACAGCCCCCAGGCGTGTACGACATGCAGGACGTAATCGGCTTGAAATAACACGTGCTCCGGCGGCGGTTTTCTCCTCGCGCCGTGCCGACCCGTCGCTGCAACTTCGAACGTGATTACCTCCATCCAGGGCCTGCTGACCTCGGCGACGCCGCTGCGGGCGGTGATTGAACTGAACGGCTTCGGTTATGAAGTGAACATCCCGGTCACCACCGCGGAGAAGCTGCCCAAGCCGGAGGCCGTCGTGAAGCTGCACACGCACGTGATCTATCGGGAGGACGCGCAAACGCTCTATGGTTTCGCTAGTCCGGCGGAGCGCGATTTCTTCCGCCTGATGATCGAGCACGTCACCGGCGTGGGCCCGAAAATGGCGCTGACGATCATGAGCCGGCTGTCGCTGCCGTTGCTCGAAAGCGCGATCCGCCTCGGCGACATCGCGCTGCTCGCGAAATGTCCCGGCATCGGGAAGAAGACGGCTGAGCGCTTGATCGTCGAGCTGAAGTCCAAGGTCGGTGGCGAGGCGGGAACATCGAGCCTGGGCACGGGCGGGCCTGCGGCCGCCGGCAGCGGCAACAGCGCCACCCGTGACGCCGTCGCCGCCCTGACGGCGTTGGGCTACAAGACTGTGGACGCCGATGAGGCGGTGCGCCGTGCGGCCTTGGCCCTCGGGGCCGGCGCCTCCACCGAGGCCCTGATCAAGCGGGCGCTCAGCTAAATAAAAAGCTGGTCGAAGGACTGGCTTTGTTCGTCGGTCCGATTTGCGACTGGGTTTACTTGCTGAACCGAAACGAAACCCATTCGGCGTCTGCCTGGTCCGTCAGAGGCCGGCCATAAACCCGGGTGCCGGATTCCAGCGTCGCGGCGGGAGGCAAGTTTTCAAAGCGAAGGGACTCCGCCGGCAGCCGCTGCGGGAGTGGCGAAAGCTGTACCGTGCGCATCCAGTCGAAACGCTTGTCCGTCTGTTGGACCGCAGCGGCGAGCAGGGCATCGGCTGGCGCGCGTCCGCTCAACAGGAGCGAATTGCGGACCGTGGCGACCGACGAGACCGGCAGGTTGACGGCGTGCACGAGGCCGGGCGCCGCCGGGGCGACAACCGGTTCGAGGCGGGCAATCGGGGCGGCCTCCGACGTTCTGAAATCGCGATTCCGCAGGCCGAAGATTACCGCGAGACAGGCCGCCGCGGCGAGCCCTCCAATCGCCCCGAAGCGGCCCATCGCCGCCGACCGTCGCGGGACGGGTTCGAAGGCCACGATCTTCCGATTCGCGGGATCGGCTGCCGTCGGGAATTCCGTGGTGAACAGCTTGCACGCCTTCTGCAGGCGGCAGTATTGCTGGTACGTCTGGCGGCGGACAGGGTGGGCCAGCACCTCGGCCTCGAGACGCGCGGCGTCAGCCGGCGAGATCTCGTGGTCGATGTACAGGTTGAGCAGTTCGATAAACTCCGAGTCTTTCATTTGAAGTCCTCACCGAGCTTGGAGCGGAGGCTTTCGCGCGCGCGGGCAATTCGGCTTTTCACGGTTCCCACGGAAATGCCGAGGATGGCAGCGATTTCTTCGTAGGACATGTTCTTGACGTTGCGCAACACGAGAATCTCGCGGTGCTTGGAAGAGAGGCGGTCCATCCCCTTGCCGATGCGTTCGACAAATTCCTGCGTGACTGTGATGTCGTCCGGCGACTCCACTTCAGCAGGGATCACGTCGCTGAGAGTCAGATCGTTCGCCTGGCCGATGGGCGCATCGAGTGACACGGACTTGTCGCGCTTCCGTCGCCACCAATACCAGTACCGATTGCGCGCGAGGTTGGTCGCGATCTGGTAAAGCCAGGTGGAGAAGGCGGAATCGCCGCGAAAATTGGCGAGCCCGCGATGGGCGCGAATGAAGGCGTCCTGTGTGACTTCCTCCGCGTCCTGCTGATTGCGGAGTAACTGGTGCACCATCGAGTAGATCCGATCCCAGTATCTCGACACCATCTCGTTGAACGCCGCCTGATCACCGTTCTTGAAACGGTCAACCAGCAGGCGATCGAAGGCAACTTCTTGAGCTTTGGCAGACATGCGGTCTGCTTCGCTCTGATGGGTATATTTTTGAATTGTTCCCAATATCTGAACCGGCAGATTGGCAGTCGACGCGACGCGGGTCAACTGCGTCGCATGCACGGGGGGAGAAACATCTTGCAAACTCATAGCGCGAAAACCCATTTTTCACCCTCTTCGGTCGGGGGTCGATAGCTCAATGGTAGAGCAGCGTCCTTTTAAGTCGTTGGTTGAGGGTTCGAATCCCTCTCGACCCACCATCCATCTCCTTTCCTTAACTCCAGCCCATGAAGCGTCTCGTCATCATCGAAGATTAAACCGCCATCCGAGAGATGCTGGTTGAAATCCTGCGGCTGGACGCCAACTACCAACTCGTCGGCGAGGCAGGCGATGGCCAGAGCGCCGTCCAACTCTGACTCGAGGCGAAGCTTTCAGGCCTCAACGGCTTGGATATTCTCCGCCGCATCAGTAAGAAACTCCCCCAAATGCGCGTCCTAGTCTTTTCCGGTCACGAAAACCCGGTGATGGTTTGTGAAATGCTGGAAGCCGGGACCCATGGTTTCGTCGAGAAACCGACAGGCTTGTTCGAGTTCAAGAAAGGACTCGAGACCGAGGCCGATGGCGGCACGTATTTCGGCCCCGTCTTGGCCAATCCAGCAACCAGCAATGCCCCCGATTTTATCACCGATCGGGAGCGCGAGATTCTGCAACTCGTGGCCGAGAGCCACGGCACGAAAGAGATCGCGGCCAAGCTAGGCATCAGTGTAAAAAACGTCGACAACCACCGCACGAACTTGATGCGAAAGCTCAATCTGCACGATTTTGCCAGCCTCACCCGATACGCGTTGGAAGTCGGGCTGATCGAGCCGAAAAAGACCGTGTAATAACCTTGCCCGGCCAACTCCGTTTGCCGATAGGTTTGTCTTTCGCCTCCTCTCTTATGAACCTTGTTCCGAAAAAACTTTGCCTTGTCGTTGCAGGTGCCGCGCTGTTCTTCGTGGGCTGTCCCCAAACGCCGACGCGCCCGGATCCGAGCGCCACGGCGCTCGGCATGCAACCGGGCGGTCGCAATAACTCCTCGCTAAATCCGTCCGATGTCCCGGTGAATTTGGAGGCCCCTGGCCTCAGCGTGCGTCCTGTGGGTTTCGATGCGAACAACCAGAATCGTACCGCGCTCCAAGCGGTTTACTTCGATTTTGATCGCTCGGATATCAAACAGGCGGAGCGTCCGAAGCTGCAGGCGGCCAAGGAATATCTCGAAAAGAATCCGGGCTACCGGCTCCTGCTCGAGGGCCATTGCGACTGGCGCGGCACGGCGGAGTACAATCTCGGTCTCGGCGAACGCCGGGCCAATGCCGCGAAGACTTTTCTCGCGTCCCTCGGCGTCACTGCGGACAAGATCGAAACCGTCTCGAAGGGCAGCCTCGAGTCCGCCAAAAACGGCGACGATACTTCGACGGCCAAGGATCGACGCGTCGAGCTCGTCGTCGTAAATCCGAGCACCGCACCGGCCTCGCTCTGAGCGAACAAGTTTTCCCAGCCGACTGGAAGAAGCCCCGGGTTTCCGGGGCTTTTTTGTGTCGGGCCGACCGGAGGTCAGCCCCGAGCGACGGCGGACAGAATCCGGCGGGTCGTCTCGATGCCCTTTTTCATGACATCGAGATTGAAGCTCTCATTCGGCGCATGCAGATTATCCTCCGGAAGGAAGAGCCCGAACATCACGGAATCGAGGCCGGTCACGCGCTTGATGTCCGCGATGATCGGTACACTGCCGCCTTCGCGCAGATAGACGGGCGGACGTCCCCAGATCTCCCCGATCGCCTTGTCCGCCGCCCGAAACGCCCGCGCCAGCACCGGCGATTGGTCGCGGGGCGTGTTTGATCGATCCGGCGGGACCACGACGTAAGGATCTCCCTTGTGCTGATCGACAAATGAGACCTTTACGCCCGACGGGGTCCGGGCGCGAATCGCGTCCATCACGAGTTCCTTGATCTTGTCGGGCCGCTGATTCGGGACGAGCCGGCAACTCAACTTCGCGAAGGCCTTGCTCGGAATCACCGTCTTCGTGCCCTCGCCCTGATAGCCTCCGCCGATCCCATTGAACTCCAGGGTCGGTTGGAAGCGCACCGCTTCAAAGGGGGAAAAGCCCGGGGTCGTGTAGAAAGTGTCGATACCCAGGAAGTCCGCGTACTCCTTCTCGTTTGCGCCCAGCTTCCGCAATTCGTCGCGCTCCCAGGGATGCACCTCGAGGACGTCGTCGTAGAAGCCCGGAATATTCACCCGGCCATCCGGCGTATGCAGCGTGGTGAGAATCTCCGCCAGCGCCTGGATTGGATTGCGCAGCACGCCGCCGTGCAGCCCCGAGTGCAGGTCTCCCTTGGCTCCGGTCAGGTGAACATCGAACAGCGTCAGCCCGCGGAGGCCGCAGGTGAGAACTACCTGGTTCTCGTTCGGCAGCGCGGTGTCCGAAAGATAGACGAAATCGGCCCCTCCCAGCCGGTCCGCGTATCGATCGAGAAACTTCGGAAAACTGGGGCTTCCCATCTCCTCCTCGCCCTCGACCAGGAAAGTAATCCGCAGCGGGAGTTTCGGATCCTCCTCAAGGAGCTTCGCCACGGCGGCGATGTTGGTCAGCAGCGGACCCTTGTTGTCTGCGGCGCCGCGACCGTAGATCCGGTTCCCCACGATCGTTGGCTCGAAAGCCGGCGTCTTCCACAATTCGAGCGGATCGGCCGGCTGGACGTCGTAGTGGCCGTAAATGAGCACATGCGGCCAGCTCTTGTCGCCGTCACGCCGGGCGAGAACGATCGGATGGAGATCTGTCGGCACCACCTCGACCGCAAAGCCGAGCGAAGCGAGCAGCCCGGAGACAAACTCCTGGGCGCCCTTCATTCCGTCGCGGTGCTTCGAGTCCGTCGAGACACTGCGATGCCGGATAAACTCCTTCAGCTTTTCCACAGGGTCGAACATTCCTCCAAGGTGGCGCAGTCCCCTGCCCCGCGCCAACCGCAAAAGCTCAGGGCGCGGCCGGCACCTGGAAACGGCCGCGATTCGCGTCGTAGATGGGTACCACCTGCGGCATCAACGCCCGCAAGTCGGCAATCCGCTTCTCGTCGGCGGGGTGCGTCGAAAACAGCGCCCCAATCCGGCCGACCGAGGAACCCGCAATGTCCGCGGCCTGCTTCTGGGCGACCATCTTCTGCCAGAATGAAATCGCCGCCCGCGGATCGTACCCGGCCCGAGCGGCGTAGATCGTCCCCATGCGGTCGGCCTCGCTTTCGTTATTCCGCGAGTGCGGCAGGACCCGGCCCACCGTCGTAATTCCGCCATACGCGAGGTCGAACATCTGCCGGTTCCGCGCATCGGTCCTGGTTGCGACGACCTGGCCGGCAATCTCGCCCAAACCGGAAATCACCATCGCCTCCGACATCCGTTCCGCGCCGTGCCGGGCGATCACGTGGCCGATCTCGTGGCCCATGACGGTCGCGAGTTCCGCGTCGCTCTCGGCGAGTTGCAATAACCCGGTATAAACGCCGACCTTGCCGCCGGGGAGCGCGAAGGCGTTCAGGTCCGGGGACTCAAACACGACGAACTCCCACTTCGCCCCGGGCAGTTCATTGCCGACGGCCTGCGCGATGCGCTGACCGATCCGGTTCACGCGCGCATTGAGCCGTGAATCCTTCGACACCTTTTCCTTCTGGCTGATCTCCGCGAAGGACTTCGCGCCGAGGGTCAGTTCCTCGCCCTGCGACAGCAGCACGAGCGAAGTGCGTCCCGTCACGGGATTCGTATAACAGCCGGCCAGCGCCAGCGTCGCCGACACGAGAAGGGACAGGATCAATCGTTGCATGTTAATCGTGCGTGGTTCGCCCCGGCTGCCGGGGGTGAGTTCAGTGCTTAAAGTGCCGCGAGCCGGTGAAGACCATCGCCAGGCCGCGCTCGTCCGCCGCCGCAATCACTTCGGCATCGCGCACCGAGCCGCCCGGCTGGATGGCCGCAGTCGCCCCGGCCGCCGCGGCTGCAATCAGCCCGTCGGCGAAGGGAAATAGCGCTTCGCTTGCCACCACCGAACCGCGCAAAGCGAGCCCGGCTTCGCCCGCCTTCCAGACCGCAATGCGCGAGCTGTCGACCCGCGCCATCTGACCCGCTCCGACGCCGAGCGTCTGCTCGTCACGGCAATAGACGACCGAGTTCGACTTCACGTGCTTGCCGACCTTCCAGCCAAACATCATCGCCGCCCATTCCTCGGGGGTCGGCTCGCGTTTGGTGACGACCTTAAACTCGCGCACGTTGCCGAGCGTTCGATCACGATCCTGCACGAGCACGCCACCGACGACGGATCGAATTTCCTGCAGGGCGTCCGCCCCGATACCTTCCTTCGCCACCATCAGCCGCAGGTTCTTTTTCCTGGCCAGCAACGCGAGCGCCTCGTCGCTGAAGCGCGGCGCGATGATGACTTCGGTGAAGATCTCCGCAATCGCCGCGGCCAGCGGGCCGTCGAGGGTTTGATTGACCACGACCACGCCCCCGAACGGCGCCTGCCGATCGGTCGCATATGCTTTCTCCCACGCTGCCAGCAAGGTGTCCGCACTCGCGACGCCGCAGGGATTCGTGTGCTTGAGGATCGCGACCGTGGGCCGCTCGAATTCGCCGATCAGGTAGGTCGCAGCCGTAATATCGAGAATGTTGTTGTACGAGAGTTCCTTCCCGTGGAGCTGGGAATAGTGATCGTGGAACGTGCCGTAGAGCGCCGCCTGCTGGTGAGGGTTCTCGCCATAGCGCAGCGCCTGGGCCTTCTTCCACGACCGCGTCAGCGTGGCCGGGAAGCCCCCGATCGCCGCGAGGTCGGGCTCCGCCGCCTGAGACTCGAGATACCGCGCGATGGCGCCATCGTAGCTCGCGGTGCGTTGAAACACCTTCAGCGCCAGCTGACGTCGCAGCTCGCCCAGTTTTTTCGGGGCCGCCAGCGCGGCGGTCACGGAGGCATAGTCGTCCGGGTCGCAGACCACGGTCACGCTGTCGTGGTTCTTGGCCGCGCTGCGCAGCATCGAGGGCCCGCCGATATCGATGTTCTCAATGGCTTCCTCGAAGTGCACCCCGGGCTTCGCCACCGTCTGCTCGAAGGGATAAAGGTTCACCACGACCAGATCGATCAGCTCGATGCCGTTCTTCTCCGCCTGCGCGAGGTGATCCGGCAGGTCGCGCCGGCACAATAGACCGCCGTGGATCTTCGGATGCAGCGTTTTCACCCGGCCGTCCATGATCTCCGGGAAACCCGTGTGCTGACTCACCTCGGTAACGGGGAGTCCATGCTCCGCCAGCAGCTTCGCGGTCCCGCCCGTCGAGAGCAGCCGGTAGTCATGCTGCCGGACCAGGGTCGTCGCAAATTCGACGAGACCACGCTTATCGGAAACGGAAAGAAGAGCGAGACGGACCATGCTCCGGATTTCTGGTTGGCCCCCAGATGGGCACAAGGCCAAACACGCGCCGCCCGCGAACCCACTTGCCGCGAACCGAAAGCCGCGTCTCCTTGACGGGTGCCCCGTTCCTGCGAACTACCCCGTCTCACCGCCACGCTCGACAAGCTCTGCTACCACCATGGCGGCGCGAGCCTGCCCCCGGACAAGCCGCATGCGTTCGTGTACAACATTACGATTCGCAATGGCTCGGATCGGGTCGTCACGCTGCTCGGGCGGAAATGGGTGATTCTCCATGCCGACGGCACCCGGCTCGTGATCGAGGGCGACAAGATTGTCGGCGACACACCGCGCCTCCCCCCCGGCGAGCACTTCTCCTACAGCAGCTACCATGTCACCGGGACCGCCGCCGCCGCCCAAGGCAGTTTTCACGGGGTCGATGAATTCGGCAACCAGGTCCATGTCATCCTGCCCACGTTCGAGATGACCATTCCGCACAGCTGAACCGCGTGAACGGCCGTGGTCGGTACTACTTGGATTCCGAAGTTGGCAGCGTAGCCCAGCGACGTGAGCAGCGGGACGACTTTAGGCGAAGCACGGAAGAAGTCCCTGCCCTCACGGGCAGGGCTACGCCGAAGCGCTTAACCTCGGTATCCAGGTACTAGCGGCCCTGGCGAGACTCCCGCCCACAGTTCTTCCTCGTTCTCCCGGCGGTTCTCGTGCTTCCTGCCGCTTTCATGAAATTAACAGACCTGAACCGCGATGGCGGCATCGGTGCCAACTCGCTGCTCGTTCAGCTCGGCGATCTCAACGTACTGATCGACTGCGGACTGCACCCGAAACGAGTCGGTCGCGCGGCGACACCGGACCTCAAGCCGCTGCGGGGCCTGACCCTCGACCTGATTGTGATCACGCACTGTCATCTCGATCACATCGGCAGCCTGCCGGTGGTGATGCGCGAGCATCCGCATACGCCGGTGATCATGACCACCTCGAGCCGTATGCTCGTGGAACGGATGCTGCACAATTCGGCCAACGTAATGATGCGCCAAAAGGAGGAAGGCAACGTGCCCGACTACCCCCTTTTCACGCACGACGACATCGATCAGTGCGGCAAGCGGCTCACCGGTCTGCCCTTTGGCCATGCCCGGCACTTTCGCGGCGCCAAGGACGACATCGAGATCACGTTTCACCCCGCCGGGCACGTGGCGGGTGCGGCCGCGGTCGAGATTCACCACAAGAACCGGCGCATCTTCCTCACCGGCGACGTCCTGTTCGAATCCCAGCGCACGCTGCAGGGCGCGAAGTTTCCCGCCGGACACATCGACACCCTGGTGATGGAGACGACCCGCGGGTCCACGGAGCGGCCGGTCGGCAAGGAACGGGTGAACGAAATCGCCCGGCTCATCGCCTCGATCAACGACACCATTCAGAAGGGCGGCTCGTATCTGGTTCCCGTCTTCGCCCTCGGCCGGATGCAGGAACTGCTCTCGGTGCTGCACGACGCGCGAAAATTTGGCCGGCTCGTCGACTGTCCGATTTATGCCTCCGGGCTGGGCGTCGATCTCGCGGATTACTTCGACGAAATCTGCCGCAAGACCAGGCACGTCGAGTTTCAGCGCAGCATCCTCAAGGATCTTCACGTCAAGCCGCTGCCGCGCAAGATGACGCCCGGCGAGGATCCACAGCAAAAATCCCTCTACATCATCAGCTCCGGCATGATGGTGGAGCGGACACCGAGTTACACCCTCGCCTCAGGCCTGCTCGGCCATCCGCGCAACACGATCGGATTCGTGGGGTACTGTGACCCGGAGACTCCGGGCGGCAAACTGCTCGCCGCCGCACCCGGCGACGATTTCATCTTCGAGGCTGCGAGCGTCCGCACGAAAATCAAGGCCCGCGTGGAGCGTTTCGAGTTAAGCGGCCACGCGGATCGCGAGGAATTGCTGGAGTTCGCCCTTCAGACGGAGGCGAAACACATCATCCTGACCCACGGCGATCCCCCCGCGCGCGCCTGGTTCGCCCAGCAATTGGCCCAGCAGGCGCCCAAGTCGAAGGTGATCGATCCGATTCCGCTGCAGACATATCAGCTCTGAGCCGGAGTGTGCCGTCGAAGGCTTTCAACGGCGACCGGATAGAAACCGATTAGTGTAGAGCCGCCTTCCGTCGGCACGCCCCAAATTCACGAGGTAAAACAGGCCCGGCGACGAGAGCCGGCCCTCCCGTCGCGGTTCAACTGAATTGGTCCGGCTAAGGACTCGGCTCCTCGAGTCCGATGACGCAGCGGAAACCGAAGTCGGAGCGCCGACGCGGCGCCGGAACTTCGAGCCGAAACGAGGCCTCGAGATGATGCGCACCGAGGCGGCTGTACGCGCCGCCACGCATGACGCGAGAGCCCGCCTTCCCGTCGAAGAAGTCCTCGCACCACTCCCAGGCATTCCCTGTCAAATCGTAGAGTCCTAGCTTGGTCGCAGCGAAGGTTCCCGCCGGCGAACTATCCTCGAAGCCGTCGTCGTAACCGACGACGATATTCCAGTCCGGATGCCGTCCCCGCTTGGCCGCCTCGTCGGAGAAGTTGCCCATGCCCTTGGGCGGAGGAAAGGCCGTGCCCCACCAATAAACTTCGCCGGCCTTGCCGTTTCGTTCCTTCGGCGTCGCGCCCTGCTCGCGCAGCAGGCCGATCGCGGCGCTCCACTCTTCATCCGTTGGCAATCGATAAACCTGATTCGGCCCCAGCCGGCCCGCGGCGCGCTCCGTCTCAGTCATCCAGGTGCAGAACGCCCGGGCGTCCTCCCAGTTCACCCCACAGACCGGATGCAGCGAAGTCTGGGGAAACGCCGGTGAGCGCCAGGAGTCGCCGTGCGCGCGCCAGCCGTCATCGCGATTGGAAAGCATCCCGGCAGTGGCGTCGTAGCCGGTGGCGCTGACAAAGGCTTCGAAATCCCGCACGCGCGTTTCCCAAATTGAGAACAGGGCCTTGGTGCCGACGACGGGGACAAACTTCATACCGAGCCCGTTCTCCCACGGCTGATTCGCCGCGGGCGGCGCGCCGAAGAGGCTCGACCACGTGCTGCCCAGCAGCGCGCCAAAGACAATAAAAATTACCGGAAGGCGAAGAAAAGCAGGGCGGCCGGTCATGCCGCGAAGGCTGAAAAATCCGTCCGTGATCGCAAGCGTGCGACGGCAGGTCGTCCGCCCGTTGAGGCCTGGACTCCCTGCCCTCTCGGGCAGGGCTACGCGACCGGA
>CANEVO010000075.1 GCA_947442255.1 Opitutia bacterium
AGCGTGCGCATCGCTTCCACCGAATTCAGCAAATACTGAGGAGCCCGACCATGAGAGCCGAAAAACAATACCTGATTACCGAGGTCGAGACTCATCTCAAGAAGTCCGACTACGTCATCCTCGCCAATTTCACCAAGGTGACGGTCGCCGACACCGCCGAACTGCGCAAGCGCCTAGCGGTCGAGAAGGCCGAGTTTCACGTCGTGAAGAACAGTTCGCTCCGCGTGGCCGCGAAAGCACTCGGTCTGCCCGAACTGGAAGCCTCGCTCGCCGGCCCGACCGCGGTCGTCGTGGGGGGAAAGAACTCCGCCGGCGTCGCCAAGATCCTGAAGAAGTTTTTCGACGAAAAACAGAAACTTGAGATCAAGGTTGGCGTGTTCGACAAGAAATTGATCAGCGCGGGCGATCTCGCCAAGATTGCCGGGCTGCCGTCGTTCGAGGCCCTGCGTTCGCAGTTCCTCGGCCTGCTTACCAGCAATGCCGGAGCCTTCGTTCGCGTCCTCGATGCGAAAGTCAAGAAGGAGCAGCCTGCCGCCCCCGCCGCCTAAGCCATTCTTTAACCAAATCTTTTTCCGTTCCACTCGTGATTTTCATCGCGGACGGGCGGAAAGCAAAAAATCCAATGGGGTCGGTCTAGGGGATACGTCCCTTAAACGCGTTTCACTTCCGGAAACCGCTAGTCCAGCCCAGGAGCAATCATCATGAGCAACATCACCAAAGACCAAGTCATCGAGTGGCTTTCGAGCCAGACCGTTCTCGACCTCGCCGCTCTCGTTAAAGACCTCGAGGGCAAGTGGGGCGTGTCCGCCGCCGCTGCCGTCGCCGCCGCTCCCGCAGGTGGCGGAGGCGCTGCCGCTCCCGCGGCCGAGGCCCAGACCGAGTTCACCGTCGTTCTCCTGGAGGCCGGCGCGAACAAGATCGGCGTCATCAAGGAAGTCCGGGCCATCACCGGCTTGGGCCTCAAGGAAGCCAAGGACCTCGTCGAGGGTGCGCCGAAGCCCGTCAAGGAGAACGCTCCGAAGGCCGAGGCCGAGGAAATCAAAAAGAAGCTCGAGGCCGCCGGGGCCAAGGTCGAGCTCAAGTAAGCCAGTTGGCGACCTCGTTCGTACCACGTCCGAATTCTTCGGGACAGGCCGCGCACCCGCACGGCCTGTCCTTTGCCTTTTCTTCTTTCGTTCTTTTGTTCGCTACCCGCTGTTCGCGCTGACCAGCACCGCGACGCGTCCTGTCTCGTCTCTTAATTTTTACCGGGAATCCCATGGCCGACCGCACTCACTCCGAACGCATTAACTTCGGTAAACTCCGCGAAGTAATCCAGCCGCCGAATCTAATTGAGATTCAAATCACGTCCTACCTCGAATTCCTACAAAAGGGCGTGCCTGAAAAGCAGCGCAAACCCCAGGGGCTTGAGGCCGTGTTTCGTGAGGTATTTCCCATTCTCTCCTACGACGAAAGGCTGACGCTCGAATACGTTTCCTACAATCTCGGCGACGCTAAGAATACCGAGTTGGAGTGCCTCCGCGAAGGCATCACCTATTCCGTGCCCCTTTATGTGAAGCTCCGCCTCCGCGAGGAAGACTTCATTAAGGACGAGGATATTTACATGGGCGAGATTCCGATGGTGACCGAGCGCGGCTCGTTCATCATTAATGGCGCTGAGCGCGTCGTGGTTTCCCAGTTGCATCGTTCGCCCGGTATTGCGTTCGAAGTTACGCCGCATGCGAACGGCAAGCCGCTCCATTCTTTCCGCATCATCCCTGACCGCGGCACTTGGCTCGAAGTGCAGTTCGACAACAACGACCTGCTCTACGTTTATCTCGACCGCCGCCGCCGCCGCCGGAAGTTCCTCATCACAACGATGCTTCGCGCGATCGGGTACTCCAGCGACATCGACCTGCTGAATCTCTTCTACGAGATCAAGGATCTTAAGGTCTCCAAAGCGCTCGGTATGGAGAACGTCTCCACCCTCGTGCTGGTAGAAGATGCGATCGATGCCCAGAAGGGCGTCGTGCTGGCGCGGGCCTTCGAGCCCCTCACGAAGGCGATCGTCCGTACCTTCGAGAAACATGATATCACCACGCTCCGCGTCATCGACACGTCGATCGACGAAGGAGCGCTCATTCGCGCGCTCAAGAAGGACCCGACACGCAATGAAGAGGAAGCGCTCAAGGAAATCTACAAGCGCCTCCGGCCCGGCGAGCCGCCGACCACGGCAAACGCTAAGGCTCTGCTCAAGCGCCTCTTTTTCGATCCGAAGCGCTACGACCTCGGTCGGGTCGGGCGCTACAAGGTCAATCAGAAGCTCGGCCTCAAGGCCGAACTCGAACAACGCATTCTCGAGAGCGCCGACATCGTCGCTGCCACCAAATATCTCGTGCGACTGAAAAAGGGCGTCGGCGTCGTCGACGACATCGATCACCTCGGTTCGCGCCGAGTGCGTACCGTCGGGGAATTGCTCGCCAACCAGTGTCGTGTTGGCCTCAGCCGGACCGAGCGTCTCGTGCGGGAGCGCATGACCATGTACGACCAGAGCGTCGACTCGATCACGCCGCAGAAGCTGATCAACCCGAAGGCACTGACGACCGTAATCCGTGATTTCTTCGCGCGCAGCCAGTTGTCGCAGTTCATGGACCAGATCAACCCACTCGCCGAGGTTACGCACAAGCGCCGCCTCTCCGCGCTCGGGCCGGGTGGTCTCAATCGCGAACGCGCCGGTTTCGAAGTCCGCGACGTCCATCCGTCGCACTACGGCCGCATCTGCCCGATCGAGACCCCCGAAGGCCCAAACATCGGTCTCATCAACTCGCTTTCGACTTATGCGCGCGTGAATGAGTTCGGTTTCATCGAGACGCCCTATCGCGTCGTCAAGGATGGCCGCGTCACCGACAAGATAGAATATCTCACCGCCGACCAGGAAGAGGCTAAGGTCATCGCCCAAGCCAACGCCGAGATTGACGACAAGAACCACTTTGTCGGTAAGGTCACGGTCCGCCAGGACGGCAATTTTCTCGAAGTGCCCGCCGCCGAGGTCCACTTGATGGACGTCTCGCCGAAGCAGGTTATTTCGATCGCGGCGGGCATGATCCCCTTCCTTGAGCACGACGATGCGAATCGCGCGCTCATGGGTGCGAACATGCAACGCCAAGGCGTGCCGCTGCTGCAGGCCGAATCGCCTTTCGTCGGCACCGGTATCGAGGAACGAGTCGCGCGCGACTCGAAAATCGTCGTGGTCGCCGAGGCGGCGGGGGTGGTTGCTTCGGTCGATGCGAAACGCATCGTTGTTACGAAAGATGGCGAATTGCCGCGCAACCTGAAAAACGACCCGAAGAATCACACCTTCCTGTACGAGCTGCGGAAGTTCATGCGCTCGAATGCCGGCACCTGCTTCAACCAGCGGCCGATCGTCAAACAGGGTCAAAAGATCAAGGCCGGCCAGATCATCGCCGACGGTCCCTCGACCGATCAGGGCGAGATGGCGCTCGGTCGCAACGTGCTCGTCGCGTTCATGCCTTGGAACGGCTACAATTTTGAAGACGCCATTCTCATTTCCGAGAAAGTCCTCAAGGAGGATATCTTCACCTCGATCCATATTCAGGAGTTTGAGGTTACTGCCCGCGACACGAAACTCGGGCCGGAAGAAATCACGCGCGACATTCCGAACGTCGGCGAAGAGGCGCTCAAAAACCTCGATCACAACGGCGTTATTCGCATTGGCGCGGAAGTTAAGCCCGGCGACATCCTCGTTGGTAAGATCACCCCCAAGTCCGAAACCGAACTCGCGCCCGAGGAGAAGCTCCTCCGCGCGATCTTCGGTGAGAAAGCTGCCGACGTGAAGGACACCTCGCTCATCGTCCCGTCCGGCGTCACCGGCATCATCATGGACGTGAAGGTTTCTTCGCGCATCGACAATCAGGAGGAAAAACTTTCCCCCTCCGATCGCCGCCGCCAGGCGAAGCAGATCCAGGAAGAATACAAGACGCAGATGGACAAGTTGCGTGAAGGCCTCACCGAGGCCCTCTCCAACATTCTCCTCGGCGAAAAGATTCCGCTCGACGTGATCAACGGCGAGACCGGTGAAATCATCATCCCGGCCAATCGCAAGATCACCAAGACGCTCCTCCGCAAACTCGCGGCTGTCTCCAAGCACGTTCAGATCGATCCGTCGCCGGTTCGCATCAAAATCATGGAGATCATCGCATCGTATCAGACGAAATTCGACGAGCTCGAAACGGACCGGGAACGCAAGATCGGTTCTATCGAGGCGGGCGAAGGTTCGGCCGATGGCGCGATCAAGCAGGTCAAGGTCTACATCGCCACCAAGCAGAAACTCGAAGTCGGCGACAAGATGGCCGGCCGCCACGGGAACAAGGGCGTGGTTGCGAAGATTGTGCCCGAGGAAGACATGCCGTTCCTCCCCGACGGCACGCCCATTGAAATCTGCCTGAACCCGCTCGGCGTACCTTCGCGCATGAATATCGGGCAGGTGCTCGAGACGCATCTCGGCTGGGCTTGCAAAAAGCTCGGCCTCAAGATCGCGACACCCGTGTTCGACGGCATTCCTGAGAAGAAAATCCGCGAATACCTCAAGGAAGCGAAGCTGCCTACTTCGGGCAAGAGCCCGCTCCTCGACGGTCGCACCGGCGAGAAAATCGATCAGGAAGTCGTCGTCGGCTATATCTACATGATGAAGCTGAACCATCTCGTGTCGCACAAGATCCACGCGCGCGCGGTTGGTCCATACTCGCTCGTCACGCAGCAGCCCTTGGGTGGCAAGGCCCAATACGGCGGCCAGCGTTTCGGCGAAATGGAAGTGTGGGCGCTCGAGGCTTACGGCGCGGCGCATACCCTCCAAGAACTGCTCACCGTCAAGTCCGACGACGTGCAGGGCCGCACGAAGATCTACGAGTCGCTCGTTAAGGGCGACAACACGCTCCAGGCCGGGACGCCGGAGTCGTTCAACGTGCTCATCAAGGAAATCCAATCCCTTGGTCTGGATATCAAACTCCAGAAACGCGACGTGCTGAGCTACGGCTCCTAAGCCGGCGCCGGGCGTTCACCTTTAGAATAAATTCAGGAAGCCAATAAAATGATTCAACCCACCGACACCGCCGGCACCACCCGCGATATGGCGCGCGAGGCCCTTGGCCTCGAAGAGAGCGCATTCGATTGCGTGTCCATCACCGTTGCTTCACCCGAAGTCATCCGCAAATGGTCGAAGGGCGAGGTAAAGAATCCCGAGACGATCAACTACCGCACTTTCAAGCCTGAGCCGGGTGGTCTTTTCTGCCAGAAAATCTTCGGCCCGGTGCGGGACTACGAATGCGCCTGCGGCAAATACAAGCGGATCAAATACAAGGACGTCGTGTGCGATCGCTGCGGCGTCGAAGTGACGATCGCGCGAGTGCGACGGGAACGTATGGGGCACATCGAGCTCGCTGTTCCGGTCGCCCACATCTGGTTCCTGAAGTCGATGCCCAGTCGACTGGGGCTCCTGCTGGACATGACCGCGCGCTCGCTCGAGCGGGTAATCTACTACGAGAACTACATGGTGGTCGATCCGGGCAAGACTCCGCTCGAGATGAAGCAACTTCTGACCGATACCGAGTATCGGCAGGCGCTGGACGAATACGGTGACGATTCCTTCGTTGCTAAGATGGGTGCTGAGGCGGTCCGCGATGCCCTCGTGAAGACCGACATGGATGCCACCGTCGCCGAGCTGCAGGAGCAGATGCGCGCGACGAAGTCCAAGCAGATCAAGAAGAAGCTTTCGAAGCGCCTCAAGGTCATCCAGGGCTTCATCCATTCGAAGAGCCGCCCCGAGTGGATGGTGCTCGAAGTACTGCCCGTCATTCCGCCGGACCTGCGCCCGCTCGTCCCGCTCGAGGGTGGTCGCTTCGCGACCTCCGATCTCAACGACCTCTACCGTCGCGTCATCAACCGCAATAACCGTCTGCGGAACCTGATGCAGTTGAAGACGCCCGACGTCATTATTCACAACGAAAAGCGCATGTTGCAGGAAGCGGTCGACGCGCTCTTCGATAACGGTCGTCACGGCCGTCCCGTCACCGGCGCCGGCAACCGTCCCTTGAAGTCCCTCTCAGACATGCTCAAGGGCAAGCAGGGTCGTTTCCGCCAGAACTTGCTCGGCAAGCGCGTGGATTACTCCGGTCGTTCCGTCATCGTCATTGGTCCCGAGCTCAAGCTTAACCAATGCGGTCTGCCCAAGAAGATGGCGCTCGTTCTTTTCGAGCCGTTCATCATCCGCCGCCTCAAGGAACTCGGTTTTGTGCACACCGTCCGCGGCGCGCGCAAGATGATCGAGAAAAAGTCGCCTGAAGTGTGGGATATCCTCGAGGAAGTCACGAAGGGGCACCCAGTGCTGCTCAACCGTGCACCGACGCTTCACCGTCTCTCGATCCAGGCTTTTGAGCCGATCCTGATCGAGGGCGAAGCCATCCGCATTCACCCGCTCGTGTGTACCGCCTACAACGCGGACTTTGACGGTGACCAGATGGCGGTGCACGTGCCGCTCTCGCTGGAAGCGATCATGGAGTGCAAACTCCTCATGATGGCGACGTCGAACATCTTTTCGCCTTCATCGGGCAAGCCGATCCTCACGCCGTCGCAGGATATCGTGCTCGGCGCATATTACCTCACCATCGAGCCGCGCACCAAACCGGCGAAGGGCGTCCGCGTGCCGTTGCTCAGCGGTCTGCATGAAGTGCTCTATGTCAAAGCCGATGGCGCGCTGAAAATGCACGACTGGGTTGAGGTGCCGAATCCTGATCACGGCCGCGAAACCGTGTTTGGCGACACCAAGCGCAAGACGCTGCGTACCACCGTGGGCCGGGTGATCTTCAACCAGATCTGGCCGGCGGGTCTCGGTTTCGTGAACTTCCCTGTGCCAAAGAGCAAGCTGGGCGACCTCATTCTCAACACCTACAAGATCTCGGGGAACCACGTCACCGTGGAGACGTTGGACAAGTTGAAGGAACTCGGCTTCCAGACTGCCATGCAGGCCGGTATCTCGATCGGGATCGATGACATGATCATCCCTGACTCGAAGAAGGATATCGTGGCGGATTCACGCAAAAAGATCGCCGAGGTCGAAAGCCAGTTCAACAAGGGCATCATCACCGACGGCGAGCGCTACAACAAGGTCGTCGACATCTGGACCGGCGCAACCGACAAGATCGCGAAGGAAGTGTTCGCCAAGCTCGAGAACAATGATGGCAAGACCGAGGTTAACCCGGTCTACATCATGATGGACTCGGGCGCCCGCGGTAACAAACAGCAGGTGCGCCAGCTCTGCGGCACTCGTGGCCTCATGGCCAAGCCCTCCGGCGAAATCATCGAGCGGCCAATTCTGTCTTCGTTCCGCGAGGGTCTCACCGTGCTCGAATACTTCATCTCGACCCACGGCGCCCGCAAGGGTCTTGCCGACACCGCCCTCAAGACGGCCGATGCCGGCTATCTCACCCGCAAGCTTTGCGACGTGGCGATGGACGTCATCATCGCCGAGGACGATTGCGGTTCACGTGACGGCGTGTGGAAGAAGGCCATCTTCGAGGGCGACGACGAAATCGTGCCGTTGAGGGAGCGCCTCATCGGCCGTTTCTCGAGCGACGACGTGATCAACCCGATCAATCCCTCCAAGATTCTCGTCGGCTCTGGCGAGCTCATCACCGAGGAAATCGCAGCCAAGGTCGACGAGCTCGGTATCGAGCGCGTGAAGGTCATGTCCCCGCTCACCTCGGTGAGCAAGGGCGGCATCGACGCGAAGTCCTATGGCATCAATCCCGCAACCAACAAGGTTGCAAAGATCGGCGACTCCGTCGGCATCATCGCCGCGCAGTCGATCGGCGAGCCGGGCACGCAGCTCACGATGCGCACGTTCCACATCGGTGGCGTCGCCTCCGGTGGCTTCAAGACGCCCGAAATTCGCGTCCGCGCCAGCGGCACCGTAAAATACAAGGGCCTCCGCCTCGTGGAAACCGCCGACGGCGGCTCCATCGTCCTCAACAAGACCGGCACGATTCAAATCCTCGACGCCGACGAAAAGGAAATCGAAGTCTACAACATCGTGGTCGGCTCCTTCCTTCACGTCGGTGACGGGGAGAAGATCGACAAAGGCGCGGTCCTCGCGCAGTGGGATCCTTACAACGTTCCGGTTCTTTCCGAGAAGGGTGGCTCGCTGCACTTCAAGGACATGATCCCCGGGGTCACGGTGAAGCGCGAACTCGACGAATCGTCGGGCCGCATCGCCACCGTCGTCATCGAGCACAAGGAAGACCTCAATCCGCAGATCGAAATCCGCGATGGGAAGAACAAGCCGCTTGCGGCCTATTCGATTCCCGTCGGCGCTCAGATCGCAGTCAACGAGGGCGACACGATCGCCCCCGGTGCGCTGCTCGCCAAGACGCCGCGCCAGGCTTCCAAGACGAAGGACATCACCGGTGGTCTCCCCCGCGTTGCCGAACTTTTCGAAGCCCGCCGGCCGAAGGACGCCACCGAGATGTCGCGCATCGACGGCATCGTGTCGTTCGAAGGCACCGTCCGCGGCAAGCGCAAGCTGGTCGTGAAAAACGACGAGACGAGCCAGGAAGAGGAGCATCTCATCGCCACCGGCAAGCACATCATCGTGCAGCCGGGCGATGTGGTCCACAAGGGCCAGCACCTCACCGAAGGCTCGGCCGATCCGCACGAGATCTTGGAAATCCTCGGGCCGTCCGCGCTCTACGACTTCCTTATCAGCCAGGTGCAGGAAGTCTATCGCCTCCAGGGTGTGACGATTAACGACAAGCACATCGAAATCATCATCCGTCAGATGCTCCGCAAGGTGCGCATCACGGACCCGGGTGACACCGAAAACTTTTGGGGTGAACAGGTCGATCGGGCAATGTTCCTCGCCGAGAACAAGCGTATCGAGGAAGCCGGCGGCAAGGCGGCCGAGGCTGAACCGATCCTGCTTGGCATCACCAAGGCTTCGCTCGAGACCGAAAGCTTCATCTCGGCGGCCTCCTTCCAGGAAACGACGCGCGTCCTCACCGATGCCTCGACTCTGGGCAAGGTCGACATGTTGAAGGGCTTCAAGGAAAACGTGATCATGGGCCACTTGATTCCGGCGGGTACGGGTCTGCCGCGTTACAAGCAGCTCAAGATTTCGCTTCCGTTCGGAGCCGAGCTTCCGGCCGACGAGCCCAAGGCGGCCGAGGCGAGCGCCAGCTAAAACGCGGTCGAACATCAGGATCCTTTCCAAGCCGCGGGCATTTGCCCGCGGCTTTTTCTTTGGACGCTTTCAGCCTTCTTTGAACAGGGCGTCCCGTGGTCCTCTTCACGGCCACGCGTCGGCTGCGGCCCTGACGATCAGCCGCCGGTTGCAAAACGGGCGGACCGTGGCTAGTAAGGCCGGGTCATGTCAGTCGATTTTAAAGATTACTATGCCGTGCTCGGAGTGGCTAGGGACGCCAGCGACGACGATATCAAGAAAGCGTTTCGCAAGCTGGCCCGCCGCTACCATCCAGACGTCGCCAAGGACAAGAAAACCGCCGAGGAGAAATTCAAGGAGATCAACGAGGCCAACGAGGTCCTGGGCGATCCCGAGAAGCGCCGTAAATACGATGAGCTCGGCTCCAACTGGCAGTCGGGCGGCTCCATGCCGCCACCCGGCGCCCGGCGCCGCGGCGGGGCAGGCCCGAACGGCGTGCCGGACTATGACGTGCATTTTGGCGGCACCGGCTTCAGCGATTTCTTCGAACAGTTTTTCGGAGGTGGCCGGCGGAGCGCCGATATCAACGACCTCTTTCGGAATGCGCGGCCGGGCTCCCGGTCCGCCGCCGAGTCCGACTACGCCCGGCCGGGCGCGGACATCGAGGGTGACATCCTGGTAACCCTCGACGAAATCATGCACGGATCGGTCCGCCCAATTTCGCTGCGGAGAGTCGACCCGAATACCGGTCAGACCGAGACGGAAACCTTCAAGGTGCGCATTCCGCCCGGCGCGCAGGAAGGCCGGCGGATCCGTGTGCCAGGCAAGGGTGGTCCCGGTCACGGTGGTGGCGAGGCCGGCAATCTCTACCTGCGCGTACGCATCTCTGCGCATCCCGATTTCTCCTTGCGCGGGGCCGACCTTTATCACGATCTGGAGCTGGCGCCGTGGGAAGCCGTACTTGGTGCTCAGGTCGTCGTGCCCACGCTTTCCGGCACAATCAAGCTGCGAATCCCGCCCGGCAGACAGAACGGCCATCAGCTGCGCGTGCGTGGGCAGGGCGTGCCCGGCGGCCACGGTAGCGAGCGCGGCGACCTGCATGTGGTCGTGAGCGTCCAGTTGCCCAGGGAAGTTACGTTGGAGGAACGCGCGCTGTGGGAACAGCTCGGTCGCGTTGCCACTTTCAAACCTCGATCACACTGAATCGTTCGGTCCCTCACCCATGAACCTAGATTCCGCAGTTAAGGGTTTAGTTTTTCACGGAAGGTGCTGAGAGGAGGGTCTGTGGCCCAGCCCAAAACGACGGAGGCGATTCACCCGCTGGGTGAAGGGGATTTTAGCTTTGCAACGCACGGAGGTTGGGTGCGGCTTCAGCGGCTTCTGCGCCAAGTCCAAGGCTACGATGGAACTGGCGGCGCGACTGCTGCTCGTCGTTTACAACCTGTGGACCCGCTTGGTCCGTTTCATCATCCTACAAAAACATACCGAGGCCAAACGCGGTCGGCGCTGGTTCCTGCTCATCGCCGCCAGACTCGTCCAATCGGGCCGGCAAAAGGAACTGCAAGTCTCTATCAGCGATGGCTGGGCCCAACAATTGCGCGAGGGTTATCTCCGCCTGCACGAATGGTGAGGTGGACCCCATCCGTTGGCCAGCGGATCGAGGAGATTAAGTTATGAGAGACAAAGGCGCTTTAGAAGCCTTGGCCGACTCCGAGGACAGGAGCCGAAGAGCTTGCCGCAGGAGTCGGCCCGAAGTCGGACAGATGTATCGGTTCGTCATTGGTTGATGGCAAGTGCGATGGGCTGCCGATAGACTTCCATCGGTGTTTTCGGGTTGGCCATGCCGAAGGCGCTGTGCGGCCGCTGCTTGTTGTAGAAGCGGAAGAAGGTGTCTAGGTGGGTATACGCGTCGATTTGGGAGTAGTAGCTCTTCAGGTAAACCTCGTCGTATTTGACCGTGCGCCAGAGTCGCTCGACGAAGACGTTGTCCAGCGCCCGGCCGCGGCCGTTCATCGAGATCTTCACGCCGCGGGCCAGCAGCGGCTGGGTAAACTCGGCGGACGTGAACTGCGATCCCTGGTCGGTGTTGAAGATTTCCGGCACGCCGTGCTCCGCGATCGCTCGGTCCACCGCCTGCACGCAGAACCGGGCATCGATGGTGTTCGACAGTTCCCACGCCAGCACCGCGCGGCTGCACCAATCGATCACCGCGCACAGGTAGATGAAGCCGCCCTGGACCGGGAGATACGTGATGTCCATCGCCCAGACTTGGTTGGGGCGATCAATCACGAGCCGGCGTAGCAGGTAGCGGAAGACCGGATTGGCCGGATGCTTTCGAGAGAGATTCGGCTTCCGGTAGATCGCCTCCAATCCCATCTGCGGCATCAGTCTTCGCACCCCGCTTGCGATTCACCGGATGCCCTGGCGTCGCAGCCAGCGGGTCATCTGGCGTGACCCAAACACCGGATACGCCAGATACGTTTCGTCGATCACCCGCATCAGGCGCAGGTTCTCGTCCGATTCCGGCTCTGGCTGGTGATAGTAGCTGGCGCGCGCCAGCCCAAGCAGTTCGCACGGCCGGGTAATCGGCAGCGCGGGATGTTGCGGCTCCATCATGCGGCGACGCTCCTCAACGCTCGAGCTCGCCAGCTTTTTTTGAGCCATTCCAGCTCCATCTTTAGCCGTCCGATCTCCTCGAACAGCTCCTTCTCCCGCTCCTTGGCCTCCTGCGCGTTCTGGTCCGCCTTGCGGGCGAACACTTCCGGCAGCCGCTCCGCTGCCTCCTTCTTCCATTGGCTCACCTGGACCGGGTCAGGACCATCACCCGGCTCAACCGCTTCCGACAGCTTTCCGACAAGCGCATGCGTTTCGAAGCCGCGGTCGCCTACGCGCCTGACGGGATTGTGCTGACCGACGGCGAGGGCCGGATCCTCCACTCCAACAGCGCCTTTGTGCGCCTCGTCGGTCGGTCGCCCGAGGGAATACTCGACTGCTTTCGCAGCGAGACGGCCGCACTGTTGCGGGCGCAATTTGCCACGCTCGACCGACCGGGCCGGCAGGTGGACACGTTTGAGACCCAGCTTCTCGTCGCCGCGGAGCCGGGCACATACGTTGA
>CANEVO010000076.1 GCA_947442255.1 Opitutia bacterium
AGGCGGGATGCTTCGAGCGGCTGGCGCACGATTTGCGGGAGGTTTTGCGGGTGGCTGCCGGCCGGGAGGCGCAGCCGACGGCGGTGATCCTAGCCAGTCGCACGGTGCAATCGACGCCCAGCAGCGGGGAGCGGGCCGGTTACGACGGCGCGATGGCGGCCCAAGCGGCTGCCGCCTCGCCCGCGACTACGAACGCCTCGCCTCTTCCCTCGCTGGTCTCCACTGGCTCGCCTTCGCCTGTCTCAGGCTCCGCAGCTTCCTCGACGCAGGTTCATGACAGCCTCTAGAAATTGGCCTGGGCGGTTTTGGCCACGACGTCTTGAGGAACCCCGATCGCATTCCAGAAACGAGGCCAATATCTGATTTTGTGTTGGCGAAACTGGGGACCGGCACAAACGTCGGGCAAGGCCTTGGGTAAAAAATGACATCGTACCAATTTTCCAAATGACGACACAGAAACGCGTGCTGGCGGTGATCATGGGCGGCGGTCGTGGCACTCGCCTTTCTCCACTGACGCTCGAGCGCTGCAAGCCTGCTGTGCCCCTCGCTGGCAAATACCGGCTCGTCGATATTCCGATCAGCAATTGTATCAACTCGGACATCAACCGCATCTTCATCCTGTCGCAGTTCCAAACCGCGTCCCTGCACCGGCATGTGCAGAATACTTATCACTTTGATCCGTTCGGTGGCGGCTTTGTGGATATCCTCTCGGCCGAGCAGACCGAGAAGAGCGCCGATTGGTATCAGGGCACGGCCGATGCGGTGCGGAGAAACTTGGTGCATTTCCGTGCGTTCCCCCACGACATCGTGCTGATTCTTTCGGGTGACCAGCTCTACCGGATGGACTACCGCAAGATCGTCGAGCAGCACATCGCAACCAAGGCGGATGTCACCATCGCGGCGATTCCGTTTCCGGTTTCCAAGGTTTCCGGCCTCGGCCTGATGCAGGTAAAGGACGACCATTCGATCGAGCGGTTCGTCGAAAAACCGAAGGATCCGGCAGTCATTCAAAGCCTGACGCTCAGCCCGGCGCTTGAGTCCGAGTTGACTACTCCGTCGGCGGAGAAGCGCTGCCTCGCATCGATGGGTATCTACGTGTTCAACCGGGCGGTGCTCGCGGAGGCGCTTGCGGGCACCCAGACCGATTTCGGGAAGGAGATCATCCCCGGCCTCCTCGGCAAAAAGAAGCTCTTCGCCCACATCTTCGAAGGCTATTGGGAGGATATCGGCACCGTGCGGGCGTTTTTCGAAGCAAACCTTGCCCTCGCCCAGCCGTTGCCGCCGTTCGATTTCTTCGATGCCACGGATCCCATCTACACGCTGGACCGTTACCTGCCCGCCGCGAAGCTCAACAAGTGTCTGATCGACCACGTCGTGATCGGTGACGGGTCGATCATCACGGATTCATCGCTGCACCACTGCGTACTCGGCGTCCGGAGCTTCATCGGTGAGGGTTCCGTGCTGGTGGATGCGGTCGTGATGGGGGCGGACTTGTACGAAACCCCCGCGCAGCTTGCCGAAAACAAGGCCCAGGGCCGGCCGCGCATCGGGATTGGCGCGCGGTGCCGCATCAAGGGCGCCATCATCGATAAGAATGCGCGGATTGGTGACGACTGCGTGCTCGTCATCGATGGCAAGGCCGACGGCACCTACGTCGGCGGTGCGGTGGTCATTCGCGACGGTGTGCTCGTCGTGCCGAAAGGCGCTGTCTTGCCGAAGGGAACGATTGTTTAGCTGCCCGGGTGCGTCGGGGTGCGGCGAAGCGCCAAGCTCAACCCCGCGCCGATCAGAAACACCGAGTAAAAGGTCCCCCGGCTGAAGCCGAGAATGAGCGAAGCATCGGGCTCGCGAAACGTTTCGCCGATGATCCGGACGACGGCGTAGGCGACGAGAAATTCGCCGCAAAGCCGGCCGGGCCGGGTGCGCACAATATCGCTCCCCCAGAAACGCCACTGCATGAACGCCAGCAGGACGGCACCCTCCAAGGCGGCTTCGTACAGCTGCGAGGGGTGGCGGGGGAAGTTCCCGCCGCCGGTCTCGGAAAAAATTACGGCCCACGGCACGGTGGTCACCGTTCCCCAGAGTTCGCCGTTGAGAAAATTGGCGATGCGCCCGAGCAGCAGGCCAACGGGAGTGGCCGAGGCAATGAGATCGGCGAGATGCAGGAAGGAAATCCTACGGCTGCGGCCGAACCAGATCAGCGCGATGGCGACGCCGATGAAGCCGCCGTGGCTGGCCATGCCGCCTTCCCATATCCGGAAAAAACTCAGCGGATCCCGAAGCAGTTGGTCCGGGTGATAAAAGAGAAACGAGCCCAGCCGGCCGCCGAGCATGACCCCCACCACGATGGCCATCATCAAATCGGGAATCGTGTCGACCGGCAGGCGCGAGCGTTGCCGCCGTGCGTAGCGGACCAGTAGCCACCCCGCCGCGATAAAGCCCAGGACGTAGGCAAGCCCGTAGTAACGGATGCCGAAGTTACCCCAATGGGGGCCAAGAAAGGGAGTCGGTTGGTGAACCCAATAGGCGAGCGGCATGACGAGCAAAACAAGTCACGCGGTCGATCTTCCGGTGGCGAATACAAACTGAGTGCATGCCCGGTGGCGTTAAAAACCGCAATTTGGACGGATGGCTCGCGGAAGAATTTTAGGCCGGGCGGGAGTTTGCGCTTTCGGTTCCGACGTTGGAACCGCGAGGGCGCTTCGTTTTTTGGGATTGAGTGAAAACAGCCTTGCCGCGACTGCACGCGGGTTCGCTATGCTGCGGGCATGAGCCAATTGAAACGCACGCCCCTACGCGATTTTCACGCGGCGCACGGCGCGCGGCTGGTCGACTTCGCCGGCTGGGAAATGCCGGTGCAATACCGCAGCATTCTTGAGGAGCACAAGGCCGTGCGGAAAACGGCGGGGCTCTTCGACGTCAGTCACATGGGCGAGGTGGATGTGCGGGGTCCCGCCGCGGCCCGGTTCCTGAATCACCTTGTGACCAACGACGTCGCGAAACTTTTTCCCGGCAGGGTACTGTACTCCCCGATGTGCTACCCCGGCGGAGGAGTGGTGGACGATCTGCTCGTCTACATGCGAGGGGTGGACGATTATTTTCTGTGCATCAACGCCGGCAATGTCGAAAAGGACCTCGCTTGGATTCGCGAACAGGCTGCCCGGTTCGACGTCGCGATTACCGACCGGAGCCCAGGCTACGCGTTGCTTGCGGTGCAGGGACCGCGGGCCGCGGAGATTGTGCAGTTGTTGACGGGGGCGAAATTGGGTCTCGTGAAGTATTACCACTTCACCGAGGCGACGGTGGCGGGGGTACATTGCCTGGCCAGTCGCACGGGCTACACCGGCGAGGATGGTTTCGAGCTCTATCATGCCGCTGGCGACGCCGTGCCGCTGGCGGAAGCGTTGCTCGCGGCCGGTGCGCCACGCGGCCTTGAATTGGCCGGACTTGGCGCCCGCGACAGCCTGCGCTTGGAGGCCGGCTATCCGCTGTACGGTCACGAAATCACGCAGAATATCTCTCCACTGACGGCGGGCCTCGGCTGGACCGTAAAGTTCGAAAAAGGGGCCGATTTCATCGGCCGGAGTGCACTGCTCGCCGAGAAGCAACACGGTGCACCAAACAAGGTGGTATTTTTCAAGACGGGTGACCGGCGGATCGTTCGCGCCGATACTCCGGTTCTAGATTCGGCCGGGACGACGGTCGGCCGGGTGCTTTCGGGCACGCTCTCGCCGTTGCTCAACGAGGCCATCGGGTCCGCCCTCGTCACCACGGCCGCTTCTTCGCCGCTCAAGGTGGATATTCGCGGTGCGGCTCTTGAACTTTTTCCTGTCAGACCACCTTTCGTGGAGTTGAAGAAAAACTGATTTCAGCGGAGCGGGCTTGCACGCGATGAGTTGGCCGTTGAAATCGGCCGGTTGGCCGCCGCTTTCTCCTCCCAAAAATTCTTTAGAACACCACCGTCCTGTACCCGCCATGAGCACTATTCCCGCCGATCTCCGCTACGCCAAGTCCCATGAGTGGGTCAAACCAGAGAGCGATGGTACGGTGACGATCGGAATCACGGACTACGCGCAGAATTCCCTCGGCGACATCACCTACGTGCAGTTGCCCAAGGTAGGCGCGAACCTCAATGCGGGCGAGGTGTTTGGGGTGGTGGAGTCGGTCAAAGCCGCGAGCGATCTTTACGCACCGGTCGCCGGGACGGTCGTGGCGGTGAATTCCGCGCTGGAATCTGCGCCCGAAACCGTCAATCGGGCCCCCTACGATGCGGGTTGGATGTTGAAGCTCAAGCCGGCCGATCCTGCCGCGGCGGCCGGCAGTTTGCTGGTTGCGTCCAACTACGGACTCCTTGTTGCTTGAAACGGTCTGGCCGGCTGCGTGGGGCTGACGCAGTTTTCTGCCTCCAGCCGTTGCGCCTTGCGCAACGCTTTCTCAGCCGGTACGTCTAACTCTCTGTGCCGGTTTTCCGACTTGGTTGACGTCCAACTCGGGGCCGAATCCTCAATCCGATCCTTACCTTTCTGATGATTCGAAACAGTGCTCGTTACCTTGCGCTCGTGGCCACGATGGTGGTGGCTGAGTGTGTAAAAGCTGAAAACGCCTCCACCCCCGTGGTGACGAACGCCCCGGTTGGCGCCAAAGGGAGTGGTGCTGGCGGCAAACGGGAGGGAGCCGGTGCAAAGGGGACGGGGAAAGGCGGCCGCGGCGGCAATTCTCAGGTTCAGGCGGTGGAGGTCACGGCGATTTCCCGGCGTGACCTCACCGAAACCCTCCGGGTGGTGGGTTCCGTCGGTTCCAATGAAACCGCGAGCATTCGCCCGGAAATGGCTGGGATCATACGCGAGATTCGTTTCGTGGAAGGCCTGCCCGTGAAGAAAGGCGACCTGCTCGTAAAGATCGACGACTCCGAACTCGCGGCCCAGCTTGCCCAAAGCAAGGCGCGATTCGAACTCGCTAAACAAAATCTCGCCCGCGCCGACAGTCTGCAGCAGACGCTTTCGAATACCCAGGCCGACGTCGATCGGTCCCGGAGCGAGTATGCCGCGGCCCAAGCCGACGTCGATCTGCTGAAGGTCCGCATCGCTCGCACTGAGATTCGCGCCCCTTTCGACGGCGTGGCGGGAAGTCGGACGCTTTCCCCGGGAGACTACGTCAACACCCTTTCGATCATCACGACGATCAACGATCTCAGCCGGCTGAAGGCGGAGTTTCAGGTGCCCGAGCGTTACGTTTTTAAGGTGCGGAAGGGCACGCCGTTTACCGTCAAGGCGAGCACCTCGAACACGGAACCGGCGACCCAGGCCGAAGTTTATTTTGTCAATTCGGTGATCGATCGCAATACTCGGGCCAGTGAAGTGAAGGGTTACCTGACCAATCCGACGCCGGCCCTTCAGGCGGGCATGTTTGCCGTCATCGAAGTCGTGCTGGAGGTACACAAGGGGGTGCTGGCCGTCCCGGAAGGCGCCATCTTTGTCGATCAACGCGGTCCGCAGCTGGTGGTGGTGAGGGAGCAGAATGGCCAGAAGGTGGCGGCATTCGTCCCGGTCAAACTCGGTTTGCGAGCCAAAGGCTTGGTCGAGGTCAGCGCCCTTGAGGGCCAGCTCGATGAACGCCAGCTCGTGGTGGGGGCGGGAGTCGGGGCGTTGACCCTGTTTTCCGGAGCCCGGCTGGAAACGCGGCCGCTGCGGCAGGAATTTAAAATCGAAAATTAGGCCATGATTCTTTCCGACCTTTCGATCAAGCGGCCGGTGATCTGCCTGGTGGCTTCGATTTTGATCGTGCTGATCGGGGCGCTGGCCTTTCGCCGGTTGCCTGTCCGGGAGTACCCGAATACCGACTCGCCGGTCGTTTCCATCGAGGTGTTTTACCGCGGTGCCTCGGCCGAGGTGGTCGAATCGAAAATCGTCGAAGTGATCGAGAAGGAAGTGTCCGCAATCGCCGGTTTGCGCGTGATCCGCTCCTTTTCTTTCGAGCAAAACGGACGAATTTCGCTCGAGTTTAATGTCAACCGGAACATCGATGAGGCGGCCAACGATGTGCGCGACAAAGTCGCCCGCGTGCGCCGCCAACTGCCCCCCGAGGTTGACGATCCGACGATTTCGAAGGCGGACTCGGACGCCGATCCCGTCATTTCCCTCTCCTTCAACTCCAAGGATCATTCCCGCCTGGAGCTGACGGAATTGGTCGATCGCCTCGCGGTCCAGCGGCTGCAAACGATCTCGGGCGTAGCTTCGGTGGAATTGCGGGGACAGCGCTACGCCATGCGTCTCTGGGTCGATGCGACGAGGCTC
This sequence comes from Opitutia bacterium, assembly GCA_947442255.1. The sequence goes on from CANEVO010000076.1 coordinate 6,294, forward strand.
GCGGCCTACAGTCTCACCGTTACGGATATTGAGCGCGCCTTGCGCCAGCAGAACGTAGACCTGCCCAGTGGTCGCATCGAATCGCTCTCCCGCGAGTTTCCCATCCGCCTGCGCGGCCGGATGGACGAGCCGATCGAGTATGAGAATCTGATCCTCGCCACGCGGAACGGCACCCAGGTGAAATTCAGCGATATCGGGCGGGTGGAACTCGGGGCGTCGGACTATCGCTTTCAGACTTACTTCAACGGCCGCGATTCCGTCAGCGTATCCGTTTTGCGGCAATCGACGGCCAATCTGCTCGAAGTTGCCCAGGAGGTGAAGGCACTCATTCCCGTGCTGCAGGCCGATTTGCCGGAAGGCGTGCTGGTTGAGGTGGCCTCGGATTACAGTTTGTTTGTCGAGCGTTCGGTGAAGGAAGTCTACAAGACGCTGTGGGAAGCCGCGCTGCTGGTCGTGCTGATGATCTTCCTCTTCCTCCGTGACTGGCGCGCCACCTTGATTCCGCTCGTTGCGATTCCGGTATCCCTGATCGGCACCTTTGCCGTGATGAGCTGGCTGGGGTTCACCATCAACACGCTTACCTTGCTGGCATTGGTGCTCGCGGTCGGCCTGGTCGTGGATGACGCGATTGTCATGCTGGAGAATATTTTCCGGCGAATTGAAAAAGGGGAATCTCCCATTCGCGCCGCCATTTTTGGCGCCCGCCAGGTCGCTTTTGCCATCATCGCCACGACGCTGACGCTGGCCGCGGTTTTCCTCCCGGTGGCGTTTCAGTCCGGCCGGACCGGCCGGCTGTTTTACGAATTCGGACTGACGCTGGCCATCGCCGTGTCCGTATCGGCCTTTGTCGCCCTGACGCTGTCGCCGATGCTTTGTTCGCGGATGCTGCGGGCGAACAAGGTGGCGGGTCGCACTCAACACGGCTGGTTTTACGAGAAAACCGAGCCTTTCTTTGTCTGGCTGAACCGGATTTTTGAGCGCCTGCTGGGCGGGGCGATGCAGATGCGTTTACCTGTGCTGCTGGCGGCGCTGATCTTTTCGGTCACCGGACCGTATCTCTACACCAAACTCCAGCGCGAGCTTACGCCGTTGGAGGACCGCGGAATTTTCAATGCGGGTTTCGTCGGTCCGGTCGGTTCCACGCCGGAATACAGCGCTACTTATTCGCGGGACATGGAAAAAATGATTCTCGCGATCCCCGAAATCGAACGCACGTTTCACTGGACGGGCGGCGGCCGTGCCTTCCTCTCGGCCACGCTGAAGCCGTGGGAGGAACGCAAGCGCAAGACCCAGGACGTGGTGGACGAACTCCGGGTGAAATTTCAAAACGAGATCACCGGCGGCCAGGCGTCGGCCTCGCCGGTGCGGCCCTTCGGCGGTGGCGGTGGCGGTGGCGGTGGCGGTGGCGGTGGCGGGGGTGGTGGCGGTGGCGGTGTTCGGCTGGTGTTGCAAGGGAGCGATTTTGGCCGTTTGCAGGAACTTGGGGTGCAGATGTTGGAAATGATGCGTGGGACTGACATGTTCCGCGTGCCGCGGATCGATCCGTCGCCGACCAAACCGCAGATCGACGTCCGCATCGACCGGGCAAAGGCGGCTGATCTCGGCGTGATGATTTCGGACGTTGCCGCCACCTTGGAAACCTTGCTCGGGAGCCGGCGTATCACTCAATTTCAGCGCGGCAACCGGCAATACGACGTTTTGGTGCAGGTGGAAGACGCCAGCCGCGCGAGTCCCTCGGATCTCGGTCGGCTCTACGTCAAGTCGACCACGGGGAATTTGATCCAGCTCAGCAATCTGGTCACTTACGACGAATCTGCCGTGCCCGAGAGCTTTCCGCACTTCAATCGCCTGCGTTCCGTTACGGTTTCGGCCCAGTTGGCCTCCGGTTACACGATCGGTGATGGCGTGGGGTTCCTCGGCGATTCCGTGCGCCAGATTCTCCCGCCGGGTTATGCATTTGCGTGGGACGGCGAGTCCCGCGAGTTCGTCGAAAGTGCGAATGACACGTACATGCTCTTTGGCTTGGGGCTGCTCTTCACGTTCCTCGTGCTGGCGGCGCAGTTCGAGTCGTGGATTCACCCGCTGACCATCTTTACGGGGATCGTGCTCGCGATCTCCGGAGGCTTGATCGTGCTTTACTGCAGCCGCTTTTTTGGGCTGCCGCTCACCGACAATATTTTTTCCCGTTTCGGCCTGATCATGCTCATCGGCATGGTGGCGAAGAACGGCATCCTCGTGGTCGAGTTTGCCAACCAACTCCAAATGCAGGGCCGGACGGCGGCCGATGCGGCTTACGAGGCCTCGTCCGTCCGATTCCGCCCGATCATCATGACGTCGATCGCGACGATCCTCGGGGCGGTGCCGATCGCCTTCATGTCCGGTGCGGGGGCCGAGACGCGCAACCCGATGGGGATCGTGGTGGTCGGAGGGCTCTCGATCGCGACGGTCCTGACGCTTTTCGTTGTCCCGATCGTTTATGTGCTGATGGACCGGTTGTGCGTGAAGCTGACCGGCCACTCCAGTGCCCATGGCCTCATTCGAGCGGCGGAGATCGATCACGAGACGGCGGTACTGCCCGAAGCGGTTGGCGCAAAATAGATCGGAGCGTCTCTCTCCGCATCGCGCGCGGGAGAAGGGCCGGGGGGCACGTCATTGGGTGTCGCGTTCGCGCAACTGGCGGTGGAAACATCCCCGTGATTGGTTGATTGGCCAAAACCTGCCGAAGAGGCGTCCATCCCTCACGCACGGCTGAAGAGGCGCTCCCTGAGTAACACGCAGCACGATTACTGGCGCGGCGGCTTGAGGTGGAAAACCGGCGTGATATACCACCATCCATGACTACCCCAAATCGTGGCGGGCGATGGCTGATGGCGTGGTTGGCGATCGCCCTGGCCCATGTGTTGTCGGCGGTGGAGACAAGACGTCCGAACGTGATTTTTATCCTCACCGACAACCAGGGAGCCTGGACGCTCGGGTGCTACGGTAATCCCGACATTCGGACGCCGCACATCGACCGGCTCGCTGCCGAAGGAACGCGCTTTACCCGCGCCCTCAGCAGCAACCCGGTCTGCTCACCGACGCGGGCTACGTTTCTGACGGGTCTGCTTCCCTCGCAACACGGCGTACATTCCTTTCTCGATCAGAAATACATGACCGGCCCGGAGGCGTATAACACCCTCAAGGAATTTACGTCGCTCGGCGAAGTGCTGCGTGATGCGGGCTACGTATGCGGACTCAGCGGCAAGTGGCACCTCGGCGAAAACGTCAAACCCTCGGAGGGTTTTACGTTCTGGGTTACGAAGCCCGATGGCAGTACCCGGGAATTTTACGACCAGGAGGTGATTGAAGACGGCAGGACGCGGAAGGAAGCCGGTTATACCACCAATCTTTGGACACGGAAGGGTATCCAATTTATGGAGCAGAACAAGGAGCGTCCGTTCTTCCTCTTTCTGGCTTACAACGGGCCCTATTCGCTGGGCCCCTTGATGCTTAACCCGGCGAGAAACCGGCATGCAGCCTCCTACAAAGGCAGGAAATTTCTCAGCTTTCCGGTCGATGCGATGCACCCGTGGCAGAATGCGAACAAGCAGTTCCACAACCAGCAGGTGGCGATGGAGCGGCTCGCCGCCGAGACCAGTGGGGTGGACGATGGGGTGGGTGAAATTATGGCGGCGGTCAAACGCCTTGGTCTCGACGAAAACACCGTGGTTGTTTATGCCGCCGACCAAGGGTGGATGGGCGGCCAAAATGGCATGTGGGGGATGGGCGACCACTTTCGCCCGACTGCGGCGCACGAGTTGATGATGCAGATTCCGCTCATCTTCCGGCAGCCGGGAAAAATTCCGGCTGGCCGCACCAACGACAGTATCGTGAGCAACTACGATTTTCTGCCGACGCTGCTCGCTCAACTCGGGCTCGGCGATCGCATGCCGGTGCAGCCGAAATCACCCGGACGCGACTTCTCCGCGATGCTGCGCGGGGAGTCATCGGCCTGGGACAACGTGATGTTTTTCGAAATGGAAAACACCCGCGCGATCCGCACGGACAATTGGAAGTACGTGGCCCGCTTTCCGAACGGTCCATTTGAGCTCTACGATATGAAGCAAGACCCGCGGGAGCGTTTCAATTTGTTCGGTCAGCCCGGCACGGAGGGCAAACGCATCGAACTCTCCCGCCGCCTCGACGATTTCTTCGCGACCTACGCCGATCCCCAGTACGACATTTGGAAGGGTGGGCGGTCCAAGGCGAAACGGCACACCGACTGAAACGGCACGTACGAGACGATCTTGAAATCTCGTAACCAAGCCATAAATCCGCCTTGCACTTTCCCCGGCCGGCGTTTGCCTCCAAATTCCTGTTCTGGAGAGGTGGCCGAGTGGTCTAAGGCGGCGGTTTGCTAAACCGCTGTAGGGGTTTAAATCCC
>CANEVO010000077.1 GCA_947442255.1 Opitutia bacterium
GGCGGTGAACGCAAAAAAATGGTAAGCCCGGAACACAAGCGCCAGATGGCCGCCTTCGTGGTGGAAGGCCACCTGTGCTCCGGGCGGACGGCGTGCCCGAGTTTATCCGTTCCGACAACGGTCCGGAGTTCATCGCCAAGGAACTCCAGCGCTAGCGAGCAGAGCAGAAAATCAAGACCATCTACATCACCCCGGCGAGCCCGTGGGAGAACGGCTTTGTGGAATCGTTCCACTCCCGCTTCCGCGCCGAATGCCTGAACCGCGAGCAACTCTGGGCGCTGACCGAGGCCCGTGTCGTCATCGAAGACTTCCGCCAGGACTACAACGCCGCGCGGCCGCACAGCTCGCTCGGCTATCTCTCTCCGCACCGCTTCGTCGCGGGGAAATCTTTACCAATCCCAAGCTCCGGGCCGGACCGCCAAGCCGGTCCGTCCCTCCGCCTGGGATTGCCAACCACCACCGAAGTCATCACATCAACCCGAGCCAAAGACTAACACTCCACCTAGCCCAGCTTTCGGGACCCGCTCGCCGATGACAATAAGAGCGGGAGTCATGGTGGAAACGGGTTGGAAGCGGGACCGAAAGCGACGGCAAGGCTGTCGGGTTGACGTCGGGGGGCGAGATGTAACTTTTTACAACGCGGTTGATTGTTTCAATGGTGGCGAGCAACTTTTCATCGTGATTGTCCCAGCCACCTTACACTCGCCGTGCGTGCGTTGCCGTGCGGCGCTCCACCGAGGCCCGGCGGCCTGGGTTCGGGTGGGGTGGTTACTCCTCGTGGCGGGGTTCGGCTTCGCCCAGCAGGCGGAGCCCCTGAATCCGCCCGTGCCGTTGCTCGTGGCGCGGACGGAGGCTTCGGCCGGCACCACCACGGTGCTGGTTTCGGCGGCGCGCCGCGCCCAGGAACTGGGGCTGTCGTCGGTGGCGATTGGGCTCTATCAGCGCGTCCTCGCCGAGCCGGATGCAGACCGGGCAACACTCGCGCTTGGGCTCGCCACGGCGCTGATCGAGTCCGCCCGGCCGGACGACGCGGAGAAAGCATTGCGAGATTCGCCTGCGCCGCGCGGTTCGGCGTGGCATTTGCGGGTGGGTCTGGCGGCGCTTCAGCTGCGAAAATATGACGTCGCGCGCGCGGAGGCGGCGCTGGTGAAGGAGGAGGAGCTGGCCGCGGATGATCGTCCCTGGCATCTGTTTCTGCAGGGCGCGTTGTTCGACGTGGCCCCGGTGCAGGACCGGCAGCGGGCGAATGATTTTTACAACCGGGCCGAAGCCGCGGCGACGAACGAACTGGCCCGGGCGCGGTTCCAACTCGCGGCCGAGGAGGTGCGGCTGCGTCGGGGCACCGTAAAAGCCGAGGATTTGAAGCGAATCCTCGACAGTTACGAAGCGAATCAGGGCCGCGGGATTGGCTATCCCTATGCCATGAGCTACGCGATGTCGCTCGACGCGCTGGGCAGGAACAGCGAGGCGCAGACCTTCCTGCAACTGGTCCTGGCCACACTGCCGGCGCAGGAGCGGGATTCGTGGGACAAGGTCCGGCTGGTGCTGGGGCTCGTGGGCGGACGCGGGCAAAGCCTGGCGGCCCGGAGGGCATTGAACGAGTTGCTAGCCGGAGGTCACGACCCGCTACGGCAGCGGCAAGCACTGCAGATTCTTTCCGAAGCTTCCAAGGTGGAGCCGGGCCGAAGCCAGCTGCGCATCGAACTGGACCGGCTGATCTCCTCCGCGCCGACCCACGCCATTCGGGAAAGCCTGCTTTTCTACCGGGCGCAGCTTGCGCTGATGGAGAAGAACGATGCTAAAGTCATCGAGTGCGCCACGGCTTTGCTTGAGCAGTTTCCGACGTCCACTTTGCGCGGCCACACCTATGGGTTGCTGACCCAGCTGGCATGGGAGCAACACCGGTACCGTCTGGCGGCGGACAATGCCCGCAAGGCCCGCGCGGAAATGGCCACGGCGGGTGCGCCACGGGATATCGCGGCCCGAGCCGGCCTCGCCGTTGTCGAAGCCGAGGCCTGGTTTCGAGCTGGAATGAACGACGGTGACAAAAATATGTTTCGCAACGCGGCCGAGGCCTATGCGGTCGCGCTGCGGGAACGACCGGCGAACGTGAACGGGGGCGATCTGATGTTTCAGCGCGTCCTGGCGGAGATTAAGTCCGGCTCGCCCGATGCCGCCAAGGTGCTCGATGAACTCGACAACGATCCGGCGTTCGACCTTGAGAACCGTTGGCAGGCGGAGTGGAGCCTCGCACGTGCCCTGCAGGTGCAGGGCCGGGTTGCCGAGGCATACGCACGGGTCAACGCCCTGCTTGGGGCGGCGGCCGCGGGTGGCCAGCCGGTGCCGGTCAAGCCGGATCTGCGGGTGCGCATGGCGTGGTTGCAGGCACGGCTTTCGCTTCAGGCAGGACAACCGGAGACGACCCTGTCGCTGGTCGATCTGCTGCTCAACACCACCGACGGAGTTCCGTCGGCGCTGCGAACGGAGATTGCCAGCATGGCACTGCTGCAAAAGGCGGGGGCGCAGTTCGAACTCGGCCGCGAAGTGCCGGCATTGGAGACTCTCGCGAAAGTGCGGGCCAATTTTCCAAAATCGGAGGCGGTGATCCATTCCTATTTGATCGAGGCCGATTACTACGCCGACCAAGGCAAAATCGTCGAGGCGCAGAAACGGCTCACCAGCCTGACTGACGACGAAAGTTACAAGGACAACCGGCTGATCCCATATGCCTATTATCAACTCGCGCTCTGGTCGGAGCGGTTGGGGCAGAACAAGGATTTTCAGGACGCGTATCGTTACATCGAGAATCTGGTGAGTACGTCGGCCGCCGAGAAGGAAGGCGACTTCGTGTTCGTGGCGCGGTTGAAACAAGCCGAATTGTTGCGGCGCCTCAACCAGTTTCCCCAAGCCCAGCGGGTCTACGATGATTTGACCAACAAGCCGGCCTCGACTGAGAACGGGATTATTGCGCGGCTCGAACTGGCCAAATGCCACAACGCGCAGGCCTCGGCGGATCCGTCGCACGGCGACAGCGCGAAATTGTTGTTCGAGGAGTTGCGCGACCGGGTCGATGCGCCAAAGGATGTGCGTGTCGAGGCCGGTTACCATTTGGGCGCGCTGCTCGCGGGTCGGGGCAAACTGGACGATGCGGTCAAGGTTTGGTGGGCGGATGTGATTACGCCGTATCTGGTGGAGGAGAAACCGCCTTTCGAGCCCGCGGCTAAACGTCCTTACTGGTTGGCCCGAACGTTACTCGACCTTGGGCTCCTGCTCGAGCAGCAGGGCAAGTTAGACGAGGCTCGTGACGCCTACGACCTCATCCTCCGTTCGAAACTGGGTTCGGGCGAAGAGCTCGCGAAAAAGGGACTGGAGCGGATGGGGGGTAGGAGCGGCAACCGGTGAGCGTCACTGCGGTTTCAGATTTACGGCTCGAGATGATCCAGCTCTAACCTGCGAACACCATGGGGGGATTCGATTTCACATTGTTTACACGTGGGGGGCCGATGATAGGGGTGCTCCTCGTGCTCGGATTTGTCGGCGCGATGCTTTTTATCGAACGCACGCTCTATCTGCATCGCGGGCAGATCCGTGCAAAAGCGTTCGTGGACGGCATCAAGAATACCCTCGCCAAGCGCCGGCTCGTCGAGGCACTCACCCTGTGTGAGGAGACACCCGGCCCGGTGGCCGCCGTCGTCAAGGCGGCGCTATTGCATGCGGACGGCTCCGCCGAAGCCATGCGTTTTCACGTGCAGGAGGCGGGCATTGTCGAGCTACCCGCGCTCGAGCGGCGGCTCGGCTCGCTTGCCGCCCTCGCGCAAGTAGCCCCCTTGGTCGGTTTGCTCGGGACGATCCTCGGGATGATCACCACGTTCGAAGCCTTTCAGCGCGGAGGAAATTATGCGATGGCGGGGGCCTTGTCGGCCGGAATGGGGCAGGCGCTTCTGACCGCCGCCGCCAGCCTCGTGCTCGCCATCCCGATCCATCTAGGGCACCATTTTCTCACGGGTCGCGTGCGTGCCATTGTGCGTGACGTCGAATGGTCCGGCAACGAGATCATGAAATACCTTTTGACGGATTATCGAGGTTCGAACGGTGAAACCGGGAGCGTGGTTTTGGCCAAATGATCACTCGCCCGCTCGATCTCGCCTCCCGATTGCGACCCGAGCCGCGTAGTTTCGACGGCTGGTTTTTCGTCAATGCCGGTTTGATCGCGCTGTTTTTTGTGTTTTTTGGTTCACCGTTCGTGCTGGCGCCAGCGCTGGGGGTGGATTTTCGCCTACCCGAGGTCACGGGAGCGACCGCCGATGCTCGTCCCGCAACTCACCACGTAAACATCACGAATTCCGGTCAGATTTTTGTGCGTGATGGTCTCAAGACGATGGAGCAGCTTCGCGAATGGTTACGGGTGCGGGCGACTACGGTGAAGGAACCAGTGCTGCTCGTCCTCGCGAGCGAGGGCGTGCCGACGCGACTTTCCTTTGAGGTAGCGAGTGCCGGGCGCGAAGCGGGGTTTACGGTGCGGTTTGCGGCGCGCGAGGCGAAGGGGCACCTAGATGAGGGACAGAGCCCATGAGTGCGGAGTTGACCGGTCGCAAGCGACGCTGGGTGGCCTCGACCGCGGGGGCGGCGATTGTGGCCATGGCGATGCTGGCATTGTTTCGGATTAAATCCCCGCTGCCGGACGGCCGGACCAGCGGTTTGAAGTCCATGCCGCCGTTGGAACTTACGAGAACGGGAGCGAGTGACACAGCTTTGAGGGAGGAAATGATCATGAACGATCAGACTTCGCTTTTCCTTCCTACGGCGCGGAACGTGGCTCTACCCTCTGTGCGGCGGCCGGAGGCAGGGCAATCGGCTCTTGATCAGGATGTTTTGAAAATGGCCATTAAAGAGTCAGAGTTGAATCTCGGTCTTCCGGCGCCCGTGGACATTCCGACCAAGGCCGCCGAGGTATTGTTGACGGGTCCCGTAGCCACTCCCTTGGCCGGATTTGGCAGAGTAGATGCATCTCTGGCGTCGCTTCCGGCGCGAGGCGCTTTCATCGAAGTCAGGACGGTGAATGCAAACCGGCCGGTTTTCGGTGATCTTCTGGCCGATGCCAAACCGCCGGCGGGAAAAGCGTGGCGCCCCATGGAGTTCCTTGCTGCCGTGGATGCCGCGGGGTTGGTGGGGCCCTTGGTGATTACCGAGCGGTCGGATGCCGAGGATGTCGATAATTATTTCCGAAGGTATCTCACGCGGACATTCCGAATTGGTGACCGCTTAACCCCCGGTTTCTATCGAGTTATCGTCGGGCCGTAGAATTCATCGGAATTGCGCCAATTTGCTGTTGACGGTGCAAAGTGCGGGTTGCACTTTCACCGGCTCTTTTCGTTTTTTGGCACTCTCTTATTCTGCCCAGATAGCTCAGTTGGTAGAGCACCCCCTTGGTAAGGGGGAGGTCGACGGTTCGAATCCGTTTCTGGGCTCCAGGTCAGAAGACACGTCGGCTCAGGCTTCTACGACGCTAAACCAGAGGTCAAATTTCATCATCACCCAAACATCCGTCTCCCATGGCTAAAGGCACATTCGAACGCAAGAAACCGCACGTGAACGTCGGCACGATCGGCCACGTCGATCACGGCAAAACTACGCTGACCACCGCGATTCTCGCGGTGCAGGCTCGCAAAGGCCTCGCCGAGGTGAAGAGCTACGCCGATATTGCGAAAGGTGGCACTGTTCGCGACGCATCCAAGATCGTCACGATTTCGGTCGCGCACGTCGAATACGAGTCCGACAAGCGCCACTACGCACACGTCGACTGCCCCGGCCACGCGGACTTCGTCAAGAACATGATCACCGGTGCGGCACAAATGGACGGGGCGATCCTCGTCGTTTCCGCGGCCGACGGTCCAATGCCGCAGACCCGCGAGCACATCCTCCTCGCCCGCCAAGTTGGCGTGCCGCAGCTCGTGGTGTTCCTCAACAAGGTCGACCTGATCGACGATCCCGAGCTCCTCGAGCTCGTCGAAGAGGAAATTCGCGATCTGCTGACCAAGTACCAATTTGATGGCAAGAATGCGAAGATCATTCGCGGATCCGCCACGGCGGCCCTTGAGGGCAAGCCGGAAGGGGACAAAGCGATCTCCGACCTCATGGAAGCGATCGACACCGAAATTCCGGAGCCGGTCCGGGAGATGGACAAGCCCTTCCTGATGTCCGTCGAAGACGTTTTCTCGATCACCGGCCGCGGTACCGTTGCCACCGGTCGCATCGAGCGTGGTGTGGTCAAGCTCAACGAGACCGTTGAGATCGTCGGTCTGAAGGACACCACTACGACTGTCGTTACGGGCATCGAAATGTTCCGCAAGCTGCTGGATAGCGGCCAAGCCGGCGACAACGTCGGTCTGCTCCTCCGCGGCATCGAAAAAGAAGGCATTGAGCGCGGGCAGGTCCTCGCGGCGCCGAAGTCCATTAAGCCTCACAAAAAGGGGAAGGCCGAAATCTACGTCCTTTCCAAGGACGAGGGTGGCCGCCACACGCCGTTCTTCAACGGTTACCGTCCCCAGTTCTACTTCCGGACGACGGACGTGACGGGAATCGTCAATCTGCCGACGGGCGTCGAGATGATCATGCCGGGTGACAACATCGCCGTTGAAATCGACCTGATCGTTCCGATCGCCATGGAAAAGACCCAGAAGTTCGCCATCCGTGAGGGCGGACGGACCATCGGTGCCGGCCGGATCACCGAGATCATCGAGTAAGGCTCCGGCAATCGTTTAAACTCGACACCGCCGAGGCCTCGCAACGGGGCCTCGGCTGCGTCGTCTAAGAAAGCCCATTACAGGCGTGTAGCTCAATTGGTAGAGTAGCGGTCTCCAAAACCGTCGGTTGGGGGTTCGAGTCCCTCCGCGCCTGCCAAATTTCCGCAATGAAAAACCCGTTCCGCAGCACCCGCATTTTCCTCGGTGAAATGGTCGACGAGCTTCAAAAAGCGTCGTGGCCCACGAAGTCCGAGCTCCGTGACTCCACCATCGTGGTGATCGCGGCCGTGTCCGCGCTCGGCGTCTTCACCGCGATCAGCGACTTCTCGCTCGTTCAGGTCATAAGCCTGTTCACCGATTTGGTGAATTAACCCGCTGTTCGCCATGCCCGCTCAAACGTCCGCGCCCCCCGGCGCCCAATGGTTCGCGCTTCATACGCTCTCCGGCCAAGAGAACAAGGTGAAGACCTACATCGAAAAATTCAAAAAAGCGGAGGAGCTCGACGACCACATTTTTGAGATTCTCCTGCCAACGGAGGTCGTTTCCGAGGTCAGGGGTGGCAAGAAATCCACCAAAGTCCGCAAGCTGTATCCTGGCTACGTTTTCATCCAGGCGAAGCTCTTCGACGACGAAGGCAAGCTGATCAACATGCCTTGGTATTTTGTGAAGGAAACGACCGGCGTCATTGGGTTCGTTGGTGGCGACCGGCCGGCGGCACTCCGTCAGGCTGAGATCGATGAGATTTACGCCCGAATTGAGGCGGCGAGCGGCAAAGAAGTGCCGAAAGTGCAATACTCGATCGGCGAAGAAGTAAAGATTACCGATGGCGCATTCGCATCGTTGACCGGTCGTATCGACGAGATCGATCCGGATCGTGGTAAATTGAAAGTTTCCGTTTCTATTTTCGGCCGGTTTACGCCGGTCGAGCTCGAATACTGGCAGGTGCAACGCCTCGCCGAGTGAGGTGCCGTTTCTTTTTTGTCGCGCCATCCCACCGTTCCCTTCCTAACCGTCCGTCACCCTTTTAAAATCCATGGCCAAGAAGATCCAAGGTTACATCCGCCTCCAGCTGCCCGCCGGGGCTGCAAATCCCGCGCCGCCCGTCGGCCCCGCCCTCGGCGCGCAAGGCGTCAACATCATGGCGTTCTGCAAGGAGTTCAACGCCCGCACCAAGGACCAGAACGGGATGATTCTTCCCGTGGTCATCACGGTGTTTTCGGACAAGAGCTTCACGTTCATCCTCAAGTCGCCGCCGGCTTCGGTGTTGCTCAAGAAAGCGGCGAATATCGCCAGCGGCTCGAGCAAACCCAACCAGGACAAAGTTGGCAAGGTCACCAAGAAGCAGCTGCTTGAGATCTATAATCTCAAGAAGGCTGACCTCAACGCGAAGGATCCCGAGGCCGGTATCAAGGTCATCGCCGGCACTGCCCGTAATATGGGCATCGAGGTCGTCGACTAATATTTTCTTGCAGGAGCGGGCCGGCCCGCGAGGTGAAGGCACTCCGCCATCCCTTGTCGACCGGCATATTCCTGCAACGCGCCCAGCAACAAAACCAACTCAGCGCGGGAGTCCCACCCGGGACATTCGTACCGCAAGGAGTCATCCATGGCAAAAAAGCATAGCAAACGTTACACCAGCGCCATCAAGGTCGCTGACCTCACCAAGGACTATCCGCTCAAGGACGCGGTGGATATTCTTTCGAAATTTCCCAAGGCGAAGTTCGACGAGACGATCGAACTCTCCTTCCGCCTCGGCGTCGACGCCACGTCAGGCGAACAAAATGTACGCGGCACCACGCCGCTGCCCAACGGTTCCGGCAAAAAGGTGCGCGTGCTCGTTTTCACCGACGATCCGCAGAAGGCCCTTGCGGCCGGCGCCGACTTCGCGGGCCTGCAGGACATGATGCAGAAGATCAACGAAGGCTGGCTCGATTTCGACATCGCGATTGCGACCACCGAGGCGATGAAGACGGTTCGCACCTTGGCACGCGTGCTCGGCCCCAAGGGTCTGATGCCGAACCCGAAGTCCGGCACCGTGACGGATGATATTCCCGCGGGCATCAAGGCGGTGAAGACCGGCCGCGTAGAGTTCAAAATGGACAAGACGGCCAATATCGGCGTCGGCGTGGGCAAGCGTTCTTTCACGCCCGACCAGATCTTGGAAAACGTTCAGTCCGTCCTCGATGCCGTCGGCAAGTCCAAGCCCGGCACCTTCAAGGGTGGGCAGTATATCAAGAGCGTCGCGATTTCCTCGAGCATGAGCCCGAGCGTGCGCATCGCTTCCACCGAATTCAGCAAATACTGAGGAGCCCGACCATGAGAGCCGAAAAACAATACCTGATTACCGAGGTCGAGACTCATCTCAAGAAGTCCGACTACGTCATCCTCGCCAACTTCACCAAGGTGACGGTCGCCGACACCGCCGAACTGCGCAAGCGCTTGGCGGTCGAGAAGGCCGAGTTTCACGTCGTGAAGAACAGTTCGCTGCGCGTGGCCGCGAAAGCACTCGGTCTGCCCGAGCTGGAAGCCTCGCTCGCCGGCCCGACCGCGGTCGTCGTGGGGGGAAAGAACTCCGCCGGCGTCGCCAAGATCCTGAAGAAGTTTTTCGACGAAAAACAGAAACTTGAGATCAAGGTTGGCGTGTTCGAC
>CANEVO010000078.1 GCA_947442255.1 Opitutia bacterium
AACCTCGAGGTGCCGGGCTGAGCCCCGAGGGTAGTCGCGTGCCGGACTGTCATTCGGAGCCAGAAGCGTGCCGATGACGGTAGGGTCGTCGCTCGTCGACGGGTCTGTTTTACCTCGTGCCGTTGGGGCTTGCCGACGAGCGGCAGCCCGATCCCATTCGGTGTCGCTCCGCTCGCGTTGAAACATCTCCGACTGGTGAATGAAGTCTGCTCCGTTTTCGGGATGGTTCCGAACTCGTTCGGTTTCTCGATTCGCGCCCGCCCCGGGAGGGAGCGGCACCCGGGGAGCCCTGGCTGCTGCTCGTCGACATCGCGATGCCGATCGTGAACGGCTTCGCGGTGTTGGAATGGATCGCGCAGCGGAAGACCGGGCCCCGCCTGCGTTCCGTCGTGCTGTCAGGCTCCTGCCGGCCGGAGGATATCGAGCGGGCGAAGGCACTCGGAGCCACTGAACATGTCGTGAAGCCCTTCTCGGTCGCGGCTCTCGCGCTGGTTGCCGGGCAGGCCGCCAAGGTCCATTCGGGCGACCCTTGCTTCAGGCCCCGGGGGAGAAAGCGCCGGAATCCCATGGCTTGCTTCACGATTCCGAAAATCGGTTCGACCGGTTGCTGACGCAGCACGCGCGCCAACGTTATAAAATTTATGTCCCCTCGTCCGCGAGATCGCGCAGCGCGAGCTGGCCGTCGATCACCTCGAGGATCGTGTCATGCTCGGGCGTCCCGACATTCATCGTCGCGCAACGGGCGCGAAATGCCTCGAGCGTCGGCCGGTCCATCCGCTTGATCGCCTCGTTGAATTCATGGAGGAGGAATTCAACTGCCTCGGCGGGCGTTTCCGGGCTCTCGGGCCGGGGTGGCAAGCCGCCCCATCTTGGTTTCTGCGCCATGTTGCCGGAAACAACGCCCATCGGTTCCAGGGCTGTCGAGTCCGGACAGGGACCCAAATCGTGGGCTTCGTCGCAGTCGTCACGGCCGGACTTTTCACCCGGGGTTCCAGCCCGGACCTTTTGTTCAGTCGAACAGCTCGCGTTGCACGGGGGGCGGCACGAAGTCCATCGGGGCGAGGCACTCCGGGAGATCGTGGCGCGGGGAGTTGACCAGCGTGGAGACGGGCACCGCTGCCATGTCCTCGGCTGGATGCGGCTCGGTGAGCGTGGCAACCTCTTCCGCGGCGATTGGGCCGGGGGTGAGCCAGCGGTGCGCCTCGGCCTCGTCGAGAATCGCTGGCATGCGGGAGTGGATCCGGGCCACCAGCGTATTGGCGGCCGTGGTGAGAATCGCGTAGGTGGCTGGGCGGCTCTCTGTCGCGGGCTCGAACACGCCGGCCATGAAGAAGGGGCGGCCGTCGCGCAGGTGAATGTCGAAGGGCGCCTTCGTCGATTCATCGAGACGCAGCCACTCGTAGAACCCATCGGCCGGCACGACACAGCGGTGCCGCTGCAGGGCGGAGCGGAACAGGCCGTTGGTCGCCACTTTCTCGGACTGGGCATTGATCGGGGCGACCTTGGGCTTCGGGGATTTCCCCCAGAAGGGGACGAAGCCCCAGCGCATCGGCGTCACGACCGCCTCGCCGGCCACGTTTCGGCTGATCACGGGCAGGCTCTGGCTCGGTGCGATGTTGTACCGCGGCGCCATGACCCAGTCGGGAATGCCGAAGGTGCGACGCAGGTGCGCGGTGAGCAGGTCAGTATCCTTGATGCGATAGCGGCCGCACATGATCGTCGAGCATGCCACGGCACGACGGCATGGCAATTCCGGCAATCCCTGCGGCGGTCGAACCACGGCGCGGGTTGGTGGTCGGTAGGGCGATAAATCACGCTGCGGGACGACCCCGTCCCAATTCATCGGGTAAGTCGTCTCCTGGGAGGATCGGAGAATCCCTGGGCGAGCGCCCTGTACTCGAGATAGCACTACGCGAATGAATCGATCGGCCTGCACCTGAATGTCCGCCACTCCCACCCTGATCGCCTTCGACGCGTTTCTCGCGGCGATCGACGATGCGAAGATCAGCGGGTTCAGCCTTCACCAATTTCCAGACGGCCAATCTGCCCTGTTCGCAGACGCAAAAGCGGACTTCACCCCGAAGTCGTTCACCGAAAAGAAAGCCATCAATATGGAGACAGCTCTTAGTCGCTGGTCTTCGTGGGAAGTACCGGACGCTCCTCGAGCAAGCCTTCGACACCCGCGCCCCGGCGTCAGGTTAGCAGTAGGCCAGGTAGGCCAGCGCAACTTCATGCCGGCTGCGTCGTCCACTCCTTGAGCTTGATGGCTGCCGCGGACTTGAAGTCCTCGCCGGTGGCATCAAGCAGATAGACCTCGTGGCGGAGATCCGGCAGCAGGGCGAGCGGAGGCACGGCGACGATTTTCGCGCCGAGACCGAGGGCGAGGAAAACGCCAGCGAGGAGATGGGACTTCGATTTCATGAAAAGATGGATGCTGGCGGGAGGAGCGATGACAGAGAGATTCGGGAGGCGGATACGGACGGGGGCCCGGAGTCACTGGCCGGGCAATGCGAGGAGTAACATAGTGGAGACCTGCTTCTCCGCCCATGGGGTGATCACGGCACTGCCCCCCGAGTCTCAGTCAAAGTCCGTTTTGGGTTTTGTCCCATGAAGCGCGACGCGCTAGCCGGTCCGCACTCGACTTGGGATGTGCCCGGCGGGAATCAATCATGTCCGAAGCACCAGTTCTGGGCAGACTTCGCGGGGCGGTGGGTCAAATCATTCGCTTCCCGACGGGAGGACGGTAGGTTTGGAGAGGCCGCGGGGCCATCGTCACCTCACTCATTTCATTTATGGCCCGACCCTATCACCGCCGCGAAATTTCCACTGTCAGCCGCGCCTACAGTCGCGATCGACTCGAACGCATCGAGTCGATCAGCGGCATCAATTCCGACCGCACGCGTTGGACGCTGTCGCAGGCCGCGGTGATTGCGCGGATCGAGGCGGGTACTGACGAATTCTTCGTCAAGGCCGACAGCCAGATCGTCAAGGCCGTCGTGCTGACCCATCGGGGCGAGAAGTACCTGCAGTCCGAGCGGGAGAAGACGCATCCTGACGATCTCCTGAACCTGACCGCCGGCCCGGCCGCGGTGAGCGCCGCCTAGGCAGGCCCGCAGCTCCAAACGCTCCGACCCAATTGCTGCCGCAGGTGCGACAGCAATTGGGTCAGGTGGGAAATGAGCGGCGAAAGTCGGAGGCGCAGGCCGCTGGCGCCGGCACGAGAAGACCGGCGCGTGACTAGACCGGCGCGGCAAACGGCTCGCGCGCATCGACGGCGGCGACCGCGGCACGGTATTGGGGAACGAACTCGGGCACGGCTGAAACGCTCATACCAAGGTTCCGCAGCAGGCCGTCCTTTAGCCCGTAGATCCAGCTGTGCACCACCAGCGACTGGCCACGGAGCCAGGCATCGCGCACGATCGTAGTCTGGCAGACGTTGCTCACCTGTTCGAGCACGTTGAGCTCGCAAAGCCGGTTGGTGCGAACCTGGTCGCCCTGCACGGCGTTGAGGCAGCGATCGTGCTTTTCCGCCACATCCTGTACGTGCCGCAGCCAGTTGTCCGCGAGGCCGATCCGATCGCAGCGCAACGCGGCGCGCACGCCGCTGCAGCCGTAGTGGCCGCAGACAATGATGTGTTTGACCTTCAGCACATCGACCGCGAATTGCATCACGGAGAGGCAGTTGAGGTCGGTGTGCACGACGACATTCGCAATGTTGCGATGCACGAAGAGCTCGCCGGGGAGCAGGTTCACGATCTCGTTCGCCGGCACGCGGCTGTCCGAGCATCCAATCCACAGATACTCGGGCGACTGCTGGCGCGACAGCTTGAGGAAGAACTCCGCATCGGTGGCCCGGATAGCGTCGGCCCAAGCGCGGTTCTGATCGAAGAGATGATCGAGTTGTCCCATGCACCGCCAAGGCTTCGCGAGCGGGCCGGGTTGTCGACGGCAAATCCGCCCGAAGCGCCGGTGGACCGGCGTGGGCGGGCAATATCCGGGCTAAAGGCGTGGTCGGACAATCCCTTGGCCGTCCGAAGGATGCGGGAGGACGATATACATCGTGTTCCGCTGGCTGCCGGCTAGGAAGATGGTCACGGCACCCCCGACGAGGGCTGCGGCCGTAAAACGCTTTTCACCATTCTATGAACATCCATTGCCAGTCATTCAGTGCAACCCAGGGAACGAAGTGAGAGACGATTATCTGCGCGACGCACTGAAAGTGGTCGATGACCCCAACATTCTTGTGAACGTGGTTTCGCGTCGCGTGAAGCAGCTCCGGCGCGGCAACCGCCCGCTGATCGAATCGCTGGAAAAGCTTTCCGCCGAAGATACCGCCCTGCGCGAAATCGCCGAGGGCAAGATCAGCTACGAGCTGGCGACCCCGGAAACGCTGCGGCACGGCCGCTAGTCGGACCGTCGAACCGCCTGGCGGAGCTGCCAGAGGTGCGCGAGATACTCCCGGTAGACACGGAGCGTGACTTTGCTGCGCCCGTGGCGGCGCTCATCGAAGACGTAGGGGACGTCGGTGATGTTTTGGATCGTGCCACGCACGAGGACCTCCAGGAGGATCTTATATCCGATCGGTTTTAAGACTGACACTTGGAGCGCGGTCCGGCGCACGATGAACAACCCGCTCATGGGATCTGACGTGCCCCGGGCGGAGGGAACGAAAGCCGAGGCGAGGAGCTGGGCGGTGCGCGAAATCAGGCGCCGGCCCAGATTCCATGTGCTGACGCCGCCGCCCGTGGCATTGCGGGTGCCGACCGCGAGATCGGCCCCGGCGGCGACGGCATCGATCAACGGAGATAGAATTTCCGGTGGATGCTGGAGGTCGGCATCGATTACCCCCAGCCAGTCGCCGCGGGCTGCCTGCCAGCCGGCGACCACAGCCGTGGCCAGGCCGCGTCGGCCCTGCCGGCGAATGACACTCACGGCGGGGTGAAGGCGGGCCAGCGCGGCCGCGTGCTCCCACGTCAGGTCCGGGCTGTCGTCATCCACCACGATGATTTCGTACGACCCCGGCATCCGGGCGTCCAACACCGCCGAGGTCCGGCCGATGAACGCCGCCAAATTGATGCGTTCGTTGTACGTCGGTGCGACCAGCGAGAGGAAGGGCGTTGGCCGGAGAGTCATGCCGCGGTAATGTGTCCCAGGGGTGTCGGTCGCATGGCTGTCGCTACGCCGCCGCGGTGCCAACGTCACCATCAAAGGCGCGCCCGTCGCGATGGGCGCACGACCCCCGATGGAGTTGCGATGTGCGACACCGGGCTTGACCGGTGGCAGGGGAAGGCGAAGCTTTTTTGTCTGCGTCTTGCGGGCGTAGTTTAATGGTAAAACTCCAGTTTTCCAAACTGGTCTCGGGGGTTCGATTCCCCCCGCCCGCTCCAATGGGAGTGCCGCTGCAGTCCGACTGGCCACTCATGCGGATTGAATTCACGAAATCGCCAAGCATGTCAGCTAGGGTGGCCAGGTTTCCGAGGTGCTGGCCGCGAACACCTTCTTCCCGCCGATGATGAAGCACATGGTCAAGGCCGGCGAATCGACGGGTAACGTCGACGGGATGATGAACAAGGTGGCAGACTTTTACGACGTGGAGTGCGAAGCGACGGTGTCCGCCCTGACTTCACCGATCGAGCCGATGCTGATTGTCTTCCTGGGCGTTGTGGTGGGTGGCATCGTCATGGCGATGTTCCTCCCTATTTTCCAGCTCAGCGCCGTCGCGGGCGGCCTGCAATAAGCTCTTCCTCAGCGCCGTGATTTTGCGCTCCCGTCCCCGGAACGGCTAACGCTCCGGTTTCTCCCGCTTCATGCCCGCCGTCCTCATTGTCGACGATCTCGTCTCGATTCACGAGATGCTTGAGGCCGTGATCCAGCCCACGGGATTTGCCACGTCCTTTGCCACCGACGGGGAGAAGGCGCTCGTGCGGTACAAGGCGGACAAGTACGACCTCGTGCTGGCCGACATCGACATGAAGCTGATGGACGGCATCACCCTGCTCAAGCAGCTGAAGCTCTATGACCGAACGCGGTGGTCATCATCATGACGGCCTACGCCTCCACTGAGAGTGCGGTGCAGGCACTGAAGTACGGGGCGTTCGATTACCTGCAGAAGCCTTTTCGGGTGGATGAATTGATCGCGACGATGCGAGGGGGCCTGGAGTTTCGAGAATTGCAGGCGGAGCGGGCCCTCACGGGGCTGGCGCCAGGCGGCAAGACGACGGACATCGAAGGCCGGCTCATCGGCAAGAGTGCGCGGCTGACGAAGCTGATTTCCCAGGTCAAGAAGCTCGCCACCGTCCGCACCCCGGTCCTGCTGCTAGGCGAGAACGGCACCGGCAAGACAGCCGTGGCGGAAATCCTGCACGCGGCCAGCGGG
>CANEVO010000079.1 GCA_947442255.1 Opitutia bacterium
CGAGTTCCAGCGGCGCCCCGATCCGGCGCAGGAAGGCTTCCGCGATGGGACCGCCTCCCGGCTCGTGGCCGGGACTGGTCCACCGCATCTGGCCGCGTTTCTCCGCGCGCACGGTCGTGACCGGTTTGCCGAAATCGTGCGCCAGCACGGCGAACATCAGGATCCGGCGGCGACCGGCCTCGGCGACCGGCCACTCCGGCAGGAGCACGAGTGCGTCCAGGCAGAACTGCGTGTGGGTGAAGACATCTCCTTCGGGATGCCATTCCGGTTCCTGCGGCGTTCCGCGCAGCGCGGCCACTTCCGGGAAGTGCCGCAGCCAGCCGGTTTCCTCGAGCACCGCGAGTCCCCTCGCTGGCCTGGTCGCCTTGGTGGCCCATTTCTCCCATTCGCCCCAGACGCGTTCGACCGGCAACTCGGCAAACGTCCCGGCGATCTCGCGACAGAGCGCGGCGGTCCCAGGCGCCAGGGTGAAATTGAAACGCGCGGCGAGCTGGAAGGCCCGCAGCACCCGCAGCGGATCCTCCACGAACGCCGGCCCGGTGTGCCGCAGTATCCGCGCCTGCAGGTCACGGCTCCCGCCGTGCGGATCGATCAGTTCCTGCGAAAAGGGATCGAGGGCAATCGCGTTGACCGTGAAGTCGCGCCGCGCCGCTGCCTCGGCGTCCGAGAGGCCGGGATCGGGCTCAACCGCAAAGCCGCGATGGCCGGCGCCGGTTTTCGATTCGCGGCGCGGCAGACTGAAATCGTATTCGCCGCCCTGCGCGGCGCGGCTCCTCACCTTGATGACCCCAAAGCTGCGCCCGACTACATCGGTGGAGCCGAACGGAATCAGCGCCCGGTGCAACGTCTCGAAATCCACCCCAGCGACTTCGAGGTCGAAATCCTTGGGCTGAATTCCCATCAGCCAATCGCGCACGCCACCACCCACTAGGCGGGGACGGCCCACCCGACGCACGGCCTCGAGCATGGCGCGCAAATCCGCGGGCAATTCCAAGGCCGGGAGCATTCGTCAGTCCTCGGGCACGAAAGCGACGGCGATGACGAACAGCCACCCGGCCATCAGGGCGAGTCCCCCGAGAGGGGTGATCGGCCCGAGCCAACGCGGCCCGCCCAAGGCCAGCCCGTAGAGCGAGCCCGAGAATAGGAATATGCCGACGCTCCAGCAGCGGGTGGCCCAGACGAAGCGCCTTGCCGCCGCGCCCATGCTGGTGCGGAGCCAGACCGCGGCTCCCAGGAGTGCCAGCGCGTGAAAGAGGTGATAGAGGGACGCAGTTTCCCACGCGGGACTCATGCCGCGCTCGGCCAGGGTCGCAGCCATGGCGTGGGTCCCAAGCGCACCGAGTGCAACGCCGGTCAGGCCGAAGAACCCGGCGGCCAGGAGAGGAAGGTGAACCTGCGAGGTCATGGCCTAGGTTCACACATTGACAGGGGGAAACAAGAACGGAGGCTGGGCAGCGGATGAGGGAAAAAGAATTACCTGCCCCGGCGGAAAACTCGGTTGACAGGCCTTGGGCAAACTTTACGCCTTGGCCTCTTTTCCGCATGAAAACGTTCCTCGCCAAGA
Organism: Opitutia bacterium; assembly: GCA_947442255.1. Next base: position 1,565 of record CANEVO010000079.1, read on the forward strand.
AGGAGACGGTGCAACCCAAGTGGCATCTAATCGATGCCGAGGGGGTTCCGCTCGGTCGTCTCGCCGTCAAAGCAGCCAACCTCATCCGCGGCCGTCATCGGCCCATCTACACGCCATCGGTTGATACCGGGGACTACGTTGTGGTCATCAATGCCAGCAAGGTTGTGCTGACCGGCAAGAAAGAGGTGCAGAACGAGTACATGTTCTTCTCCGGCTTTGTCGGCGGTGAGAGCTATCGCAAGACCACGGTCATGCGCGAGCGGCATCCCGAGTTCATCATCGAGCACGCGGTCAAGGGCATGCTGCCCCGGAATCGCATCGCGGCCACGATGTTGAAGAAGTTGCGCGTGTTCGCCGGTGCGACCCATACGCACGAGGCCAACAGCCCCCAGAAATTCTCCGTCTGATCCTGATCGACCATGAGCGCTGCATCCCCCGCCACCATTTTCGTCGCCACCGGTCGTCGCAAGACTTCCTCCGCTCGCGTCCGTATTGCTGAAGGCACCGGCAAGCTGTCCTGTAACGGCCGCGAATTCGACGATTACTTCTCGCACGAAAACTTCTCCAAGCAGGCTTACGCCCCGCTGGTGACGGTCGATATGCGCGAAAAAATCGACGTCACCGTCAATGTGGCGGGTGGCGGCGTCGCCGGCCAGGCCGGCGCGGTGGCCCACGGCATCGCCCGCGCGCTGCAGAAGATGAATGCCGAGCTGCGTCCCGCCCTCAAGAAGGCCGGTCACATCAAGCGCGACCCGCGTCAGAAAGAGCGTAAGAAGCCCGGCCAGCCCGGCGCCCGCAAGCGCTTCCAGTTCTCGAAGCGCTGAGTTCGCTCCCGCCTTTCGTCCTCCCGGGCAAACCCCATTTTCAAAGCCGTCCGCATCCGCGGGCGGCTTTTTTGTTGGCCTTGGCCGAGGCTGGAACATCTCATGCTAAACCTGAGCCCATGAACCTCGCCCCCGTCCGCGCCACCCTCCTGCCCGTTGCCTGCCTCGCCTTTGCCACCGTGGCCTCCGCGCATCCGGGGCACGACGGCCATGAAGTGACGTGGGATTTCGAGCACCTCGCCGCCCATCCTGTCGCCACGCTCGGCTGCGCCGTCGTCGTGGGCGTCGCTGCCTGGGTGCTGGTGTCCGTACTCGGCGCCCGGCGGACCCGCCTTCAAAGCTTGCGCAGGCCCGCGGATAATCCGCGGAAGTAGCCGGCCAGGATTCGGCGAGCGTCGCTTCCGGTCTGGCAAGAGGGATCGCTCGTCTTCAGGAGCCCGCAAATCCGGCCGGCCCCTCAATGCGTGTGACTACTTCCGAGTTCGTGCGAAGCATGGAGGCCGCGGGCAAAGCGTCCGGGGCGGAAAACGGCGGTGGTTCTTGTGTACGGCACCTTCAGCCGGTCGAGCAACTCGCGCACGGCGGGTGTGTCGGCGGCGAGCAGGCGCCCTGGTTCTGCGGAGAGTTCGAGGTGCAGGTTGCCAATCGCCCAGCCGATGCCCGCTGCGGCGGAAGGCGCCAGATCGAGGGATACTTCCACCACCGGCTCCGGGCGCTGCTCGATGACGTAACGGGCCGCACTCGTCTGCCAGAACGCGGCGCCGTGCTGGAGGGGCTTCGCCAGCGCGAACTTAAATTCCATCCCGTCCGCGGCTTTCCCGCGCCAGCTACGTTGGGCGGCGGTGAGCCGCTCGACCATCAGCGCCACCTCCGGCAGGGAGGCGTCAGGCGCTTCTATGGGATGGGAGATGATCTGCATGGATAAAGTTGGGACTTCCGCACAAGGCGCCGCGTAATAATCTACCACACCTCCCTAATTGATGGGGTGCTGACGGGCAACGTGTCCCGACCTGCCCTGTCGGGTTGGCTCCACGTTTTCGTCGGCGGCGAGGCGCAGCCGGAAGCAAAATGACATTTACTCCCTCGGGAAAATCATTGAAAAACTTCTGTGCGTTTGGCCTCGCCCTTGCTAGTAGGGATGTGATTGCTCTCATCGATTATCAGCCATTTCAGAAATAAAACTATGAACAAGATACTCCTTATCGCCCTCGCGGGTGCTCTTAGCATGGGTGCGGTGAACGTCCGGGCCCAGGCGGGCGCCACGGTCAACGCGCCGACGGTGACGGCCAGCGTCGCCACCGTTTCCCAATATATGTTCCGTGGCCAGCGCCTCGGCGGCTTGAGCCTCCAGCCGTCGCTGGAGGTTGGCGGCATGGCGGGTGGCGGCTTGGCCCTGGGCATCTGGGCGAGCAAGCCGCTGTCCGGTCGCATCCCGGGCGTATCCGATCCGGAGATTGATTTCTACGGTTCCTACACCACGACCTTGGGTGATAATCTCACCTTCGTCCCCGGCTTCACCTATTACTTCTATCCGAACCTCTCGAACTTGGTACACAAAGCCACGTTCGAGCCGAGTGTCGCGCTCAACTATACGATCTCCGGCGTCAAGCTGACCCCGAAGGTCTATTACGACCTGACGCTCGCTGGTCCGACCTGGGAAATCAGCGGTTCGAACTCGGTGGCTCTGGCCAGCCTCGGCGTCACCGTCGATCTCTTCGCCACCTTCGGCACGTACAAGCTGACCGACGTCGCGAAGGACACTTCTCCGAAGGTGAAGAACTGGGGTAACTACTTCAGCGCCGGTTTCTCGATTCCCTTCCAGATTTCGACGACGTCGAAGCTGAGCCTCGGCTGGGCCTACCACGAGGGTTGGGGCAACAAATTCAAGCAGGGCAACGCGCCGCAGGCGTCCAACACGCTGCAGGCGGTTCGCGGGGTTGCTTCGATCAACTACTCGCTCAGCTTCTAATCCGGACTAGGGTTACAGCCTGACTCGCCCTGATGGCCCGCTCCGAAACGAGCGGGCCATTTTATTTTTCGTTGCGCGACGGGCGGGCTTCCACGTGTTTTCCTCCTCATGAAAGTCGGCATCGTCGGCGCCTCCGGTTATTCGGGTGAAGTCCTGGTCAGGATTCTGCTGCGGCACCCGCGGGTGACGCTCGCCGCGGTCACGTCGCGCACCCATGCCGGCAAGCCGCTCGCCGCCGTGATTCCCGCCGTGCGCGGTGCCGACGGCGGCCTGACGTTCACGGATTCGGATCCCACGGCGCTTGCCCGCAGCGACATCGATCTGTTCTTCCTCGCGCTGCCGCATGGCGCCGCGGCGACCTACGCGCGCGCCCTCGTGCCCGCGGGCAAGCGGGTCATCGACCTGAGCGCGGACTTCCGGATCGCGGACCTCGCCACCTACCAGAAGTACTACGGCGAGCACCAGGCGCCCGAATTGCTCCCGCAGGCCCGTTTCGTCCTGCCCGAGCTTACGCCGCCGGCCTGGAAGACGGAGACCAAGCTGGTGGCCGCGCCCGGCTGTTATCCGACGAGCGTCCTCGTGCCGCTCGTGCCGCTGCTGCGGGCCGGCCTCGTCACGCGCGAACACATCGTCGTGAACTCCTGCAGCGGCGTGAGTGGCGCCGGCAAGAAGGTCGACGAGATGTACCTCTTCGTGGAGCGCGCCGAGAGCCTCAAGGCCTACGGGTTGGTGAAGCACCGGCACCTCGCCGAAATCGAGGAGCAGCTCGCGGTGCACACCGGGGCGCCGACCATCATCCAGTTCAATCCCCACCTCGCGCCGATGCGTCGTGGCATCGCGACGACGATCACCGTCCCCGCGAGTCCCGGCGCGACCATCGAGCAGGCGTATGCGGCGTGGCGGGCGGCCTACGGGTCGTCGCCCTTTGTCCAGGTCCTGCCCAGCGGCGAGACCCCGGACACGGCGCACACGATCGGGACCAATCGCATCGATCTTTCGGGGGTCCTCGATCCGCGCACCGGCAATTTCATTCTCACCTCCGCCGAGGACAATCTTGTGAAGGGCGCCTCGGGCCAGGCCGTGCAGATCATGAATCTCTGGTGCGGTTTCGAGGAGAC
>CANEVO010000080.1 GCA_947442255.1 Opitutia bacterium
GCAAGGACAAGGTGAAGGAGCACCACGTCGCCTTCGACCACGCCGCGCGGACCGCCGCGTATTCCGCGAAGGACAGCCAGGAACCGACAAATCTCCCGATGCCGGCGGGCGATCCCTCGGACTTAATCCTTGCCCTGCTCCAGACCCGGACCTGGAACCTGAAGCCGGGCGAGTCCCGCGATGCGCTCGTGCTGTTCGACGACGATTTCTATGAGCTGACGATTCACGCGACGCGGTACGAGGAACTGTGGACCCCGCTCGGCAAATTCAACACCCTCGTGCTGGAGCCGCGGATGGAGAAGGCGCCGCCCAAGGGCATGTTCAAGCGCGGCAGCTCGGTACGCGTCTGGATCTCGCAGGACGAACAACGGCTGCCCGTCCGCTTCGACGTGGAGTTCAACATCGGCACCGGCACCGCGACGCTGGACTTCTATGAAAAGCCGGGCACCAAACTCGGCACCCCACCGGCTCCCGCGACCGCGGCGAACCCGGCGGCCAGCGGAAGTTCACCCGTTCCGGATGCGAAAAATTCTCGTCCTTAGGGGCGGCGCCCTCGGCGACTTTATCGTCACGCTGCCCACGCTCGCGCTCCTGCGCCGGCGCTGGCCGGAGGCAAGGATCGAGTTGGCCGGAAATGCCCGCGCCGCGGAACTGGCCCGGGCGCGGGGCCTGATCGATGCGGTGCACTCGCAGCACGAGGCGCGCTGGTCGGCCCTCTTTGGGGGCGCACCTTTGACCGAGCCGATGGCAACCTGGCTCACCAGCTTCGATCTCGTCCTGAACTATTGGCCGGATCCTGACGCGGACCTGCCGCGGCACTTTCCACGCCGCGCTGATCAAGTCTTTCTGACCTGGCCGGCCATGCCCACCCTCGCCCCCGCGGCGGCGCACTATGCGGCTGCCCTGCGCGCGTTCGACCTGGGTGACGTCGCGCCTTGGTTTCCGCTCCAACCCTTGGCCAGCGACGTCGCGGTCGCCGGAACCTCGCCCATCGGCGTTGCCCTGCACCCCGGCAGCGGTTCGGCGCGAAAGAACTGGCCCCTCGAACGCTGGCGGGAGGCCACCGTGGCGCTGCCCGGCCCCATCACCGTGATCCTCGGCGAGGCCGAACTCGAGGCCCGCGGACCCGCCCTCACGGCGCTGCTGACCGATCCACGCGTCGTGCCCGCGATTAACCTGCCCCTGGAAACCTTGGTTGCACAGTTGGCCCGCTGCGCGCTGTTTCTCGGACACGACTCCGGCATCAGTCATCTCGCCGCCGCGACGGGAATCCCCTGCCTGCTGCTGTTTGGTCCGACTGATCCTTCGCTTTGGGCTCCGCCCGCATCGCCCGTGCGCGTCCTGCGCCGCGGGCCAGAAATGGCAGCGATTGCCGTGGAGGATGTCCGGGCCGAACTTCAGTCGCTCCGCCCGTCCGTTTGATCAGGCCGCGACGCCAGCACGAATCGCCAGAGCTTCGCCTCAGTCTCGGTGATCAACCGGGCCTCCTCGCGACCGTCCGGCCAGCGCAGCGCCAGGTGCTTGCCAAGCAACCAGCGCGCCAGGGCCAGGGCGTTCTTCCGCTGGAACAGTTTCGCTTTGATCCCTGAATTCAGTTTTTTGAGGTGCGTATCACGCCCGTTTTCCTCCATCAGTCTGCCATGTCACCTTTGACCATGGCATCGTTCCCGGTGCAAAGCAGTGCCGGGCTCGACTTCCGGTGAACGCGAGCACCGCACGTACCACCGCGCTCGAACACAAGCGGGATCTGCTCCGTTCGCTGCGGCTGTGCACCGCCGAGGGCATCATGGCCATGCCGCTCGTGACCATGTCGCTGCCGGTGAACGTGTTCATGACGACGCTCGTGGCGAAGGCCTTTGTCCTGCCGAAGACGACCATCGGCCTGATCTGCGCGCTGCCGTTCGTCGGCAACTTCCTCCAGATCTTTGTCGCCTCGTTTCTCGCGCGCTGGAAGCCGCCGAAGACCATCTCGATCTCCGCGGCCACGTTGCATCTCCTTTCGTGGGTCGTGCTCGGGATCATGCTCCCCTGGATCCCGCGGGACGACCCGAATCGCGCGGGGCAGATGATCATCGTCTGGTTTCTCGTCACGAGCTGCTTCGGCGCGATCGCTGGTGTGACGTGGAACGCGTGGATTCAGGAATGGGTACCCTACCGGCTGCGCGGGAAATTCTTCGGCCGCCGCAACGGCATGACGCAGATCTCGACGACCGTCTTCCTCCTCGCGACCGGCTGGGCCCTGGTGCAGGGCGGCTACGCCATTCGCGTTTTCCAATACATCATCGCGGGCGCGGTCCTGCTGCGGATTTTTTCGCTGCGCTGGCAGTGGCTTAGCCCGACGCGGGCGCGACGTCACGCCGTCAGTCCGCCGCTGCCGCTGCGGGACCAGGCCCGGACGGTCTGGGAATCGAAATCGTTCCTCGTGTTCATCGCGTTCGGCGCGGTCTGGTCTTTCGCCGCCAACTGTTTCGGACCGTTCTACCACATCTTCATGTTCGAGCAGATCGGGCTGTCGGCCTTCGACGTCGGCATTCTTTCGACGATCGCCCAACTCACCGGTGCGCTCTCGTTGCCCGCGTGGGGATTGCTCCTCGACCGCTATGGCAACAAGTCGGTGATGGTGGTCTCCATGATCCTCTGGCAGGCGACCACCTGGACCTGGACCATCCTGACGCCGGACAACAGTTGGCTGCTCTACGGCATGTGGATCGGCGGCGGCGCCACCGGTGCGGGCTTCATCCTCGGTCAGTTCACGATTCTGCTCCGGCTGATTCCGCGCCAGGCCAAGAATCTCGCGATCGGAACCAATCTCGCCATCACCTCGCTGGTCGCGGCGGCGGCGCCGATCATTGGAGGCAACGTTTTGACGTGGGCCCTCGGACGCTGGTCGGATGCCCTCGCCATTTACCACACGTGCTTTCTCTTGATGCCGATCCTTTCGTTATCCGGCTGCCTGCTGCTGCTGCGGGTGCACGAACCGCAAGCGCAGCCGCTCACGATGGTCTTCGGCGCGATGCGAAACATCCGCACGCTCAGCGGCGTGTTCGGACTGGGATTTCTCGTGAACCACGTCTTTTACCGCGCCGAGAAACAGCGGCCGTGAAGGGTGTCGCAGGCCAGCTGGAGAAATTGGAACCTGGCCGTGAACCCGCTTCTCCGTGGAGGAAAAGGGGAAATAATCCTTGCGTTCATTTCCACGAAACCGCTTATTCCGCAGTTTTATTTATGAAAGCGACCATCAAGACCCAAGGCCAGCAGTTCACTGTGACCGAGGGCGACATTTTGACCGTCAACCGTTACCCGGGCACCGAAAAGGGCTCGACGGTTGAAATCAAGGAAGTCCTCGCCACGGGCGAAGGCGAGAATTTCAAGGTTGGCACCCCAACCCTGCCCGGCGCCACCGTGTCGGTCAAAATTCTGGAGAACAAGCGCGGTGATAAGGTCATCGTGTTCAAGAAGAAGAAACGCAAGGGCATGGAGCGGAAACGTGGTCATCGCCAAGAGCTTTCAGTCATCAAAATCGAATCGATTAACGCTTAAGGAGACTATTCGTCATGGCGCATAAGAAAGGTCAGGGCACATCGAGCAACGGCCGCGACAGCCATTCAAAAAGGCTGGGCATCAAGATGTTTGGCGGCCAGGTCGCCATCGCTGGTAATATCCTCGTCCGGCAACGCGGCTCCAAGCTGCATGCGGGCAAGAATGTCGGCACCGGCCGCGATTGGACGCTCTTCGCGTTGAAGGACGGCACGATCAAGTACGACAAGGCGCATCGCAGCGTCTCGGTCGTCACGGCCTAAGTCGTTCTTCGAACTCATTTCCCAGGGCCGGTCGCAAGACCGGCCCTTTTTGTTGGCCGGAGGCCGCGCACCTTTCCGAAGCTTGCCCGATTCCTTCCAGTTGTCACCGTCCCGCCATGGCCGACCGCCTCGCCGAACTCCTTCGCCAGCGGGCGCTTTTGCAGGAGCACCTCGCGTGGCTGGATCGAGAAATCGCCAAGGCCTCGAACTCGGCTTCCCCGGCCCTCACGGCGCTGCCGATCCTCAAGCCCCCCCTCCTGGCACCTTCAATCCCGGCACCTCCGACCACGGTGCGCCGCCTGCCGCTCGCGGCATCTGCTCCGGTGATCGCCCCGGCAGCGGATGCCCGGGCCGACGATGCCGACGAGATTCTCGAACAATATCGCGTGGCACCCGCCGCGCTCCAAACCGACATCCGGAAGGGCTGCCTGCTCTACTTTATCGGTGCCCTTGTGTTCGTCGGGGGTGTCGTGGCGGGGCTCTATCTGGTATTTCGGAAGTAGTCGGAACCAGAGGCACTGCCTGCTGGGCACGGAAGTGGCACGGGTCTCCCGACCCGTGAAATTTAATTCGATCCCACGTCAACGGTCTGAAGACCCATGCTACCTCGTCTCCAGCCGGCTTACTCACGCCCGGTTCAGCTTGCCGACGGATAGCTGCCCAGCCACTTCACCAACGGACAGAACTTGCGCAGCTCAGCGATCGCGGCGCGCATGTTCTCGTCCTCGTAATGGCCGGTCACATCGAGGAAGAAGAAGTAATCCCACGGGCGCTTCTTGCTCGGCCGCGACTCGATCTTCGAGAGATTGATGCCCCGCTCCGCCAGCGGCATCAGCATCTTCAGGAGCGCACCGGAGTGCGAAGCCGCCTCGTCGCCGAGCGACACGAGGAGGCTCGTGATGTCCTTGCCGCCGCCGACCGGGCCGGAGGGCTTGCGACCGATGACAAAAAAACGCGTGGTGTTGTCCGCCCTGTCCTGGATGTTTCGCTCGACGACCGGCACGCCATAATGCTCGGCCGCAAGTTCTCCCGCCACCGCGGCGGTCCCCGCCTCTTCCTTGGCCCGCTGCACGGCGCGCGAGGTGCTCGGGGCGTCGATCAGTTGCGCATGCGGCAGGTGGCGCTGCAGCCAGTGGCGGCATTGGGCGAGCGCTTGATCCTTCGAGTACACCCGCTCGATGGACTCGAGCGGCGATTTCGAGATCAGCGCATGGCTGATCTCGAGGTAGATCTGCGCGACGATCTTGAGATCGCTCTCCACGAAGCTGTCGAGCGCCTCGCGCACCGACCCTTCGGTTGAGTTCTCAATCGGGATGACCGCGTAGTCCGTCTCGCCCTTCTCCACGGCGGTGAAGATATCGTGCACCGTCGCCATGGCGTGGTA